>JAFVZY010000110.1 GCA_017507885.1 Candidatus Methanomethylophilaceae archaeon | reverse complement strand
TCTCCCAGCACTTCGTCGAGGCCGTTATCTGCCCTGATTACGACGAGGGCGTCGTGGAGATCCTCACCGTCAAGAAGAACATCCGTCTCCTCAGGACCAATGCACCCATCTGCCCCTCCGCCAAGCACAGGGAGTTCAAGATGAAGAAGGTCCAGGGCGGAATGCTCATCCAGACCGATGAGGACGTCGTCATCGACCCCAAGAACCTCACCGTTGTCACCGAGCGTGCACCCACCCAGACCGAGATCGATGCCCTCCTGTTCGCATGGAAGCTCGCCAAACACGTCACCTCCAACGCAGTCGTCTACGTCAGGGGGGAGCGTGCAGTCGGAATCGGAGCCGGTCAGATGAGCCGTGTCGATTCCGCCAAGATCGCCTCCATGAAGGCCAACGAGCCCACCGAGGGCTGCGTCATGGCCTCCGATGCATTCTTCCCCTTCAGGGATGGTGTGGATGAGGCCGCCGCAGCAGGAGTCACCGCGATTATCCAGCCCGGTGGATCCATCAGGGACGAGGAGGTCATCCAGGCCGCCAACGAGCATGGAATGGCCATGGTCTTCACCGGATGCCGTGTCTTCAGACACTGATTCCTTCAAACTTCAATGAAAACGAGGGGGAGGACCTCCCCCTCAAAACACTGTTTTTCTGTAAAATTTGAACGGGTTCCGATCTTCCATGATCGGGGTTACCCGAGGTGTCACAATTTCCTGTTCTCTTCGATAGCGGGTTCGAGGTCTATGGGGATGATGGGCTGCCCCTCCGCCTTCCTCTTCATGTGTCCGCCGGGCCCTCCACGGGCGAGACGGGCCTTCTCGATGCATTCGTCGCTGTCGCAGACGAACGCAGCATAGACGATGTTCGTGCAGGTCTTTCCGCAGAACTCGCACTGGTATTCTTCGAGATTCAATGCCATGTCCCTTTGATGAACAAGCTCATAGAAAAAAGTTGAGAGGGGCCCTTCCGGGCCCGTCTCAGTTGATGTCAAGGGAGAAGTGTATCGCCTGTGCGGAGTGGGTGAGCCATCCCATCGATACGATGTCGGCCTTCCCGACGTAATCCGCAACGTTTCCGGGAGTGATGTTTCCAGATGCCTCGATGAGGATCCTGTCGTTGACGGCCTTGACCGCATCCCTGACGGCACCGGTGCCTTCGGGTCCCATGTTGTCCGCCATGATTATGTCCGCTCCCATCTCCGCTGCGACGACGGCATCCTCGACATTGTCCACCTCCACCTCCACTTTGATGGAGAATGACGCCTTGGATACCCTCCCCATGGCCTGTCTGACGCCTCCGCATGCACGGATGTGGTTGTCCTTCACGAGAATCATCGAGTCCAGGCAGGACCTGTGGGTGTCCCCTCCCCCGATGTGGACCGCCTTCTTCTCGAGGTCTCCGAATCCGGGGGTGGTCTTGCGGGTGGCTGCGACGATGACGTCCCCTCCCGTCCTTCCGATCGCATCGGCGGTCACGGTGGCGATTCCGCTCATCCTCATGACTATGTTGAGTGCGGTGCGTTCGACCGTGATGATGCTCCTGAGGGGTCCCGAAAGGGACAGCACCCTCGTTCCGGCGGGGACCCTGTCACCGTCGTCGACGAGCGAGATGCAGTCCACTCCGAATGCACCGAACAGATCCATCGCCTCCTCGAGTCCTGCGACCACGCAATCCTGTTCACAGATCACGTTGGCGGTGCCGTCGGTGTCGGGCACCACGAGTTCGGTGGTGACATCCCCTCTGCCGATATCCTGTTCGAGGTATGCGGTCAGCCTCATGCTCACACGTCCAGGGTGAAACTCTTTCCGGTTTCGGGAAGGATGAGGTTGTAGTCGGAAAGGTCGTCTATGAACGCCTCGCGGTTCTCGGAGTGCATCATGATGACGTTGTCGGGGTCGCATCCCTTGATGAAGTCCACGATCTGCTGGTGGTCGGCATGGGCGGAGAAGTCGTATTTCTGGAGTTCGCATTCGATCTTCACGATCTCTCCGTCGATCTTCACGCATCCCTGTTCCATGAGCATCCTTCCGTTGGTGTCCTCCGCCTGGTATCCGACCAGGAGGATGGCGCTGCGGGGGTCGTTCTTGAGGTAGTTCAGGTATGCGAGGACGGGTCCTCCGTCGAGCATTCCTCCGGTGGTGACGATGATCTCGCCTTTCTTCGCAAGATCCCTGGTTCCGCTGTTGCGAACCTCGTTGAATTTGCGTTTGGCCGCCTTCAGGCTCTTGATGTCGCGGATGTATTCCGGGTAATCCAGGAACAGGCGTGTGACGGATCTTCCCATTCCATCCACCCACATCTCGTAGCCCAGGTCCTTCAGGAGCATCATGATCTCCTGGGTCCTTCCGACTGCGAAACAGGGGATCAACACGGTGCCGCCACGGTCGAGGACCTCCTCGACCTTGGCGAGGAACGCCTTCTCGGTCTCCTTGCGCGGAGGGTGGTTGCGACCGCCGTAGGTTCCCTCGATGAAGAGGTTGGTGCAGTCGCGGGGTTTGGCGCCGTACACGAGCTTCTGGGTCTCGGTGTGGATGTCTCCCGTGTAAAGGGTGCTGACATCCTTCTGGAAGTCGAACATGGCGGCTCCGGGGATGTGTCCCGCATCGAGCATGGCGACATCGACATGGTTGATGGTGATCTCGTCGTCGTAGGTCATGGGGATGACCGCCTCCATGGTGCGCTCGATGTCGCCCGTGGTGTAGGGTTGGACGTAATCCTCCGCCTTGGCGATCTTGAGCGTGTCGTACATCATGATCTCCCCGATCTCCGCGCTGAGGGGGGTGGTGAACAGGTCGCATCTGTATTTTCCGCAGACCTGGGGGATCATTCCGCAGTGGTCGAGGTGTGCGTGCGTGAGGAACGCGTAGTCGACGTGCGGGGCATCTATGGGGAATGCAGGGGGTTTCGTGGGACTCAACCCGTATTCCACAAGGACGGTCATGCCGTCACCTTCCATCGTCATCCCCATGCGGCCGACCATGTCCGCACCGCCCAGGAATGTGAATTTCATTTCCACTGTCAATCAGCTCCTTTTCGTAATTTGCCTCTTTTCGGGAGGACTTTGTGAAAGAGGGTCAAATCCCTCTCGAACGTGATGATGACGCGGGCCTCTCCGGACCTCGCGTTATATAGGTAATTCACACTAGACGGGATGTAATATTTAGAACTTCGTCAACATCCTCCACGAGGATGGATGTTTCACCCATGTCGGTGCCATCCATTGTCGGTGACCCCCCGTGGTCAGACAGTCCCCGTGACGGGTCGAATCGGGTGTGGCATGGCGGGAAGGAGTCCCCCACCTCGTCTAAGGTTTAAATCCCGTCATGTCATGCATGCGGGCATGGGAGCATTCTACAGGACGTTATCCGTGGCAGCTGGCATATTGTCTGCCGCGGTATTCCTGGTGGCAGGATTCATGGCCGTCACCGGGGAGGGTACCGTTCAGAGCGGCGATCCGGTACTCCATCTGCTGATGGGTGCGGGGGTGGTCACCGTGGTCTGTGCGGCATCCGTATTGGCCAAAGGTTCGAACTTCATCGGTCGTGTATCCGGCATATCCGTGGCCGTGTTGGGTGCGGTCTGCATAGCGATGCCGTTCATGGGGGATTCCCTGGAATCTATATCCATGGTCGTCAGGATACTCTGTGTCGTATCTATGGTCGCATTCGTCCTGGAGGCATGGACCCTGAATGCGAAGGGTGTGGTCCTCATACAGGCGGTCATCGCGGTCCTTGCGGCGGTCGTTCTCGTCCTTGCGATTGGCGGCTCCGTCCCCGGGGCCGTGATGTACATGGCGTTCGCCGCATCGATGGCCCTTCAAAGCATCTGGTGGTATCTGTCCGGTTCGCCCGATGCACAGTCATCCGAATCCGTGGAGCTCGTTGTCGGAATGGATTCCGAGGGGCCCGTGAAACCCGCTGCGACCGGTGATGGAGACGTCGTCGAGCCCGAGGATGCGAAGGATGTCGCAGGGAAGGTTTCCAGACCCGTCAGGAAGGTCGTGCTTCCCAAAACAGACGTCCAGATGGTCCAAACCGAGAAGAAATCCGAAGAGGTCCCGCGTACCGAGGTCATGCCTGGACCCGTTCCCAGGCCGGAGGTCAAACCCGAACCCGTTGAGAAGGTCGAGACGGAATCTCCGGTCGAGGTCAAACAGACCTTCAATGACGATTTCATGAAGAGGCTGGTCCTGTCCCGCGATGTCGGAAGGATCCGTCATCCCGAGGACCCGGAGGAGACGCCGCAGGAGACAGTTGACGGGGCTGCAACGACCCCGCAGGTTCCCGAATCCGATGCTGTGACCACGATGGACGAAGGGGTTGTCACGACTCCCGAAGCCATTGTGTCGGATGTACAGAATTCCATGGATTTCGAATCCACTGATGAAAACGATGTGGTAAAACAGGTTGAAAACCCCGAAAACAACGATATCGATGAAAAAACGGCTCCCGTATCCGATACATCCCCCCATGTCGGGGCCGAAGAGGATGCCTCCGACGTCGATGTGGTGGATCCCGTGGAAGAATCGACCGAGGTTTCCGCACAGGATGTACAGAAAACCATTGAAGACGATCCAATCGATGAAAAGGATATGGAATCACCTGTTGAAAACCCCGAAAACAACGATGTCGAGGATTCGGATGACGGTATGGAAGTACTTTCGGAAGGGGAACAGATCGCTCCCTCCGATGACGACGCTGCATCCGATCCCGTGTCCGATGCCGAAACCCCCGAGGAGGTTCCGGTCGCCGGATCCCCGGAGGAGTCGTCAAAGGTCCCCCCGCAGGAAACGTCGAAGGACGAACCCGTGGATGGGAACGATGTCGAAGACGGATCCCTCCTCGAATCCGAGAGCGCTTCCGATGACCGGGACGATGGTGACGTTCACGACGACGGTGTCGTGGGCGAATCGCCTGTGGTTTCGGAACAGGAAGTGCAGGAACCGTCGAAAGACGAGTCCATTGTTGAAAACAATGTCGAAAAACATGTTGAAAACCCCGAAAACAACGATGTCGAGGTAGAATCCGTTCCAGAGTCCGAGGAGACTCAGGCGTCTTCTGTCGCAGGTGAATCCCCCGACGAGGAATCCGAAACGCAGGCCTCCCTTTCGGGTGATGCGGGTGGCGCGGAATCTTCGGAGGCCCCCGAAGGCGATTCCGAAGGGGTCCCGGATGACGATGCAGCAGGGTACGGGATCGAGGAGACGGTCGCAGGCGACGGCTCCACAACCGCTTCTCCGGAAGCTCCCGAGGATGCCATGTCGGATCAGGAGGCCTCCCAGGCGGATGGGTCCGAGGACCGTGGCCCTGCCCGCGAGGAGGCCGTATCCGATGGCCCGGATGCCGAAACCCCAGGCACGGTCGAGGAGGGGGCCCCCATCGCCGAAGATCTCGAAGGCGACGCGGTTGAATCCGCATCCGATGATGTGGAGGGCGGAACTGTTCCGAAGGGGGCCGGTGAGGGGGCGGAATCGTCCGTAGATCCCATGGAGGCGATAATCAACCCCGAGGGCGACATCTACACGGACCATTCCCCCGAGGCGTTGGTCAGAAGGGCCGCATGGAACAAGGGCCTCAGGTGCAGACGTTCCTACGGCGAGCACTGCATCCCCGTGGCATTCGTCAAGGGGAAGGTGGCCGTATACGTCTGCGAGACCGATCTCGACCCCATGGTCGTCGAGTCTCTTTCGACCGAGGGTTGGACCATCCTTCACTATCGTGACTCGGAGGTCACGGACGGTCACGATCAGGCCAATGAGATCGCGACCCTGGTGAAGGCCAACATGAAGCCGTCCAAGCCCAAGAAAAAGAAGAAGAACACTTCCAAATGATGCCGGCAGGGACCCTACGGGTCCCTCGGCATCCCGATCGAACGCCACTTCGACGTTTTTCTCAGATAATGATTTTATATCAACTCACAATGTCGAATTTGAGGTTCTGACGTGTTTTGTTCCTGTGGTTCAATGATGTTCCCCAGAAATGGGGTGTATGAGTGCAATTCCTGTGGTGCCACCCAGAGTGCAGGCGGAAGAGAGGGTTTCAAGGACGAGGTCATCGACAAGGAGACCACCGTCATCACTCAGAATGTGGCGACCCTTCCCAAGACCCGTATCCCGTGTCCCGAGTGCGGACACACCGAGGCTTATTTCGTCATCAGGCAGACCCGTGCCGCGGATGAGCCTGAAACCAGGATCTATCGTTGCTGCAAGTGCAACCACTCCTGGAGAGAGTATTGAGTAGGTGTGGCTACATGTTCCGCGCAGAGTTGAAATCCGAGACGCTCAAGGGTCTCGTGAACATCATCTCCACCCTCATCGACGAGGTCAAGCTCACGGTCACGCCCGAAGGCGTGGTCCTCAGGGCTGTCGATGCGGCCCATGTGGGCATGGTCGAAGTGGAGGTCGGCAAGGGATCGTTCGATTCATACGAGGCCGAGGATTGCGACATCGGCCTGGATCTCGACAAGGTCAAATCCGTCCTGAAATTGGCAACCTCCGGCGACACCATACGCATGTAGCAGGACGAGGAGAACGGAAGGCTGGTCTTCAAGGTCGGGAACATAACCCGTCGCATGAATCTGATCGATACTTCCACGCTCAGCGATCCCAAGGTCCCCAAGCTGGATCTCACGGCGACCATCGGGGTACAGGTCGACGAGTTGCAGAAGGGCATCCGTGCCGCGGAGACGATCTCCGATCACATAACCCTCAGGGCGACCCCCGAGGCGTTCGAGCTTTCCTGCGAGGGCGACACCGATTCCGTCAACCTCAGGTTGGAGAAGGCCTCCCTGGAGGACCTGGACACCGACGAGGAGGTCCGCAGCATGTTCCCTCTGGATTATTTCTCGAACATCATCAAGGCAGTTCCCTCCGGAACCGTCATCAGGATGGATCTCGACAACGACTATCCCATGAAGATGCTGTTCACGCTTGCAGGCGGATACGCCACCGTCAACTATCTCCTCGCACCCAGAATAGAATCCGAGTGATCACATGAACAAGGAATACAGCGTTGCAGACATCGAGAACATGGCTAACAGGCTCAGGCTTCATGTGGTCAAGATGACGCATGCGGCCTCGTCCGGACACCCCGGCGGTTCGCTTTCCGCGGCCGAGCTCGTCTCATCCCTCTATTTCCGTGTCATGAACCACGATCCCGCCAACCCTTCCGACCCGGACAGGGACAGGTTCGTGCTCTCCAAGGGACACGTCGCACCCGTGCTCTATGCCGCATTGGCCGAGTCGGGATACTTCCCCGTGGAGGACCTCATGGGCCTCAGGAAGATCGGATCCCCCCTTCAGGGTCACCCCGTTCGTGGCAAGGTCCCCGGAGTGGAGATGTCCACCGGTTCCCTCGGACAGGGACTCAGCATGGCCTGCGGCATCGCGCTCGCGGGCAAGATGGACGGCAGGTCGTACAAGACGTTCTGCCTTCTCGGAGACGGTGAGCTTCAGAGCGGACAGAACTGGGAGGCGGCGATGTTCGCACGTCATCACGGACTCAGCAACCTCATCGCGTTCGTGGACCGCAACCGTCTGCAGATCGTGGGCAACACCGAGGACGTCATCGGTCTGGACCCCCTTCCCGAGAAGTGGAGGGCTTTCGGATGGAACGTGATAATCGTCGATGGCCACAATGTACGTCAGATTCTCGATGCCATCGACAAGGCATCCATTTCGAAGAAGAACCCGACGGTCATCATAATGAACACCGTCAAGGGGAAGGGAGTCTCCTTCATGGAGAACAATGTGGGATTCCACGGCAAGGCATGCAACGACGAGGAGCTCGCCAAGGCCGTGGCCGAACTCGAGGAGGTCATCAGATGACCGGTCAGAAGCTCGCACAGCGCAACTATTACGGAAAGGCCCTCAAGGACCTTGCAGCCAGCAACCCCGACATCGTCGTGCTCGATGCCGATCTCGCGGGTTCCACCAAGACCTCCGATTTCAAATCCGTGGCCCCCGAGAGGTTCGTGGAGGTCGGAATCGCGGAGCAGAACATGATCGGCATAGCGTCCGGTCTCGCCGCATCCGGAAAGACCGTCTTCGCATCCACGTTCGGCGTCTTCGCCACCGGGAGGTGTTGGGAGCAGATCAGGCTCGCCGTCGCCTACCCCCGTATGAACGTCAAGATCGTCGCAACCCACTGCGGAATCAGTGTCGGTGAGGACGGGGCGTCCCACCAGGCCCTGGAGGACATGGCCATCATGCGTGCACTTCCCAACATGACCGTCATATCCCCCGCCGACGCCTACGAGGCGTATGCCGCCACCAAGGCCATAGCGGAGTACGACGGTCCCGTATACATGAGGATGGGGCGTTCCGAATTCCCCACGATCATGCCCGAGGACACCGAATTCGTCATCGGAAAGGCGAAGATCCTCAAGGAGGGTTCCGACGTGACCCTCGTCGGATGCGGACAGATGGTCACCAACTGCATGGAGGCCGCCGAGATCCTCGGATCCGAAGGGATCTCCGTTGAGGTCGTCAACATGGCCACGATCAAACCCCTCGATTCCGAAGCCCTCGTCGCATCCGTGTCCAAGACCGGGTGCTGCGTGACCGCGGAGGAGCACAGCATCCTGGGCGGTCTCGGTTCCGCCGTGGCGGAGTGTCTGTGCGTCAACAAACCCGTTCCCATAGAGATGGTCGGAACCAGGGACACCTTCGGTGAATCCGGAAAACCCGCCGATCTGATGAAGAAATACCATCTCACCACCGACGACATCGTCGAAGCAATCAGGAAATCCATTTCAAGGAAGGTTTGAAAATGAAGATATTCATCGATACTGCCAATCTCGATATGATCAAGGAGATCAACAGCTGGGGGATCCTCGACGGTGTCACCACCAACCCCAGTCTCATCGCCAAAGAGGGCGTCGACGTCAGGACCCGTGTCAGGGAGATCGCCGAGATCGTCGACGGACCCATCTCCGCCGAGGCCATGTCCATGACCGCCGAGGAGATGGTCAGGGAGGGCCGCGAGCTCGCCAGCATCCACCCCAACATCAACGTCAAACTGCCCATGTGCGTGGAGACCCTCAAGGCGACCAAGATCCTCTCCTCCGAGGGAATCAAGGTCAACGTCACTCTGATCTTCTCCCCTCTCCAGGCACTCCTCGCAGCCAAGGCCGGAGCCGCATTCGTCTCCCCCTTCATCGGACGCCTGGACGACATCGGACAGTACGGATCCGACCTCCTCACCCAGACCATGGCGATCTTCGAGAACTATGGAATCGAGACCGAGGTCATCGCCGCATCCATCCGCGGACCCGCCCACGTTCTGGATGCCTCCCTGACCGGGTGCGACATCGCCACCATCCCCTACGACACCCTCAAGAACATGGTCAAACACCCCAAGACCGATGAGGGAATCGCCAAGTTCATCGCGGACTACGAGAAGTCCAAGAACTGATCACGGGGACGAACATGATCGACACCGTGGTGGTGGGGGGCGGCCCCGCAGGTAGCAGGACCGCCGCCCTGCTGGCACGGGACCACGACGTCCTGGTGCTGGAGGAACACGAGACCTCCGGTGTGCCCATGCAATGCGCGGGACTCATCAGCGACGACGTGATAAGGATGTCCGGGGTCTCCCCGGACGTCCTAAACACCCTTTACGGCGCGGAGGTGGTTTTCCCCGACGGGACCTCCGTCATCGTACGTTCGAAGAGACCCAAGGCGCGTGCCGTGGACCGTTCCGACCTGGATTCCAAGATGGCCGCCGCCGCCATGGACGCGGGTGCGGAGTTCTCCTATTCCGACCGTTGTTCGAAGGTCGTCTTCGGAGGGGATTCCGTTTCGGTGAAGTCGACCAAGGCCGAGAGGTCCTGTCGTTGCATCGTCGGTGCCGACGGGCACAGCTCCATGGTGTCCGCATCCCTCGGGGACAACCAACCGAAGGAGTACCTCCGTGGGATCCAGGCCGATGTGAGGGTCGAATTGGACAACCAGGACCTTTTCAGGATACATCTGGGTTCGGAGTATGCGCCGGGATTCTTCACATGGGAGATCCCCTGCGGGGAGTTCACCCGTGCGGGTCTGTGCACGTCATGGTCCGCCGGCCCTCCGAACGATTATTTGAAGCATCTTCTGAGATCGAACGGCGGAGAGGACAGGATCATCAGGAGATACTGCGGGAAGATACCGGTCGGTGGCCGCAGGATCATGTACGGGGACCGGTGTCTCCTGATAGGGGATGCCGCATGCCATGTGAAGCCCGTCTCAGGAGGGGGTCTGCATCCCGCATTCAAGGCCGCCCCGATACTTGCGGACGTCCTTACGGACGCATTGGCATCCGACGACCTCTCCGCCAAGACCCTTTCGTCCTACGAGAAACGCTGCAGGTCCGATTTCGTCGGGGAGTTGAACAAGGGCATGATGCTGCGCAGGATGTTCGTCCGGCTCAGCGACGACGATCTGATCCACGCGGGCAGGTACGCGTCCCGCGACGATGTCCGTGCGATATTGGACGAGATCGACCTGGATCATCCGAGCACGGTCGTAAGGGAGATGTTCCGTCGCCCGGCCGCGGCCGTTTCGGCCGTTCCTTTGCTGTTGAGGTGTTTATTCTGAAGAGAGTGGTTTTTGCGAGGATCCCGACGTCCGAGGCCGGACCCGTCATAAGGTCCCTCATGTCCGAGGGTCACGTGGACCTCCATGCGAAGATAGGTCGCGATTCCGGATACCGTTACGTCCCGATCCTTCCCGAATCATTGGAACATGTCAGGGGATTGGGTTTCGAGACCATGGAGGGGGATGCGCACACACTGGACCGCAGGAGCCCCCAGCAGAGGATCGTGGACATGCTGTCCGATCACCCGGAGCTGCATGGGATCGTACCCACCCGTTGGGAGTTCGTCGGGGACATCGTGATAGTCCGCATGGATCCACGTTGCAGACCCTACAGCGATCTCATCGGAAGGACCTATGCGGAGGTTCTGGGTGCCAAGACCGTATGTGCCGATGTGAGGGGCGTCTCCGGGGAGTTCAGACAGCCCAGCATGGAGATCATATACGGAACCGAAACAGAATCGGTCCGCCTGGAGAACGGGATAAGGTACGGTTTCGATGTCACCAAGGTGATGTTCGCATCCGGAAACACCGATGAACGCATGCGTATGCGCAATCTGGATTGCACGGGGGAGACCGTGGTCGACATGTTCGCGGGAATAGGATATTTCACGCTCCCTCTGGCGAAGTTCTCCGGCGCCAGGAGGGTCTTCGCATGCGAGAAGAATCCGGAATCGTACGAGTTCCTCGTCCGTAACGTCAAGGACAACGATGTGGACGACGTGGTCATACCGATCCTGGCCGACAACCGTTCACTCTGCGGCAGGCATTTCGCGGACCGTATCCTCATGGGATATGTCCAGACCACCTCCGAATTCATCCCCAAGGCGTTGGAGATGGTGAAGGACGGGGGTATACTGCATTACCACGACACGTTCTACGTCGGGGAGTACAGGGACAGGATAAAATCGATATTCGATGGAAATTGCGGGGAGGACGGGTACGAGATCCTCGCAATCCGCGAGGTGAAATCCTTCGCCCCGTCCGTCTCCCATTATGTCGTGGATGTGAGGATCACACCTTCTCGCCGCAACCGCTCGCGGTGAGAAGGGTCCTCATGGCATCCGTGTAACCCTGTGCGGTGGCGGATGCCACGTTGTTGGCGAAGGGTGTGAGGTATTCCGCGAACTCCCTCTCGGAATCGGTGAGTTTGAACGGCATCTCCTTCAGGCCGGTGGCCATGAGGAACGCCGCACCCACGATGCGGGACTTGGAGTCCTTGAACGTGTTCTTCTGGATGCTTTCGAGCATCATCTTCTGACCGCCGACCTTGTACGCCTTGGCGAGCCTGTCCGCGGTGGAGGTGACCGGTCCGGGTTTCTTGAATTCCGGAAGGGCCTCCGCGATGTCGGACATGATGAATCTGTCGTAGGCGTCCTTCAATGCGGTGGAGGGGTGGGTCTTGGAGACGTCGCCCATGGCGTTCGCGGTCTTCTCGTCGGTGTGGATCACCAGGATGGTCTTCCAGTCGGATTCCCAGACCGCGTTCAGAGCCTCGATGGCCCTGGGGGTCTTGATCATGATGGCCCTGGGGTTCTCCTCCAGGAACCTCCTGAGGGTCCTGAGCTCGTCGTCCTCGCCTTCGAGGGCCGATAGGAATTCGCCCACGGAGTCCCCGTAGTTCCTGTTGCCGATGACGTATGCGGCGGACCCCTCCTTGAAGTCGCCCATCTTGGTCCTTTTGATGGAGGAGATGAGGGATTTGTCCGAGGTCGCCCCGAACATGTACTTCTTGAGGTCGTCCCCGGTTATCTCCACGTAATCCTTCTCCCCGGGTTTGTGGTATTTGTGTCTGACCCTGACGGTTATGTCGTCCAGAGGGTCCACGGCGGCGATCCTGCCGGCCATGAACGAGAGGGTCGAGACGTCCTTGGCGCATCCGTCGCAGATGCGGATGGTCTGTCCGAGGGATTTGACCTCGATCTCCAGGACGGCGGAGGTGTCGTGGCCGCATGCGATGCCGTCGTCATGGAATTCGTAGGGGGTCTCCCAGAATGCGTCGTAGAGGAAGTCCTCGGGCATGTTGGGTTTGTCCGAACACACGATGTTCTCCCCGAAGGAGTACAGGTGGAGCTTGTTCTTCCTGATGATGTCGTTGTAGAGCAGCATCCTGATGCGGGGGTCGTCGTAGTACTGGCATCCGATGAGTTTGTCCGCCTTCACGGTCCCCCTGACGGCATAGGAGATCTTCTCCGTGCCCAGGGTGGCGGTGGCGAGAAGGGGTACGGAACCCGCGGCGGCAAGGGATATGGTTCCGGCATAGGCACGGACCAGGTCGTCCCCTCCGAAACGTGAGGCCTCCTTGATGAGGGCGTCGGGATCGTTCCTGATTCCGCGGAGTCCGTCTATGGACTTGAACGGCTTGTCGAACACGCACTTCCTGCAGTTCCCCGCGCATGCCGGTCTGATCAGGCCGGGATTGGCGGCGAGTGTGCGGGAGCGTTCCAGGAGGTCGTCCTCCAGTCTCTTGGAGGTGTGCTTGACTCCTCTCATTCTCAGACGTTTCTTGGGGGCCATGATGCTCGCATCGTCATGGATTAGATAAAACCTGTCACAGTCAGACGTGTTTCTTAGAATGATCCCCCTCCTGTCCGCATGTCTTATAGGGGATCCGTCGTATCGCGGGTCATGGAGTCCGAGTTCGAGATGGGTGTCCGCGTTTTCCTGGCCAAACCGCCGTTCAATTACCGCGGGGTTCCGAAGGATGCGTTGAAGCTGTTCTGTGCCGCACTCACCCATGACAGCTATTCCAACGAGGCCGCCAACGAACCCCTTCCGAGGAAGGTGGAGTCCTACGAGAGGCTGGAGTTCCTGGGGGATGCGATACTGGAGTTCGTGGTCTGCGAGGTGGTGTATTCGGAGACAGATCTCGCGGAGGGTGCCATGACCGATTTCAAACAGGACAAGGTGGCCAACAGGATGCTGTCCGAGAGGATACTCTCGTACGGTCTCGACTTAGACGGCATCATGAGGGTCGGAGGAGGACACACGGGCCGCAACGGTGCGAAGAGCATCGAGGAGAACATGAGGGCGGATTCCTTCGAGGCGATCCTGGGTGCGGTGTATCTCTCATACGGTCTGGACGAGGTCCGTCGCATAGTACGTGACGTCGTTCTCAGATGAGGATCGGGAGGTGTCCCTGATTCGATAATTGCTTCTGGAATTCATAATTATTGATTATAATATATGTTACATATGTGATATAAATATTATTCGTATTAAAAATGGTTTTTAAAACATTATGAATACTTTTTGTATCATTAAAAAAGTTTAGATGTTTAATATAAGCAATTAGTAAGGTTTATATGGGGATGTGCTTCTATTGAATCTCATGTCATTCTTTGATAACCCTAAGAATGCAGGTCTCGCATTTATGGTGCTTGCCGTCATTGAGATCATCGGTGCAATCATTGCCCTCGCCGATGCCTTCACTGCCGACGAGATCAAGATCGGCGCCATCCTCGTCGGAGTAGGCGGTCTTCTCAGTGCAGTCCTGTACTTCTACTTCGGTAGGAGCGTTCGCGATGGAATGTCCAAAATCGATATCCTTGCCAACTTCGTCATGGTCAACGGACTCATCTACATCATCGGTGGAGTCTTCGGCCTTGTCAACGACATCGGATCCGGTATCGTCAGCATCATCATCGGTATCATCATCGTTCTCATTGGAAAGAGGATCAACGACAACTCCCAGGACACCTTCGACAAGATCATCTGGATCGTCCTCCTGGTTCTCTTCATCCTCGGAGCCCTCGGATCCATCATTGCGATCTTCGGTGTCTTCAACGGCGACATCCTGACCATCCTCATGAATGTCCTCGTCACCGTCAGCAGCCTCGTCGTCGCTGTCTTCATGCTTCTCCTGCTCTTCGACGCAGACGTCAAGAAGCAGATGGGAATGTGATTCCGATCGGATTGCAAGAATAACGAACGAATCAAACCCCTTGGGTCCCTTCGGGGACCACCCCTGTTTTATACCGCGAATCCCGATTGACTCACCATGGCATTCCTCGATGATTCCGCGAACCTCGGCACGGCCCTCGTCGTCATCGCCATCGTCGGATTCATCGACGCCATTTCCGCCATAGTCGGTTCGTTCTCCCACCATGCCTTCAGGGGCCTCCTGTTGTCCGGCATAGGGCAGGCCGTCTGCGCGGTGCTGTTCCTGAGGCTCGGAATGGAGTTCCGCCGTTCGCCGTATGCGAGCATGGTCATGCTCTCGAAATACGTCCGGGTGGTAGGCATCACGATGATCGTGTCCGCCGTGTCATCCATCGCATTCGGTTTGTTCACGGTGACGGTGAATCTCGTCTTCGGACTGGTCGTCTTCTGGGTGTCACGCAGGCTCGATTCCCACAGACGCGAGAACGTCGACCGCATCCTGTGGTATCTGCTGGTCGTCGCCTTCGCCCTCATGGCCCTGGCATCCCTGGCGTCCGCACTGTCCTCGATCCCCGGGTTGCTGGCATCCGCATGGTCGCTGACGGTGTTGGCATCATCCCTGGCCAACCTGTTCGTATCGGTCTTCATGCTGATTCTCCTGATGGAGGGGGACGTCCGCATGAGCATGGGTACGTGAACCGCGGATATTCCCACCGTTCCTATTATAACGGTAGTCAAGGATTCATAACCCGTGGCAGACATGGTAACCGATACGGCTCAGAAGATCACCGATATGACCATACGCGGAGCGGGACGCATAGCCCGTGCAGGGGCGGCGGCCATGAGGGATTACGCCAGGGCATATCCCGGCGATGATTTGGAGGACTTCAGGAAGGGTTTGAAGGAGTCCGCGGATATCCTCATAGCATCCCGTCCCACCGCGGTGTCGCTGTGGAACGGGGTCCATGCGACCCTCCTCGGTGTCGAGGATGCCGATACGGTGGACGGGGTCAGGGCGGTCGTTATCCGGAACGCGGATGCGTTCATCACACGTTCCGAAGGGGCCGTCAAGGCCATCGCGCGCATCGGTGCCAACAGGATCGAGGACGGGGATGTGATCCTCACCCATTGCAACAGCAGTGCCGCCATAGGCGCGATAATCGAGGCGCACAGGCAGGGCAAGAGGTTCAGGGTCTACGCCACCGAATCCCGTCCGTGGAGACAGGGTCTGCTGACCGTCAGGGACCTGTCCGAGGCCGGGGTGGATGTCACGTTGATCATCGACAGCGTGGTCAACAGCGTCATGAAACACGTCACCAAGGTGTTCGTGGGTGCAGATACGATAACATCCCACGGCGCATTGATCAACAAGGTGGGCACATCCATGGTCGCATTGGCCGCCCACGAGGCACGTGTGCAGCTCTATGTCTGCAGCGAGACCTACAAGTTCTCCCCGATGACGCTTTCCGGGGAGATGGTGAAGATCGAGGAGAGGGAGGTTTCGGAGATAATCGCCCCCGGCGACCTGCCGGAGGGAGTGAGGGTGTTCAACCCGGTCTTCGATTGCACCCCCGCATCGCACATAGACGGTATAATCACCGAACTGGGACTGATGGCCCCTGCCGCCGTTTACGGCGTGATGGTCAGTCAGCTGGGATACTCCGTGTTCGGGGAGGAATGATTGGAATGGCACAGAAATCGCATCTGCATCTTGATGAGGAACCCGACTACAACGAATACGTCGTCTGCAAATACCGCGTGACCACGGACCTGCCCATGGAGAAGGCCGCCGAGGCACTCGCCGCGGAGCAGTCCACCGGGACATGGACAGGCATCTCTACCCTGGACGACGAGATCTTCGACACGCTCGGTGCACGCGTCGTCTCGATCGAAGGGGACGAGGTCGTCGTGGAGTTCCCCGTGGAGGATTTTTCCGTGGAGGTGGGTTCCGTTCCGCAGATCCTCAGCGTCATCGCCGGGAACCTGTTCGGACTGGGTTCCCTCAAGGGTGTCAGACTGGAGGACGTGTCCTTCCCCGATTCCATCAATTCCCAGTTCAAGGGTCCGAAATTCGGCGCACAGGGCATCAGGGAGCTCCTTGGACGTCCCGAGAAGCCCCTGGTGGGGACCATCGTGAAGCCCAAGATAGGTCTCGATCCCGAGAGGACCGCCCAGTACGTCTACGAGGCCGGTTCCGGGGGATTGACCAATTCCAAGGACGACGAGACCCTCGTGGACCAGGCGTTCTGCCCCATCGACGAGCGCACCGTGGCCGTCGCGGAGGCGTTGGACCTTCTGAAGGATGAGGGTCACCTGATGATGCATGCCATCAACGTCAGCACCCGTGGCGACAGGATCGTGGAATTGGCCGAGAAGGTGCAGGGGTGGGGTGCCACCGAGCTCATGGTGGACGTCATCACCTGCGGATTCGGTGCCGTCCAGGCTCTGGCCGAGGACCCCTCGATCAAGGTGCCCATCCATGTCCACAGGACCATGCACGGCGCGTTCACCAAGGATCCGTACCATGGAATCGCCATGCTTCCACTGACCCGTCTCGTCCGCATGTGTGGAGGGGACGCCCTGCACATCGGAACCCTCGGTGTGGGGAAGATGGCCGCGGACGCCAAGGACGACGGCAACCTCGCCGCCTGTCTCGGCGACGACGTGCCTTTCAAAACCGTCATGCCCGTGTGTTCGGGCGGGGCCTATCCCGGAATCGTCGCGGACATCATAGCACGTTCCGGAATGGACGTTCAGATCCAGGCCGGGGGCGGGGTCGCCGGCCACCCGGGAGGCGTCAAGGCGGGTGCCATGGGTATGAGTCAGGCTGTCGACGCCGCGTTCCTGGGGATACCCGCCGAGGAGTATGCGAAGGACCATCCCGAGCTCTCCGAGGCCCTTGCCAAATGGGGGAAGAAGAAATGAAACTCACAGTCAGACTCTACGATATCGATGCATCCGAGCCCACCGTACTCCTCCACGACGACGATTGTCTGGAGATCGGCGTGGCCGAGAACGACCGCATAACCATCACCGGCAGGCACAGGGCCGTGGGGCTAGTCAGCAGGTCCGACACCCTCGTCAACAGGGGCGAGGTCCTGGTCCCCGAGGCGCTTCTGAGGAAGTGCGGTGCCTCCGACGGGGACGTGGTGACCGTTGCCTACTCCCACAAGCCCGATTCCGTACGTTCCATCAGGAAGAAGATGGACGGCCTCAAACTCAACAGGGATGAGATCGACAGCATCGTGGAGGACATCCTGGACAACAAACTGTCCAAGATCGAGATCTCCGCATGGTTGACCTCCCTGTACATCAACGGGATGGACATCGACGAGATCGCCGATTTCACCATGTCCATGGCCGAGACGGGGGACATCCTGGAGTTCGACAGTCCCGCCGTGTTCGACTTCCACAGCCTCGGCGGAATCCCTGGGAACAAGATCACACCCATCGTCGTGTCAATCGTGGCCGCCGCCGGCATCATGATCCCCAAGACCTCGTCCCGTGCCATCAGCAGCGCATGCGGAACCTCCGATTTCGTCGAGACCTTCTGCGATGTCGAATTGGATGCGGACACCCTCAGGAACATCACCCACGAGATCGGCGGCGTGTTCTCCTGGGGCGGCTCCATGAACCTCGCACCCGTGGACGACCTTGTCATCAAGGTGGAGCACCCCCTCGGAATCAACCCCAGGGCGCAGATGCTGGCATCGATCATGAGCAAGAAGGTGGCCATCGGTGCGACCCATCTCGTGGTGGACATCCCCACCGGTGCCGGCACCAAGGTCCCCACCATCGAGGACGCCCGTGCATACGCCAAGGACCTCATGGACCTCGGAGAGAAGATCGGGATGCACGTGGAGTGCGCCATCACCTATGCCGACCAGCCCGTCGGAAGCGCCGTGGGACCCAAACTGGAGGCCAGGGAGTGCATCGCCGTCCTCGAGGGGTCCGACCACCCCGCCAGCGTCATCGAGAAGGCATGCGACTGTGCCGGAATCATCCTGGAGATCGCGGGATTCGAGAACGGTGCGGCCAAGGCCCGTCAGATCCTCGAATCCGGGGAGGCCCACAGGAAGTTCATGGAGATCGTGGTCGCCCAGGGAGGAGACCCCAATTTGAAATCCACAGACCTCGAACCCGGCGAGTACAGTTACGATGTGGTCTCCACCAAGTCCGGATACGTCCATGCGGTGAAGAACAAGGATGTGGTGGCCATCGCGAAGGCCGCCGGGGCCCCCGCCGACAAGGGCGCGGGACTGTTGATCTTCAAGAAGAAGGGTCAGAGGGTCCAGCAGGGCGACGTCCTGTTCACCATCTATGCCGACAACGAGGCCAAGCTCAAACGCGCCGTGGAGACCGCACGCAAGTATCCCCCGATGGACATCGAGGGGATGCTCATAAAGAGGGTCGCACCCCCGAACGTGAGATGAGCCGCAAATTCCTTTTCACCGTGGACCTCGACAGGGATGTGAATCTCCCCGTCGAGGGTTCCATGGCCGCCGGATCCGTCGACAGGGGGTTCGGCACATCCCCCCGTTTCGAATCGGCGGAGCGGGGGCTCTCCGTGCTGTTGGATGTCCTGGACGACGTCGGCATGAAGGCGACGTTCTACGTCGAGGGCAGAACCTCCGAGGTCGTCGACTGCTCCGTCCTGTCCGGCCATTGCATCGGGTTCCACGGGTATGACCACGAGGACCTCACGGGGGTATCCACGGGGGTGCCGATGGATGCCGACGTCGTGGAGGGCGTCATGCGCAGGGGTTTCGACGCCGTGAGGGACAACGTCTCCGAACCGGTGTGTTTCAGGGCCCCGTACATGGTGTCTTCCCCCGACATCCTGGCGGCGTTGGGGCGCCTCGGCATCCGTTCGGATTCGTCCGTCTATTCCTTCGACGGCTGCTCCCCGTATGTTCTGCCATGCGGCATCAGCGAATACCCCGTACCCAAGGCCCGCGATTCCGACGGGAGGGTCATCGCCGGATACCTCTGGCCGATGCACGAGGGCAAACGCGTTCCGCAGCAATACATCGACATGGCCTCGTCCTGCGACGACGTCTTCATGCTCGCCACGCACACGTGGCACATGGTGGAGTCCCGTGACGGCGGGGTCATGGACCGGGACGGCGTGAAGGCCAACGCCGATGCCGTCCGTACGGTTCTGGAGGGGGTCCTGGACACCGGTTTCCGTCCTGCCTTCCCCTTATAAAGGCCGGATAATCCCGACGGCCCGTTTGTCTGGCTACCAACTAATATATAGAGTAGATAACATCGAAGCCAAAAAGGTGACCAAATGACCGCAAGGCTCATTCTAGGAAAGGATGTCTCGGAGGAGATTTACGCAGAACTCAGACAGAGGATAGAGAATCTGAAATCCAAGGGTGTCGTACCCGGATTGGCCGTCGTTCTCGTAGGGGACGACCCCGCATCACAGGTCTATGTCCGCAAGAAGGGTGAGATGTGCGAATCCCTCGGGATGCATTCCGTCACCATCCGCATGCCCCAGGAGACCACCCAGCAGGAGCTGATGGACAAGGTCGCGGAGCTCAACGCCGACCCTGCCATACACGGGTTCCTGGTGCAACTCCCCCTCCCCGCCCATCTGGACGAGGAACAGGTCATCAATG
Organism: Candidatus Methanomethylophilaceae archaeon; assembly: GCA_017507885.1. GTDB lineage: Archaea > Thermoplasmatota > Thermoplasmata > Methanomassiliicoccales > Methanomethylophilaceae > Methanoprimaticola. Next base: position 6,718 of record JAFVZY010000110.1, on the reverse strand, counting down.
CGATATCCCCCGCCAAGGATGCCGATTGCTTCCATCCATGGAACGTGGGTCGCATGCTCATCGGAAACCCCGATTTCCTTCCCGCCACCCCTGCAGGGGTCCAGCAGATGCTCATAAGGTCCGGAATCGACACCGCGGGAAAGCACGTGGTCGTCGTCGGAAGGAGCAACATCGTGGGCAAGCCCATGGCCGCCATGATGCTCCAGAAGGGCATCGGGGCGGATTCAACCGTCACGGTCGTACATTCCCGCACCAGGGACCTGGCATCGGTCACCCGCCAGGCGGACATCCTCATCGTGGGAATCGGAAAGCCCCGTTTCATCACCGCCGACATGGTGAAGGAGGGCGCGGTCGTCATCGACGTCGGCACGAACAGGATCGACGATCCCACACACCCCAAGGGCAGCAGGCTCGTGGGCGATGTGGATTTCGACGCGGTGGAACCCAAGGTCTCCGCGATCTCCCCCGTACCCGGAGGGGTCGGTCCCATGACTATATGCATGCTCATGGCGAACGCCGTAAAGGCCGCCGAGAACGCCCTGGAGGCTGAGTGATATGATAAGAGAGTGCGAGGAGCACGGATACCACAGGAACGAGCGCTGTCCCCTCTGCGGGGAGGAGGGCAAGTTCCTCATGTCCGATTTCGAGGTCGAGAAGATTGGCAGGTCCCTTGCGGGGATACTCAGGCACGGCAAGGGCAATCCCGAGATGGATTCCCAGGGAAACGTCGCCATACGCGAGGTCCTGGACCTCATAAGGGCCCGCAACCCCCGTATGACCTGGCTCAGGGCCAGGCATCTGGAGGCCCTCGTCGACACGGATCCCAAGGGGAGGTATGCCATGACCTCCAGCAAGATCAGGGCCACCTACGGCCACACCATCGAACTGAACATCAGGCTCGACTGCGAGAACATACCCGAGGAGCTCTTCTTCCCCGCAACCGACGAGGAGGTGGACATCTATCTCGAGGACGGCATCAAACCCACCGACCGTGCGATGGTCCACCTGTCGCTGACGTACCACGACGCCCTCAGGGCCGGTTCGGTCCGCATGGACGATCCCGTCGTAATGCTGATCGATGCGGACGAGTGCATGGATGCCGGATACGACATCGGGAAGGCCGCACGTACCGTCTACCTCTGCAGATACGTCCCTCCGGAGGCGGTCTACATCGCCGAACCCTCCGATTACGAGGACGAGGCGTCCGACGGTCCGGAGGAGTGAGACGATGGTCCAGGTTCTGAGACCCGACGAGGTCCGTGAGAAATACGGTCCGATGTTCTGCAGGGGCTTCTTCACCATGGTCGACGAGAAGGCGGGCGTCGCACAGATCGTCGAGAGATGCACCGCCAGGGGTCCCGTCGAATGGGACACCGTGAACAGGAGGCGCACCAAGGGCGTGATCACCGACATAGTCCTCAAATCGGACACCATGGTCATGGATGCGGTCATAGGGGACAGCGAGTTGAACTTCGGTCCCGTCTCCGTGGACATGGGTGCGCAGGGCATCAAGGCGTTGAAGGTCGAGGGCGACGAGGTCCGCACGACATGGTTCGGCATCGCAGGGGCATCCGTGGGGATCGGGGCATGCATACCCCAGTGCCAGGACGTCATCCGCACGGAGTATCCCGACGATTTCAAGATGGGTGGGGCCCACAGTGCCACCGTGGACATCATCACACCCAAGATGGTCCGTGTCGTCATCGGAATCGACGACACCGACACCAAGGAGAAGGGGGCCTCGTGGGTCACTTCCATGAGGCTCGGAACCCAGTGCCCCATCGGGAGGTTCCTGGAACACAGGATCATCCAGCTCAACCCCAAGGCGCCCAACAAGACCACCAATTGCTGTTCCACCGCCGTCTCCTTCGCGGTGAGGGAGGAGGACATCCCCGCACTCATAGAGTACGCCGTGGAGTTCGTCCGCAACGACTCGTACTCCGACGACACGGTCATGACCGTGTATCAGGGCCTGAGGATACCCGACGCGCTGCAGGAGTTCGGATGGAGCTGCAAGAGCGTCCTCTACACCCCCGAGGACGCGATCGCCGCAGCCGAGGCCAACGGTGTGCAAATAATCAGCGTCACCGGTATGAAGGGGGTCATCGGCGCCGTCGCCGCGATAGGTTGCTTCGATCTCGGAGAGAAGGCCGCAGGCATTCCCGAAGACTTCGAGTGATCCAATGGGCATATCCAACGCGATAACCGATCGGGCCTACTCCACCTATGAGACGATCATAGAGAAGGAGGTGATGTCCCACGACATCCCCCAGCATATAGCCGTCATCATGGACGGCAACCGCAGATACGCCGAGGAGGTCCTCAAGACCGACAAGATGGAGGGTCACAAGCTCGGCAAGGACAAGCTCGAGGACGTCCTCCACTGGTGTCTCAAGCTGGACGTGAGGATACTGACGGTGTACGCCTTCTCCACGGAGAACTTCAACCGTGCGGAGAGCGAGGTGGAATACCTGATGGAGCTGTTGGAATCGTCCCTGTACGAATTCGCGGACGATCCCGAGGTCCACGAGCACAGGGTGGCCATCAACGTCATCGGCGACCTGGACATGCTCCCCGATCCCGTCATAAAGGCGATGAACTACGCCAAGGAGAAGACGGAGGGGTACGACAGCCATTTCCTGAACATGGCCATCGCGTACAGCGGCCGCCAGGACATCGTGCAGGCTGTCAGGAACATCGTCCAGGATGCCAAGGATGGAAAGATAGACGTCATCGACGTCAACGAGAGCCTGATAACAGGATACATATCCACTTACGGGTTCCCCGACCCGGATCTCGTCATGCGCACATCGGGGGAGATACGCATATCCAACTTCCTGCTGTGGCAGATGGCCTATTCGGAACTCTATTTCACGGACGTGTACTGGCCCGGATTCCGTTACATAGACCTGTTGAGGGCCGTCAGGACGTATCAGCAGCGCAAGAGGAGATACGGGAGGTAAAACCATGTCGAAGACAGATATGACTTTCATCCACGCACCCAGCGTGTACGATTTCCGCAAGAAACCCATATTCTACGGTCCGGTGAGCGACGTCATCCCGTCCTCCCCCGTGTTCGAGATGTACCCCGTGGGGTTCATGACCATATCGTCCCATCTGGAGGCGGCGGGATTCAAGACCCGTATCGCCAACATCGCCGTGCAGATGCTGGACAGCGAGAGGTTCGACGTCGAGAAGAAGATCGCATCCCTGGATGCGGACGTGTTCGGCATCGACCTCCATTGGATGCCCCATGCCCATGGCGCCATAGAACTGGCGAAGATCGTCAAGAAGTACCATCCGGAATCCAAGGTCGAGTTCGGCGGCCTGACGTCCTCCTATTTCCACGAGGAGTTGATCAGGCGTCCCGAGATCGACATGGTCATGCGCGGGGATACGACCGAGATCCCCACGGTCATGATGATGGAGGCCCTTCAGAAGGGCGGGGACCTCTCGGAGGTTCCGAATCTCACGTGGAAGGACGATTCCGGAAAGATCCACATCAACGAGTTCAAATTCTCCATGGATTCCCTGGACGACGTGATATTCGATTACGGGACCATGATCAAGTGCACCATGCGCAACGGGGACATCAAGGGCGCCCTTCCATGGGCGGGATGGGACAAGGTCCCGCTGACCTCCGTGTTCACGGTCCGCGGATGTTCTATCAACTGCGCCGAGTGCGGCGGTTCCCACGACGCCAACGGCAGGGTCGTGTGCAGGAAGGCCCCCGCATACAGAAGTCCGCAGAGGCTCGCGGACGACATGGAGATGATCCAGTCGTATTTCAACACCCCCATCTTCATCGTCGGGGACCTGAGGCAGAAGGGCATGTCGTATGCGGAGGAGTTCCTCGACGAGTGCCGCAAGAGGCGCATAAGGAACCATGTGGTGGTGGAGCTTTTCAACGGCGCCACCCCTGAATACTTCCAGAAGCTCGACAAGTCGTTCGAGGGGGGATGGTCCATAGAGTTCTCGCCCGACTCCCATGACGAGAGGGTCAGGTTCGCACTCGGAAAGGGTTACACCAACGAGAACATCGAGAAGACGATCCAGAACTCGTTCCGCAACGGCTGCAGCAGGTTCGACCTGTTCTACATGAACGGTCTCCCCCACCAGGACCGCGAGTCCGCCATGGACAGCGTGAGGGCCTCCAAGAGGCTCTGGGGCCTTGTGAACAGGGAGGACAGGTTGTTCATCTACAACGCCCCGTTCGCGCCCTTCGTGGACCCTGGAAGCCGCGTCTTCGAGGAACCGGAGAAGTGGGGTTACAGACTCCGCGCCCGTACCCTGGAGGACCACAGGAGGCTGCTCGACAGCCCTTCGTGGAAGCATGTCCTGTCCTATGAGACGGATTGCATGACCCGGGACGACATCGCGGAGGTCTCCTACGATGCCGCGCTGCTCCTGGCCAACATGGAGTACGAGGCCGGCAGGATAGATTCGAAGACCCTGAACGATCGTTGCGAGAGGACGGAGTTCGCAAGGGACCTGATGCACCGTGTCGATGAGATAATGATGATACAGGATTCCGCGGAGCGCGAGGCCCGTCTTTGGGAGACCAAGGACGAAGGCACCCGCATGATGAACTCCACGGTCTGCAACAAGAAGGACCTGGATTGGGACACGGGCTCCATATGGAGCAACGCGCCCCGTATAGGTCTGACCCTTGCGAAGGGTCTTTTGAAACGTTGATCAGCGCTTCCCCATCTCACGGGATTTGCGGATGGTGGAGTCCACGGCGTCTATCATCGCCGGACGGAGTCCGCCATCCTCGAGCGCCCTTACTCCGACGATCGTCGTACCTGCAGGGGAGCACACCTCGTCCTTCAGGACATCGGGGTGCTTCCCGGTCTCCAACACCATCTTGGCGGCACCCAGCATGGATTGTGCGGCGAGTCTTATGGAGTCGGCGCGGGAGAGTCCGTTCAGCACCCCTGCATCCGCCATCGCGTCGATGACCATGTACATGAATGCCGGGGAGCTTCCCGCGATACCCGTCACGGCATCCATCATATCCTCCGGAACCTCTGCGGCGTATCCGACCGCGGACAGGATCCCCGCAACCTCGGATTTCTCGTCGGAGGTCATGCGGGGGTCGCACGTGTATCCCATGGCACCTTCCAGAACCATGCAACAATGATTGGGCATGACCCTGACGATCTTGCTGTCTGGCACATATGTTTTCAGGACCTCCATGGACATTCCCGCCACTATGCTGATGACCATGGTTTCCGCTGGAACGCGGACACCTTCCTCGGCGAAGAGCCCCGGTATCTGCTTCGGTTTCACCGCAAGGACCACCATGTCCGCGGAATCCACCATGTCCGCGGCCTTCGGAAACGTTCTGACACCGTACGTCTTTTCAATGTGCCAGCGTGTCTTTTCAGAGGGTGCGCAGGCCACGATTTCGTCCTTCGTGAAGACGTTCCTTGCGATCAGTCCCGCGATCATGGCCTCAGCCATCTTCCCGGCCCCGATGAATCCGATTCTGTAGTGCATGGGCCCTCATCCGAAAGGTCGTAGATAAGGTTTCGATGTCCGGAATACCATCACGAACATAATGCAAAAGTCTATTTCCTACATTCCGAGTATATAAGCAATTTGGCGTTTTTTCGCCCCTCGGACCCTTCTATATATTAGCGCGGTATGGAAGCTTTATGTACTAACGGAACATCACCTCGGCCAATGTCACTAATTGTGTACTACATGCCATTGGCGATCGTGAGCGTGCTCGCTCTCGGTTTCGCCCCGTTGGCATGGGGGGTATCAAGGTTTGTGAGACCCACTAAACCCACTCAGTGGATGGAATCCACCTACGAGTGCGGGTCCGAACCTATTGGTGAAGCACACGTCCAGTTCAGATTCCAGTACTACGCCTTCGCGTTGATTTTCGTGGTCTTTGACCTGGTGGCGACATTCCTCATGATCTGGGCCATCGCATTCTCCGGATTGACGATGACCGCCCAGCTCCTGATGCTCGTGTTCTTCGCCATTTTGATTCTCGGCGTCACGTACGCCCCTGAAGAAGGAGGAAACCGTATGGATATGAGCCTCTATCCCCATGCCGTCGCAATGAGTGCTGACGAGTTCATGTCATGGTCCAACGCCATGATCAACAACTTGCTCAGCTCCGGAACGAAGAGAACCATCGACGAGCTCACCGGACCCATCTGGGCCTGGGCAATGAAGAACTCGATGCACCCCCTGCACTGGGGACTCGCATGCTGCGCCCTCGAGATGGCCGCCGCATCCGCTCCCAGGTACGATGCGGAGCGTCTTGGTATGATCTACCGTTCTTCCCCCAGGCAGACCGATATCCTTCTCGTCAACGGTTGGATCTCCAAGAAGATCCGTCCCGACCTCAGGCGTCTCTACGAGCAGATCCCCAACCCCAAGTGGGTTGTGGCCATGGGTGAGTGCGCGATCTCCGGAGGACCCTGGTACGACTCCTACAACTGCGTACAGGGACTCGACCAGATCGTGCCCGTCGACATCTACATCCCCGGATGCCCCGCGCGTCCCGACGCGATGATCGATGGTTTCATGCTGCTCCAGAAGAAGATCGAGAGCTACATGAGGCGCGGAGTCATCATGGAGGACTGAAGATGGATGCGAACGCAGTCTATCAGAAGCCCACCGTCGAGGAGATCGCACAGATCCTCCCCGCCAAATTCTCCGCTGTCAAGGTCGTCAAGACCGAGGAGAGGAGGGTTTA
>JAFVZY010000109.1 GCA_017507885.1 Candidatus Methanomethylophilaceae archaeon | reverse complement strand
CTGCCCTTGCTTCCCTATTTGAGAAACAAAATGGAGCGGATTGAAACGGATACCGACTAATGTCGAATTATCATGATAGGAAAAATGTTCGTTTGTTAATTATTCAACACAGTCAAAAGTGACGTAGATTCAAAACTGGCGAAAACACCGGCATAACGAATCGGACAGGATAGCATCCGCTAGAGTGGGGATGGATCTATCACATCGCGGAAATGCTCTTGAAAAACAGTCGAAAGGTTTGTTCGGTGCCCATGAGGGCTCTTGTCGGAATCAACGATGATCAGCTTGAGCTATGGTCATGACGACAGACCTTAATTGGCCAGTTTTGAATTTACGATTAACAGAATTATTTGTTAATTTTAAAATTAACAAAATAATTAGTTTATATACTAAAGCACATATGGGGAACCATGAAGACGTTCATCGGAAGAGAAAGGGAATTGTCATACCTCGAAGAACTGTATTCGACGAAAGGGGTGAAGACATGTGCCATCTACGGTAAACGTCAAGTAGGGAAGACCGCCCTGATCCAGAAATTCTGCGAGGGTAAAAGGTCCCTGTACATCCAGTTCAACAACGCATCCATGTATGAGAACCTCAAATCGTTCAAAATCAACATTTCCGATTTCCTGGGACATGATGTGGGTGATTTCGACAGTCTCGGCGAATACATGGACGTGATCAAGCGGATCTGTAAAAGGGAACCCACAGTCGTGGTCTTCGATGAACTCCCCTATCTGATATCCGAGTATCCCGCATCCGCCTCCATCCTTCAGGCATTCATCGATGTGGGTATAACGAATACGGAGACCATGGTAATCATCTGCGGTTCATCCGTATCCATGATGATGGAGGAGATAAACAACGTGAACCGCCCCTTGTACGGACGTTTCATGAGCCGCATTGAACTGAATCCCATGTCCCTCAGGGAAACGATCCAATTCCACCCCGGCATGAGCGATATGGACATAGTCAGAACATACCTGATTGTCGGAGGCATACCGAAGTACCACAACCTCATGGACAAGGATACCTTCGAAGAGAGTTTCATCGATTGTTTCCTGGGATTCAAACACACCCTCTTGGACGAGGGCATGAACATATGTTCAGAGGGGCTCACACCCGTGAGGGATTACACGTCCCTGCTCACATGCATATCCGACGGTGCGGTGAGACAGAACCACATGGCGGACAAACTCGGTCTGAGCAGGGTCACCGTGAAGAACCGCCTGGACAGATTGGAATCCCTCGGCATAGTGGAAAGGGTCAACCCGATGTTCGACTCCCCCTCCAAACCGGTGTACAGGATCCGCGACAACATGGTCGCATTCCATTATCGTGTGATATCCAACAACGAACCCCTGTTCCGCAATCATCTGAAATCCCCCGAGGACAGATTCGAGAGGTTGAGGAACACCGTGAACACTTTCATGGGATTGATGTTCGAAGACGTTTGCAAGGCCTATGTGGAGGAGGAATACATCACCGAGGACATCGGCAGATGGTGGAGGAGGGTGGACGAGGAGAATGTGGACATCGATGTCGCCGCATACATCTACGACGGTCATGCAACCAGAACGATGTTGGCCGAATGCAAATTCCGCAACAAACCGACCGGTTTCGGTACACTCAACGAATTGCAAAACAGGGCCGATGGGATCCACGGCCTCAAAAACACGTTCTACGTTCTGTTCTCCGCATCGGGATTCACATCCGAACTGGAGGAATACGCGGAGGACAACGGCATCGTCCTCGTGGACCTGAAGGGACTGTTGGGAAGAAACGTGGAATGAAGGGGCCCGGGAGACAAACCCGGAAAACCCCTGTTTGAGGTGATCAGTTCGATGACCTGACCAGGTCCGCGATGTGCCTTCCGGCCTCGGACGTGGTGAGCCTTCCACCGAGGTCGGGTGTTGTCATGCCGTCGTCCAACGATCTGCGGACGGCGTCGTGGATCAACCTCCCCTCCCTGGCGTAACCCTGGTTCTCCAGGAGCATCTGCGCCGCCAGGATCGCTGCGATGGGGTTGGCCTTGCCCTGGCCGGCGATGTCGGGTGCGGAACCGTGGATGGGCTCGAACATGCTCACGCCGTTTGGATTGATGTTTCCGCTTCCTCCCATTCCGAGACCACCCTGCAACTGGGCACCCAGATCGGTCAGGATGTCACCGAACAGGTTGGGGACAGCGACGGTTCCGAAGGTCTCGGGACGGACGATCATGGCCATGGCCATGGCATCGACGAACATGAACTCCAGATCCAATCCATATTCCGCGGCCTTCTCCTGGAAGATCTCCCTCTGCATCCCGTACACATGGGTGCAGACGTTGGCCTTGTCCACCAGGGTGACCTTGGAATCGCCACGGTCGACGGCGTATCTGAAAGCGTAATCGGCGAACCTCTCCACGCCCTTCCTGGAGAGCAGTCCGATCTCGAACGCGAACTCGTCCCCGTTGGAGGGCACGCCGTTGAGGTTCATCTCGAGGTCGTACATCCCCCTGGAGATGCTGATTCTGGCATCGGAACCGTGGTCGCCGCCGAAGTATCCCCCGGCCCCCATGTAGAAGTCCTCGGTGTTCTCCCTCAGGAAGTGTATGTCGAAATCCACCTCCCTCTTCAGGGGGACCAGGGGGAACCAGGAGGTGACTGGCCTCAGGTTGATGTACTGGTCGAACACGGCCCTCATCTTCAGAAGGACGCCCTGCTCCATGATACCGGGTTTCACCCTGGGGTCGCCTATGGCGCCGAAATAGACGGCGTCCTTGGACCTCATGGTGGCGATGTCCTGCTCCGTCAGTAACTCGCCGGTGGCCAGGTACCTGTCGGAACCGATGTCCATGAACTCCGCATCGTACTGGAACGAGGATATCTCGGAAACCGCATCGAGGACCTCCATCCCCGCCGCGATGACCTCCTTCCCGATACCGTCCCCGGGAACGATAGCGAGGTGCTTCAGATTCTCCCCTCCTTGACCATGTTCATGAGTCCTCCGGAATTGACCAGCTCTGTGATAAACGGGGGGTACTCGGGGAAGGTGTACTCCCTTCCGTCCACGACGACCCGTCCGTTGTCGGGGTCCACGGTGGCCTCGCATCCCTCGCGGGGATCCTCCACGGAACACTCCACCAGCAGGAGTCCGATGTTCATGGAGTTCCTGTAGAAGATGCGTGCGAAGGACTCCGCGATAATGCACGAGAAACCGGCCTCTATGAGCGACAGGGGGGCGTGCTCCCTGGATGACCCGCATCCGAAGTTCCTTCCTGCGATGAGGATGTCCCCCTTGCGGACCTCCTGTGCGAATCCCGGCCTGACCTTCTCGAAGATGAAGTCGTTGAGATGATCGAGATTCGATGCGACCAGCCTCTCGGCGGGTATTATCTGGTCGGTGTCCACGTTGTCTCCGAACACCCAGACCCTTCCTGTGAACTTTTCCATCACTGTCCCTCCAGCATGTCGGGGGTGACGATCCTTCCCGCGATGGCGGAAGCCGCGACGACGGCGGGACCCGCGAGATAGACCTCCGAATTCTTGTCACCCATCCTTCCTATGAAATTCCTGTTGGTGGACGACACGGACCTCTCGCCTGCCGCGAGTATGCCCATGTATCCTCCGAGACACGCACCGCAGGTGGGTCCCGATATGAATGCGCCGCAATCGAGGAATATCTGCATCAGACCCTCCTCGATCATCTGCCTGTAGACCTTCTGGGATGCGGGTACCACCAGGAACCTGACTCCGGGGTGGACCCTCCTTCCCTTCACGATCTCGGCTGCTATCCTCATGTCCTCGATCCTTCCGTTGGTACAGGATCCGAGGTACGCCTGGTCGATGGTCACATCGGCCTCCCTGACGGGACGTCCGTTGCTGGGGAGGTGGGGGTATGCGACCATGGGCTCCAGCTCGGAGAGGTCGTACTCGAGGGTCATGCAGTACTCCGCATCGGGGTCGGCCTCCACCGCCTCGTAATCGCCTCTGACGGTGTCCTTGATGTATTCGAGGGTGAGGTCGTCGCAGGGGAAGATGCCGGCCTTCCCACCGGCCTCGATGGCCATGTTGGAGACGGTGAGCCTGTCGGACACGGGGACGTTGTGGACATCACCATGGAACTCGAACGCCTTGTAGTTGGCACCATCCACACCGATGTCGGTGATTATCCTGATTATCAGGTCCTTTCCACCCACGTTCTCCCTGAACTTCCCCTTCAGAACGACCTTGATGGTCTCCGGAACCTTGAACCACAGCCTTCCGGTGGCGAAGGCGGCGGCGGCCTCGGTGGATCCGATTCCCGTGGACAGGGCGTTGATTCCGCCGTATGTGCAGGTGTGGGAATCCGCACCGACGATGAGTCTTCCGGGTGCGGCGAATCCCTCCTCGACCATGAGCTGATGACAGACGCCGCTCCTTCCGACCTCGAAATAGTTGGGGAGTTCGTGTTTCCTGACGAAATCCCTCATCTCCTTGGCCTGTTCCGCGGATGCGACATCCTTGTTGGGGACATAATGGTCGGGAATCAGGACCATCCGATCCTTGCACATGCAATCGGTTCCGAGTTTCTCGTATTCCCTGAACGCGATGGGACCGGTGACGTCGTTGACCATCACATAATCCACATCGGCCATCACGATCTGTCCGGCACGTGCATCCGTACCCGATTTCCTGGACAGGATCTTCTCTGCTATCGTCTTTCCCATTTCACTCACTCTCCTTCTTCCTTGCATAATCCCTGTTTATGGCGGACATCATCGCGTCCACCGAAGTCTGAACGACATCCAATCCCACCGCCTTTCCGACAGCGGTGTTTCCGTCGTTCTGGACATCCTTGATCATGACCGTCACCTCGCAGATGGAATCGCTTCCACCCGTGACCGCGGCCAACTTGAACTCCTCCAGCGTGATGCTGTCGTTCACCGCTTCGGCGATGGCCTTCAGCGCCGCATCCACCGGGCCGACACCGGTCTCCGCCCTGGTGCGTGATTCACCGTCGACGGTGACCGTCACCGTGGATGTGGACGTCACACCCTTGCCCGTGAACACCACGATGCTGTCCAGTTTGACCCTCTCCTCGCCGATCTCCTTCTTCCACAGGACGTGATCGACGATGGCCAGCAACTCGGCATCGTCTATCTCCTTCCCGCCGATGGCTATCTCCTTGATCTGGGCCATCAGTTCGGGCAGCATCTCCTCGGGGAATCTGATCTTCAACTCCTCCAGCCTTCCCTTGACGGAATGGGCCCCGGAATGCTTTCCGATCACCAGTCTCCTGTCGACACCGGCCATCTCGGGTTTGAAGGGCTCGTATGTGAGACTGTTGCCCATGACGCCGTGCACATGGATTCCGGACTCGTGGGCGAATGCGTTCCTGCCCACCACGGCCTTGTTGTAGGCCATGGGGAAACCGGTGACCCTCTCGATCATGCGGGCGGTGGGGCCGATCTTCTGGAGATCCACGGTCTGGACGCCGTAGTTGGCGAACAGGTTCACGGCGACCTCCTCCAATGCGGCGTTTCCCGTCCTCTCACCGATTCCGCACATGGTGACGTGACAGATCTCCGCCCCGGATTCGACGGCGGCCAGAGTGTTGGCGACGGCCAGACCCATATCGTTGTGGCAATGGACGGCGATCGGTACGGACAGGACGTCGTGCAACTGTCCGATGACGTACCTCATACCCTGGGGGACGATCACACCGACGGTGTCGGGGACGTTGACGGAGGATGCACCGGCGTCCTGAACGGCCAGGAAAACCTCCTTCATGAATCCCAGATCGGAACGGGTGGCATCCTCGCAGGAGAACTGCACCTCCAGACCGTGTTCACGGGCATACTCCACGGTCTCCACCGCACGGGCCTTGACCTCCTCGGGCGTCATCTTCAACTTGTATTTCATATGAAGATCCGAGGTGGCGATGAAGGTGTGTATGAAATCGGCACCGGTATCGATGACCGCATCCACATCCGATCTCACGGAACGGGACAGACTGCAGACGACCGCCTGGGGTTTCTCCGCAACGATTCTCTTCAAAGTCTCCTTTTCGGTGATGGAGGATGCGGCGAAACCCGCCTCCATGATGTCCACGCCCAGATCATCGAGTGCAAGGGCGATGCGCACCTTGTCGTCCGAACTCAGCGCTATGCCCGGAGCCTGCTCACCATCCCTCAAGGTCGTATCGAAGATTTTGATCTGGTCTGCGTGGGCAAGCGAACCGAGTGCAAGCTCATTGAAAGGGCTGACTGCCAACATTTCTTTCAATTCGATAGCGTGTTCACTGGTTTGCTTAGTCATGTTATCACCAAAACAAACCACCTAGCCTACACTGGTCACTCAATAATAAGAAGAAGGATGAGTCCAGCGAGGTTGTTGAAGATCATTTTGTGAGCCTTCAAGGTGGTTGCAGGTGGATTTTTCTGATTGTATTTATAATTTCACATAACCGAAGGGACTTGGTAGGGATTATCGAAACGGTCGACAGGAGCGAAAGAACGGATGGAAACGGTTTAGACGATACGGATGCGGAATCACAGATGGAGTGTTTCCGTCACGATGGTCGGCATCTTGTTGCGGAAGGAGATTCCGTAGAGTAGTGTCCTTCCGGTCATGCCATGGGTGTAATCCCTGTCCTTGATCTGTTTCAAGGCCTCCTTCGCGTCGGATTCCGCTTTGGAATCCGAGGCGTCGATGGGAGTGCGTTTCAACTCGATGACCACATTGGGATGCATGCCGGACCTGCGTTTCATCCTGATGTCGTATCTCCCGTTACCCTCCTCGAAATCGGCCTTGACCTCGTATCTTCCGAAGAGATGCATCAACATGCCTGTAATGAATGCCTGATAAGAATGTTCATCATTGAGCATGGCGTTACCCGCGGAGGATGCGAACAGTTCGTACAGATTCCAGCCTATGGCCTCCATACCCCCTTCTATGAGGGAATCCCCCAAAGCATCGACGAGTGATGGCAACAACACACTCTTCTTACTAACGATCATCCGACTGAGAACACGTGCGATCTCCTGATTCGGTATGGAGACAACATGGACTTTGTTTTTGAAACCGGTTGTGAGATACCCTGCCATGACCATGATCGAATACAAATCCCCATCTATCGAACCCATGTCCTTCAACGTGATGGATTCCTGAACCATATGGGGGATGGCCCCGCCTGTGGCGAGGATATCCAATTCATCCCATGTCCCTTCCATGGAGTTTGAAATCAATTTATCGATAATGTCGTTCCCGCTGGTTCCAGCCCAATACGTGTTAGGTTTGAAACCGTTTTTCACATATCTCAATACACTCCAAGGGTTGTAGACTTCGGCATCCCCGAACCTGTATCCGTCATACCACTCCTTTGCCTCTTCGAACTTATCGGGATGCCCGTATTCCTCGCAAATGGTCATGACTTCGTCCGATGTGAAACCGAACATCTCATCGAAATCATAACTGAGGACGTTGTCGACTTCGAGATTGTTCAACCCAGAGAATATGCTCTCCTTGGATATTTGCATGACTCCTGTGATAGCCTCCCTGAAATCATAAAACCCTATCATAGGGTAGGAAATTCTCGACATCAGAGGTTCATGTCTGGGACTCCCGGTTTTTGACACAAAGGGACGACATTCCACAGGAAATCGACAAACATTTATATATACCACTGCTATGTTCGGGCAGGTGGATTTTGGATATATATCATAAATGATTATGATCCAAAATCCAATCAACAAAACAAAAGTGCATGATAATCCACATGATCCAAATCCACCGACGCTGAAAAGGCTAGAAAGGTACGCCCCTCACGACTACGAATCCACGGGGCGGCCATCCGGGATGATGTCGGATGACGGAAGGAAGCAATGCGATAAACAAAGATAAAACCGACGGAAGGACACTGAGGAACGGCCCTCGCGGGCCGTACACACGCAGAATGGCGGAGGGGGACGACCCTTCAGGAGGTTCGCAGCCACGTTGAGCCTCCTGATGGAGGCCATAGGCATACCGGTCTACCGTCGCAAAAAGAGCAACCACATATACAGTCACCGCCAGAAGATCGCGCTGCTGGTGCTGCGCGAACGTCTGGGGCTGTCATACGAACAGTTCGAGAGGGACCTTCCGTCCTATAGGGGTTTCCTGGATGAACTCGGCATGACCCGGATACCGTGCAACAGCACGCTCATCCGCTTCAACGCATGCGTCGATCATGACGACCTCCAGAAACTCATAACCGCATTCTCGGTGTTCTGCGGGGAGGAGGTCGACGTGGCCACCGATTGCACCGGTTTCAGCAACTTCCTGAGGTCCGCACACTACAGCGAACGCTGCAGGGACTTCGGTATCAAGGGGGAACCCAGGTCGTTCACCAAACTGTCCCTGTCCGTCGATGTGAAGACGCACATCATCCTCTCAGGCAGGGCATCCGCCAAGAAAAGACACGACAGCCAGTTCGTGGTCGAACAGGCGGGGGACCTGATGGAGGCCCCCGGGTTGAATGTCCGTTATTGGATAGCGGACAAGGGGTACGACAGCGAACCTCTCCACAGGTACGTCCGTGGTGCACTGGGGTGCATCACGGTCATCCCCTGCAGGAGGAACAGGGGCAACCGCGGTTACTCCACCCACGGGGTGTACCGCAACCAGATGAAGGAGGGGATAAGGAAGGGTGGGGCCCTGAAGGCCATATACGACAGCCGCCCCCAGGTGGAGACCTCCAACTTCATGGTGAAGGGCACACGGGCTCCCACATCCTCTCCAGAATCGAGTCGTCGAGAATCTCCCAGGGGTTGTTCAAGATGATTGCACACAACACCAAGATAGCCGTCGACCAGAAACTGGTCGCCCGGGCCACGACATGATTTCAGGGAGGCTACAGTCTCAAAAAGCGTTATATCGTCCAAGAATCATCATATTTCCGACACACCTGCGTAGATTTGACTGACAGATATGTAACGCTGACGTTTCTTATATCACACATAATTCCGATTGACAACCAGTAATCTGTCGACTTTACGAGAAGTTCAGAGAAGTTCACAGTAGTTCACAGTAGTTCACAGTAGTTCAGAGAAGTTCAGAGAAGTTCACAGTAGTTCAGAGAAGTTCACAGTAGTTCCTTTTCCAATTCACGTACGCGTCCACAGGTTCCGCACGAAGGTCCGTTCCGCCCCATCATTCACCGATGCCCATGACGATGGACCGGATATTCCTCAACGCCTGATCCTTCTGGGCGCATTGTATCTCCAGTCCCTTCACTTTCTTCTTCAATTCCGAAATCTCCCTGTCCTGCCTGTCTATGATTGCCTTGAGATCCTCGTGTCCGGACCCCTCGGGGGCATCATGTTGTTCCGCCACCATGGGGGCGGAACGGGGCTTCCTCCCGGGACCTCCCGTCGGAACGATCTCCCCTGTCTCCGGGTCTATCTTCCCGATGAGTTTTCTCCTGTTGCGAGGCTGCTGTTTTTCCTTGTCCCAATAGGATTCGGATTCATAGACGTAGGTGATTCCCGTCTTTTTGTTGTGCATTTTCACTATCGACATTCGAATCTCCGATTCTCGAATACCATAGGTATAATAAATATATAAAGTTATCCCTAGTAGTTATACAATAGGAATACATTATTGTAAATTTATACCTATGTGGGACTGATGCATGTACAATCGTTGAAAAAATAAAGGGGGTTCTGAATAGTTACTCTTTCGGATACTCCATGTTGAAGAATGCATCCAACATGCTCAGATTCAAGGATTTTCCGAAACGCCTGGGTCTGGTGTACAGGTATGCCTTTGCCTTCTGAGTCAGGATTTGGGTTATCATATCGGTCTTATCGACATACAGATACCCCTCATCACGCATCTCGATGAAGTCGTGAACCCCTATCGGAAGTGGCCTGGTCATCGGAATCCTGTAGGATGTGGATGACTTAACATGCCGCCTTGAACGAGTGGGAATCGAAAACGATGGTGGAGAGCCGGGGATCCCGACCCTCCTTTGAAAATGAAGATGTTTCAACAGGCGAAGTAGCCGTGCGTCTTCAGCATCCTCCTCTTCACGAGGTGGGATCCGAAGAAGTAGACGCATGCGATGAACGGCATCCAGACCAGACACCACAGCGGGATGGGGATCAACGCGAGTCCCGCGGCCTCGGCGATGGCAATCCAGAGATCTCCGGAGAACGGAAGCATGGTACCCACGGCGAGTGCGATGATGGTTGTGGCCACCAGGGCCTTGCAGGACCATGCCTGGAAGAAGGGCAGCTTGTTGGTACGCACGATGTGGATGGACCAGACCTGCATCCAATACTGCTCTATGCACCAGATGGACTGGAACAGGATGACGACGGCGGGCGCGGTGTCCGCCAGGGGGTCTCCGCTGAGGACCGCATCCATGGCGGTTCCGTATCCGGGCACGGAGATGGTGGAGAACACGACGAATATCATGAACAGCCACGTCATTATGTCCGTGACCACGCACATGGGACCGTAACGTATCATGACGGACGTGAGGTTGGGCGCATCCCATTTCCGTGGTTCCCTGACGAACTCGTCCTCCACGGTGTCCCAGGGGATCATCATGCAGGCGAAGTCGTTGATCAGGTTGAATATCAGGATCATGATGGCTCCCATCGGTTCGAAGTTGAACAGGATGGTCGCCAGAATCAGCGAGAACATGTACCCGAAGTTGATGGATCCGATCATCTTCACGTACTTGATGGAATTGACGTAGACCTTCCTTCCCTCGATGGCCCCGGTCTTGAGGATTCCGAGGTCCTTCTCGAGAAGGATCATGTTGGCTGTCTCCTTGGCGATGTCGGTACCGGTGTCGACGGATATGCTCACGTCGGCGTTCTTCATGGCGACGACGTCGTTGATTCCGTCTCCCATGAGACCGACGGTGTGT
>JAFVZY010000108.1 GCA_017507885.1 Candidatus Methanomethylophilaceae archaeon | reverse complement strand
CGGACCAAGTTACAGAAGCAGGTCATCAAGGCGTTCGGGATCAAGACCCCGTTCCGTGACATGATCGAATGATCATCCCGATTCCGGGGGATAACAGACCTTGATTTCAGACCTAGTTAAACATCCCCCGGGAAATTAGGTTCAAAAGATACCGTTTTGATTTTAGACGAGGTTCAAAGCAGTTCTGGAGCCTACTCGGCACTGAAATCATTGAATGATTGCAAGAAATGTGATGTAATCGCCACAGGATCATTCCTGGGATTAGAAATTAGCAGTTTACAAAGATTGACACCAATGGGTCATGTGGATTTCAGAGACATGTGGCCCATGGATTTCGAGGAGTTCCTGTGGGCGACGGGAGTGACTGAAGAACACACAAACTATCTGAGGGAATGCATCAACAACAGAAAACGCATAGAACCAATCATATGTGACAGGATGAATGAGGAATTCAGAAAA
This sequence comes from Candidatus Methanomethylophilaceae archaeon, assembly GCA_017507885.1. Classification (GTDB taxonomy): domain Archaea; phylum Thermoplasmatota; class Thermoplasmata; order Methanomassiliicoccales; family Methanomethylophilaceae; genus Methanoprimaticola. The sequence goes on along the minus strand of JAFVZY010000108.1, from coordinate 3,837 downwards.
TACATTCTCGTCGGTGGCTTCCCCGAAGCGGTTGAAACATATGTAGAAACGGGGAGTTATCACAAAGTTCTGGGAAAACTCAAAGACATCTCCAAGGTCATTGGACAGGATGCCGAAAAGTATTCATCAAGCACAGACCGCAAAAAAATCAAAAAATGCATTGAATCCGTACCCCAACAATTATCCACGAACAGAGGCAAATTCATATACAGTGCAATAGAGAAAAATCCTAACGCATCACGGAGGACATATGAAAACGCGCTAAATTGGTTGGAAGAGTCCGGACTGATCAGGTATTGTTACAACCTGACCCAAACCGTATCCCCTTTGATAATGAGGGTGAGACAAGGTTCATTCAAAGTATACTTGACCGATACGGGAATACTATCCAGCATGTTAAAAGAGGATGTCGCGGAGAAATTCATGAAAAGGGATTCGCATTCCGATTACGGCATATTGATGGAAAATGCAATTGCATGTGCTCTTATGAAGAACGACCACCCCCTGTATTTCTATGAAAAGGCAAACAGTACACTTGAAATAGACTTCATACTCAGCATACACGGGGAGATAATGGGTGTCGAAGTCAAATCCGGACGCGATAAAAGATCGAAATCCCTGAAAGAAGCATATCTGGAACAACACATGTTCAAACACGCCGTCAAATTGTCGGAAGGAAACGTCTTCACCGACGAGAATGGCATTCAAAACCTCCCTTTGTTCGCACCCTGCTTCATGAGGATGACGTACAAGGAGGATTCCCTCCCGGTCCGCGACGACGAGGAACTCATGGCCGCGTTCGATGCCGTACTGGGAAAGGGGGATCCGGAGCGGATATAATAATCCCTTAATACCGCCACAACCTCCGGATGCAAGGATACCATGGCAGCCATCAGACTGGGGAAGAACCACCTTCGCTGGTGCTACGAATGCAACCTCCCCATATTAGAGAAGAAGCAGTGCCCCGTCTGCGGGGCCGACACGCCCGAGATAATCCTCACTCCCCCCGGGGACGCCAGGCCGGCCTTCGACCACGACCTGAAACTGATCAGGGACATCCTGGACAGGGATTACGGAGAGGGTACCGGGAACAGGGTCCTGCCCGAGGACCACATAGTCATACTCAGCAAGGCACCCCGGACTCGACCGCATGGACGAGGTCGTCGTCGACGGGGAGGTCATCGCCACCATGAGGTACGACATGGGCATCGGATGGAAGTTCGTGTCCCGCATGCAGGGGACCTACAGGATCGGAGGAAGACCGGAGAGGGGATACGTCATCTGCGACGACGGGGCGGTGCCCTTCGTGCAGGAGAGCAAGAACCTGATGGCACCCGGGGTCAACGACGCCGATCCGGACATAGTCCCCGGCGACGAGATCATCATCGTCACCGCCGACGGAAGGGTCATCGCCACGGGAATGGCTCGCATGACCGGACCCGAGATGGTGGCCGCCGACAAGGGGGTGGCCGTGAAGACCCGCTGGTACAAGCCCGAGGAATACAGGGACATGTCGTCCAAACCCAATTCCTGGGATGCCGCCGTGGAGGCCAACAGGGCCGCCCTGGAGAAGAGGATCAACGAGGCCACCGGATTCATCAGGAACACCATGGAGAGGAACAACCTCCCCGCCATCGTCTCCTTCTCCGGAGGCAAGGACAGTCTCGCATCCCTGCTTCTGACCATCGACGCGGGATTGAAACTCCCCGTGCTGTTCGTGGACACGGGATTGGAGTTCGACGAGACCGTGCAGCACGTGCACGAGGTGTGCGAGAGGCACGGGCTACAACTCATAGAGGAGAAGGCACCCACCGACGCCTTCTTCGGCAACCTGGTCTACTTCGGACCCCCGGCCAAGGACTTCAGATGGTGCTGCAAGACCAACAAGCTGGGACCCACCGTCGGTGCCATAACCAAGAACTTCCCGGACGGGGTCCTCTCGTTCATCGGACAGAGGAAGTACGAGTCGGAGGCCCGCAGGGCGAAACCCAGGGTGTGGAACAACCCCTGGACGCCCGGACAGGTCGGTGCATCCCCCATCCAGGAATGGTGCGCCATGCACGTGTGGCTGTACATCTTCATGAGGAAGGAGCCCTTCAACGTATGGTACACCAGGGGATTGGACCGCATCGGATGCTTCCTGTGCCCCGCATCGGACCTGGCGGAGTTCGATCACATCGCCGGGGTCAGCGACAGATGGGACCAGTGGGAGAAGTATCTGGAGGAATACGCCGAGGACAGGGGGCTTCCCGAGGAGTGGCGCAGATTCGCACTCTGGAGATGGAAGAACGCCCCCAAATCCATCAGGGAGGAGGTCCAGAAGGTGTCCGGAAAGGAGGTGTCCGAACTGACGAGACAGACCAAGACCCCCGAGAGGGGACCACTGACCATCAAGGTCCAGGAGGGTTACTCCCCCTGCGTCATCGGATACAGCATCGAAGCGGCACTCTCCAGGCCGATAGACATCAAGAAGGTCAAACCGTTCTGCCATGCGTTGGGATGGACGGTCACCGAGGATCCCGAAGGGGAGTACGTCAGTGCGGACTACATAACGATCTACCGCGAGGGTTCCATCATATGCAAGGCCAACGTGGAGAGGGACGCCCGCACCCACATGGACGAGGCGTTCCAGGTGGTGGTCCGTGCCGAGCAGTGCGTCGGATGCGGACTCTGCGCGGCCAGGTGCGAGCCCAAGGCCCTGTACATGAAGGATGGCAAGGTGGAGATTAACGAGGACGAGTGCATATTCTGCAAGGACTGCTTCGGTCCGTGCCCGTCCGTGAACTTCGCAAGGGACGAGGGGTATGACCAATGAACGGGATACCCGCGACGCACGGGATAGACCTGGTCATCGATCCCGAGGACCTGGAGGTCGCACTCAAGAACGACCCCGCCCTGGTGGACGAGGAGGATGCCAGGAGGTATCACACCGGCCTGTGGGCCGTGAGCATGTACAGGATGAGCCACGAGCTGTGGATACAGGGAAGGAAGGAGGAGGCCCGCGACATCAACTTCATCTCCCACCACATCACCGGTTCCGACATCCACCCCGGTGCCACCATCGGGAAGAGGTTCTTCATAGACCATGCCACGGGCGTGGTCATAGGGGAGACCGCGGAGATAGGGGACGACGTGTCCCTGTATCAGGGGGTCACCCTCGGGGGAGTCTCGTTCAACAAGGGGAAGAGGCACCCGACCCTCGGCAACCACGTGGTCGTGGGATGCGGGGCGGCGATCCTCGGCAACATCACCATCGGGAACAACGTCCGTGTGGGGGCTGGTTCCGTGGTCCTGAAGGATGTCCCGGACGACTGCACCGTAGTCGGAGTTCCCGGAAGGGTCGTCAAGATGGCGGGCATCAGGACCCGCGACGAGGACCTGATGCACAACGAGCTTCCCGATCCCATCAAGGTGCAGATCGAGGAACTCGAGAACCAGATCGCCGAACTCAAGGCACGTCTCGACGAACTGCAGAAACAGTGACAAACAGGGGGAATCACCCCCGATTTTACCTTTTTTCATATTTGAAGTACTTAAAATTTCAGGCTATGGACTGAAAATACTTCTATTCTACACAATAGCCACAATGATGTATGGACCGTATAATGGTCAGGAGACAATACCCGGATAGGTTGATCGGATTCAAGGACAAACCTGTCATCAAAACCATAGTCGGAATCAGACGTTGCGGTAAATCGACACTGTTGATGATGTATGGGGACCATCTCCTGGAAAACGGTGTGAAACCCGATGACATCCTGATGATGAACTTCGGCCATATGCAGGATGACTGGAAACAGAACCCTGTACGTACAGGTGTGCTACTCCCTCCGGGAT
>JAFVZY010000107.1 GCA_017507885.1 Candidatus Methanomethylophilaceae archaeon | reverse complement strand
GATGATGGAGGTCTCCTGCAGGTTGATCTGGGACGTTAGCTTTCCCCTCCCGCGGGCGAGACCCATGACCACAGTAATCGCACCGCAGCGGCGGAGGTACTCCGCGATGTCGCAGATGGGATGGGGCATGTGGTGCCTTCCGAGGGTGGGGCCGACGACCGCTATCTCGGTTCCGGCCAGGGGGACCGATTTGACGACGCCTCCGATGTCCACGCACTTCCTCTCTATGGCCTCCTTGTCCTCCCCGGGCACCGACATGGTGACCGAGAGCATCTGGGAACTCCTGTTCTTCTGAAGGACGACCCCGCCCACGTCCTCTATGAGCTCGAAGAGCTCCTCGGAACGATAGACGCCTCCGTCGTACATCATGACTTCAAACAACCGCTGCACCCCCCATGGATTCGTGGACGGAACGGCCCTCGGCGATCATCTCCGGCAGGAGGATCTCCTCGGTCGCGACCACGGTGATGACGTTCCCGTCGATCAGGGTCTTCCTGTTCTTGATGCCCTCGGGCATGGTGCGCCAGATGGCACCCATGATCTCCCTGATGTCCTCCTCCCCCGAGGAGACCTCGATCTCCTGGAGTTCGGACTCCCTGGCATTGCTGACGTCTATGTCGAAACGGGTCTGCTGGTACACGTTCATCCTCCCGTACCTGGCCCAGAGGGCGGACAGGATGTCGGGGGCGTAACGCTCCTGGGTGATGGTGATGTGGATTCCGGAACCCTCGGTCCTGACGTTGCACACGTCAGGGATCGTCTTGCGTGCGGGTTCCGCCTTCAGAACCAGCGAGAAGACGAACAGGGGGGTCTTCGGCTTCAGGACCAGCTTTACCTTCTCGATGAGTACGGCCTTGTCGAGGTCGCTCATGATTTCGTCGAACAGCTTCCTGTACGCGTCGGAACCGTACTGGTCGTCCCCTATCACTTCTATGTCCATGTCGGGCACCTCAGAGCATTCCGGAGCTCAGCAGGGCACCGCCCACGGCTCCGATGTACTGGGAGTCCGGGGGGACTATGGGCCTCTCTCCGAGGACCTCTCCGACGGCGGTGACGAGACCTGAGATCAGCGAGGTTCCTCCGACCTGGATGATGGGCCTCCTGACGTCGATCTCCTGGAGCTGCTGCTCGTAGACCTGCTCCGCGACGGAATGGCATGCCGCCGCGGCGACATCCTCGAACCTCTTTCCCTCTCCGAGGGTGGTGACGAGGTCCTGGATTCCGAAGACGGAACAGTAGGAGTTCATCTTGGCGTTCCTCCAGTTACCCTGATCGGCCAGTTTTCCGAGCTCGGTGACCTCGATCTTGAGCCTTCTGGAGGTCATCTCGAGGAACCTTCCGGAGGCTCCGGCGCAGATTCCACCCATGGTGAAGTTGTCCGGGACGCCGTCCCTGACGGTGATGGCCTTGTTGTCCATTCCACCGATGTCGATGATGGTCGCCTCCCCCCTCTGCCTGTCTGCGAGCCAGACCGCACCCTTGGAGTTGACGGTGAGCTCCTCCTGGACCAGTTTGGCACCGAAGTGCTCCCCGAGGGTGAAACGTCCGTATCCGGTGGTTCCGATGGCCTCCACCTGCTTCATCTCGACACCCGCCATCTTGAGGGCGTTCTCGAGCACGGTGGTGGCGGATTTGACGACGTCTCCCGAAGGGGTCCAGTCCTTTCCGATGATCTTGTTGTTCTCCATGACCACCGCCTTGGTGGTGGAGGAACCGGAATCGAGACCGACGGTGATGCCCGTCTGCCTCTCCCTGGCAAGGAGTTCCTTCCTGGTGACGATCGTGACCAACGCCTCCATCCTGGTCAGGAGCTGGGATGCCTTGAGCCTCTCGGTGAACGAATAGGTGACCACGGGGAGACGGGTGTTCTCCTGGATGAACCTCCTGAGTTCGTTCCTGACGAGGGCACCCTCCGCACATCTGAAGCAGGTGGTGATGAACACCGCATCCGCATCGTACTTGCCGTCGGCGAGCCTGACGGCCCTTGCGATCATGAGCTTGAGCTGATTGGAACGGGGTGTGAATCCGAACCTTCTGACGGCCTCGTCGATCTCCGACGCGGAGACGTCGGGGTAGACGATCTTCGCACCGACGGAACGGGCGGCCTTGTCGATCTCGTACTGTACGCTGCTGTACTCGGTACCGCATGAAAGCTGGGCGATTTTGATGGTCACTGCAATCCCTCCAGGAACTCCTTGATGCGGGCGACGAGGTCCGTGGCCTGCGCATCGTCTTCGGGGTAATCCACGTGGAGCACCGGGATCCCGCGTCTCTTCAACAGATATTTGACCATGAGGTTGGACCTCTCGCAACCCACGCAACCGAAGCTGTAGGGGCACTCGTCCATCACTATGGCCGCCTCCGCCTCCTCGATCATGGGCCCCCAGACGGCGAGCCTTCCCCTCACACCGGAGGGGACCTCGACTCCCGCGTATTTCAGACCCTTGACCACGTCGTCGAGAGTGACGTTCATGGGGGGCATGTCTATCTCAATGTTGTCCACCCTCTCCTGGATCGCGGCCATGGCACTGAGGGGCTCATGACCGAACCTCTCCACCAGGTCGAAGAGAACCAGGCTGTTCGGTGGGTCGATGAATATCTTCATTCCTGCACCTCGCAAATCCTCTTGAACTCGTTTACTGAAAGTTTTTTCCTCTCCTCCCTGGGAGACGGTTTGGCGCCCTTATCCACGGCCTCCAATCCGCGCTGGATGCGGGCAAGCAACGCCCATTCCTCCTCCAGCTGTGCGAATCCGGGCCTGGTACCGTGCTGTGCACGGCACCTGCGGGGGTCGCTGCAGGGATATGCCCTGCACTTGGTGAAAACCTCGTTGGGATGGTCCTCGCGCACCTTGTCGCGTATCTCCAGGACCTTGGATCTGGGACCCTCGACGAGACATCCGTAGCACGTCTCCTTGACGATGGCCTCCTCCCCGAACGCATGCACCATGCGGACCAACTGATCCGGTGTGAGCATGGATCTGGGCGATATCATGAACAGTCTGGTCTCCCTCTCCTCACTCAAAGTTCCACCTCCGTGATGTAGATCGTGTCCTCCTCTTCGAGTCCGTCCATCATCCTGTCGATGTCGTCGACGAACCTTCCGACGAGATTGGTTCCCTTGGCCTCCTCCCCGGTGGGACCGAAGGTCTTGTCGTCGGCCAACCTGATTCCGATCAGACCGTGATGCGGCCTGACCTGGTTGGTGATTCCGATGTCGCCCCTCTTGAACCTCTTGACGGGGTCCAGGGGGTACAGGGTCTTGCCCCTCATCTCGTCTCCGTAGAAGGTGACCATGGGGAGCCCCTCGAACGTGAACTGGACCTTCAGGGTTCCGATGGGCTTGTAGTTCAACCCCGTGACCTTCTTGAAGTAGTTCAAGGTGCGCTTGTCCTCCTCCTTGTCGTCGAGCTTCACTCTGAACACCCTGTCGCGGGGCACGCCGAAGGTCTCGACCCTACCCTGTGCCAGTGCGGTCATGGTGTGCTCGGGGCCCTGCTCCGCGATTATGGCGTCGTCGGACACGTCCCCGGTGCGGACCTGCTCCACACCGAGTGCCCTGAGATACTCCTCGCCGGCCTTCTGGGTCATCCCCACGGAGAGGATCCTGGCGGGATCGGTGACGACGGTGAACCTCTGACCGGCGACGACCCTTGCGGTGATCGCCCTTCCGGACGTGACGGTTCCGGCGGAACTGTGGACGGGCGACAACTGTCTCCTGTCCCTGTATATGTGTATGCGTCCGGTTCCGAGACCGGAGTTCCTGACGGCGACCGCGCCGTTCTCACGGACCTTGCACGATTCCACGGGGATCTTGACGTCCAGGTCCTCGGAGCACGACATGTAGCTTCCGGTGTCCTCGGTGACGGACATGGTGCCATCCGAAGTCATGACCAGGACGTGTTCGGACGCCTCGGGGGAATCATGGTCCAACTTGATGCCCACATAGGTGTCGACGCGGTAACCCTCCTCGAGTTTGAACTTCAGATCGTCCGTGACCACCACGTTCTCGGTGCTGGTCTCGGACATGAGGGGGCGGACGGAGGTGATGCGGTCACCCTCGCGTATGGCGTCGAGGATGTGCCTTCCGACCGTGATCTTGCCGATGAGCCCGTGTCCGGCGCCGTAGCATCCGTTGTGACGGTCGCGGGACACCATGACGTAGGTGGTATGATTGTCGAAACCGCCCAATGCGAGGAACACGTCATAGGGATCGTAGCGGTATGTGCCACGGTCCACCTCCAGATCCGTGGGGAACGAACCGAAGGCCGCTATGTCATGGGTGACCCAGCGGGTGTTCATGCCTTCCATATCGTCCGTCAGGGAACCCCTCCACATCTCCGCGAGAGGGGTCTCGTTCAGATGCAGGACCATCCTGCCGGCATCGGTGACTATCTCGAAATCCCTGGTGGCGGTGACCACCCTGTCCTCGGACAGGTGGACGGACACCATGGAACCCTTCACATAGGGCTCGTCGGCTATGGCGCTCTTGAGGGTGGCGCCCGCACGGAGGTTCTTCTCCCTGCCGTTGACGACGACCCTCATCTCGAACCCTCCGGAAGCATCGACTGGACCTTGGACACGATCTCGTCCAACTTCTCCTGCGGGGTGGTCACACCCCTGACAACACCTGTGACTATGTGGACGATTTCGCCCTTGGTCTGGAACTTGTCGTCCGGGGGCATGACCTGGGAGGTCTTGACGCCCACTGCGGCGAAATCCTCGAAATCGACGGGGCACTGCGCCACGACGATGGCCGGTATGTTCACGTTCCTGAGGATGAGCCTCGCCTTGTATACGATGTGCATCCTCACGTTGCCCAGATGGATCAGCGCCACCTTGTACTGCTGTATCCTCTCGACCTCTATCGGATCGAGACCGAAGCAGGAACCCGTGGTGACGTCGGGAGCGTCGGCGGGAACCCCCGATCCGGCGTTCACGACGAGGACGCTGGTGTCTATGCCCTCCTCGCGGAGTGCGTATGTGATCTCACAGACTGGTTTGGTGATGTGCCTTCTGCTGGGGCCCATGGCTATGGCCACCACGTCCCTTCCGGACTCCGAAATGGTGGCCCTCTGTGCCAATCCTCCGCCGACCCCGAGTCCCATGGACTCCCTGCACTCGACGAAGCTGAGATGACGTCCCATCTTCTGTTTCAAACTCACTCACCTTCCGGCACCGGCTCCATCGCGAACTCCTCAAGGATCTCCTCGGGCGCACCGATGGACACGACGGTACCGTTACGCATGAACACGGCACGGTCGCTGCAGTTCATGACGAAGTCCATGTCGTGGCTGACCACGATGAAAGTCTCACCCAGGGTCTCCCTGGCCTTGATGACGGACTTGGCGACGATGGTCTTGGTGATGGGATCCATGGTTCCGGTGGGCTCGTCGAGGATGATGATACGGGGCTCCTTGATGAGGACCTGTGCGAATGCGATCCTCTGACACTCTCCGACGGAAAGTGAGTCGGGGTACGCGTAGAGGATCTTGTCTATGTCGTCCCTGGGGAATCCGACACTCTCGAGAACCTGGATGGCTTTGACCTTGGCGAGCTCCGCGGGCATCTTCATTCCGATGCATGTGGTGAGGTTCTGAAGGACGGTGTCGAAGGGATACAGGGTGTATTCCTGGTGGAGGAATCCGATGTAGGGGGTGGCCCTTCCCTTTCCGGAGAAACCGGTCTCGGACATGTCGACCCAGTCGTCCCCGATCTTGATGGAGACCTTTCCGGAGGTTGCAGGGGTCATTCCGGCGATCATGCGGGACGTGGTGGTCTTTCCGGCTCCGGAATATCCGATGAGCGAGAAGACCTCCCTCTCCCTGATGTCGAAGGTTACGCCGTCGACGGCCTTGACGACCCCCCTGACGACGGAAAAGTAGTGCTTCTTGGCATCCTCGAGCCTGATGATGGGCTCTCCGAGCTCGCTGGTCTCCTGCTTCTCGAAGTGGTACTCCTCCATGAAACGCGCGGTGACCTCTTTGGGGTCGCCCTGGTCCTTGACGTCTCCGGCTTCCAGAAGGATCGCCTCGTCGGCCATCCTGTCGATGGCTTCGGGCCAGTGGGATGCGAACACCATGCATATGCCGTTGTCACGGACATAGTCGATGAGTCCCTTGTGGACGATCTCGGCGGTGGTGGGGTCGAGGGTTCCGGTGGGTTCGTCGGCGAGGAAGAACAGGGGCTTCTTCGCCAGCTGCCTGGCCATGACCACACGCTGCTTCTCCCCTCCGGACAGGTCCCTGGCTATGTGGGTGGTCCTGTGGGTGAGGTTGACCATCTCGATCATCTCGATGGCGCGCTTGACACCGTCGGCCTCCTTGTCGTTGACGGCCTCCATGACGTTCTCTATGACGGATTTGTCACCGAAGAGGGCGAAGGTCCTCTGAAGCATGATTGCCACACGTGCCTTGACATCGGCCTTGAGGGGGTTGGTGTCCTTGAGGGACCAGTAGTCCACATCGAGCCTCTCGGTCTCCCCGCCGCATACGGTACAGGGGACGCCGGGATAGGGGAGGTCGAGGTTTCCGCACTTGCAACAGCGGTTGACGTGGTAGATGACACGTCCACTGTCGGGGGCGTATTCCTCGGTGCACCTGAGCATGTGGATCAGGACGCTCTTTCCGGCGGCGCTCTTTCCGACGAGTCCGAGGATCTTGCCTGTGGACAATTTGGCGCTAACGTTGTTGAGAACGCATCTTTTGTTGAAGGATTTGGACACGTTCTCGATTGTGAGAAGGTCCACGGATTCTCTAGTCATGACCCGACGATTCCTTTGATTTTATAAAAGCTATCGGAATCGAACACCCGAGGATAGGTCTGTTAAACCCCATCCCGGGGATTGTCCGTAAACACATCCACCCCACTCAATTTTTATAAATTGGATGAATGATGCATCCATATGATTCCCCGTTCCAACAAACTGGGCGGACCCCTGCCCAAATTCAGCGACTATCATCTGTGGAAGACACTCGAAAGCCTCAACGACAAGGCCCCCATAGGCAGGAAGAAACTCTCCACCCTTCTCAACATAGGGGAGGGGAGCACCAGGACCATACTCTCCATGCTTCAGGAACAGGGTATGATCACCATCGGCAAGAGCGGAATCACCCTCACGACCAAGGGGAACGACTTCAAAAAGAGCGTCCACATGGATGTGGCCGACGTCTCCATCAGCGACCTGACCATAGGGGACAGGGACTGTGCGGTCAGGGTCCCCAAGATGGCACGCAACGTCTCATACGGATGCGAGGAGAGGGATGCCGCGATCAAATCGGGGGCGACCGGTGCCACCACCCTGATTTATACGAACGGGAAACTGATATTCCCCGGTTCCGACTATCCGGTGGATACGACCGTGGAGACCCAGATCAAATCCGTGTTTAATCTGAAGAACGAGGACGTGGTCATCATAGGGACGGGGCCCACGAAGGAATCTGCGGAGATAGGAGCGGTGATCGCGGGACTCACCATCCTGGGGGGACTGCAGTTCAACCGCGAACTGAAGGACATCCTTTCATCCCGCAGCACCGGGAACGAACTCATCTCCCTGGCCTTCGCCATACACGATCTCGTGGGGGGATTGCCCGTGTGCGCCAAGAGCAGGGACAATCTGGGAATCAGAATCGAGAACGGCGCAGTCATCGACAACGCCTACACCGGACCCGTCCTCGAAGAGGTAATAAATGCAGGTACGACAATCAGGAAGGTGACAACATCGGGTCCCTACAAGGGCATCAGGGTCATCGTCACACCGATTGAGCTGGACAACCGCATCATCGCCGCGATCGGTGTGGTGGACATACGTTCGATGGCCGGTGTCAACAACCTGATAAGACTGAGGAGTGACGAATATGAGTGACTGTAGAGTACTGGTGGATGCAGGCGTCTGCAAGATGAAGACCCTCATAACCGCCGAGGCCAACGAGATCGGCCTCATCGAGCTTAAGATCAAAAGCGAATGCCCCAACATCCTGAGGATGTCCTGGTCCCTTCAACCCATGAGCCCCTATGCCGAGGTCGAAGCGGAGTTCCACAAATCCGAGATATACAGGCTTGCCAACGAGAGCATCCCCCACACCGCCTGCCCCGTCCCCTGCGGAATGGTCAAGGCACTCGAGGTCGCCGGAGACCTCGGACTCAAGAGGGAATGCTCCGTCAGATTCCTCGCCGACGACGAGGAAGTCGAAATCAAATGAACATCCCGAATCATGGTGGTTGGATGGGATCCTTCCCTCCAACCACGACATAACCTTTTTTACATCCAGTATCATTTAACGCTTATGGTAATCGATGTAAACGCCCCTGGGGACTCCCAATTGGATATCATCCGCGGCCTCAGAGGAGTAATTCATGCTTTCTATCTGGACCAGACGATTCTCGAACACCTTCGCGACGAGGAGGCCAAGGTCCGCGCCATGGGAAACATCGAAGTCGACAACAGGGGATTCAACGAGGCGCTTCAGCGCGACAGCGTCATATGCATCATCAAGGACCCCCGCTTCAGACCCCCGCCGGAACCCACCGTCGTTCTGGAATCCGGTACCGGCGAATTGATGGGAGAGGAGGTGTTCCCCTTCACCGCCCACAAATACATGGATAGGAACGACATAGTATGGCTTTCCGACGGTTTCGTCCTGTTCCCCGAGGTTCCCGGAAACGGAAAGGAACAGTTCGTGATGCCTCCCGTATCCTTCCCTGAACTCAACGAGGGCAACGGATGCAAGGATGTCGTCTCGTGCAGTCCCGCACCCACCAGCGACAAGATGATCAAGGTCTATTACGGACTCGTGGACAACCCCAAACTCGCGTCCGTCCTTGTGGCATTCAACAGAATGTGAAAACCGTTCAATCGTTGTTTTTAATGGGGCGGGGGTGGAAACCCCTCGCCCCCGTTTGATTTCATTCGGAGTTCCTGACGACCAGTACGGGGCAGTGTGCGTAACGCACGACGGTCTCGGCCACGGAACCGATGAACGCCCTCTTTGCGTGTGTACGTCCGAGTGAACCGCAGACGACCAGGTCGTGGTTGGAGGATTCATCGACGATGACATAGGAGGGACGTCCGGCGAGCACCTTGGTGCTCATCTCGATTCCCTCGGAATCAGCCATCGCACGTGCCTTGACGAAGATCTCCTCCGCATCCTTTCTTCCGGATTCGGTGATGACGTCGGCGGCACCGATGTTTCCTATGATAGAGGAATCCTCGGAATCCACGACATACAGGACCGTGAGGGGTGCACTGTTCTTCTTTGCGATGTGGACCGCATTCCTGACAGCATTCATTCCGACCTCGCTTCCATCGGTTGCGACGAGGATGCTTCCATACATGCCCTCGACCACAGGAGCGGGACGGGACACGGATGCATGCTCCACCGCATGGGGATAGGGGTTGGATCTGAACCTGATGATCAGACAGATCACGCAGATCACGAATGCGACACATCCTGCGAACACATAGGCGTTGAAGAAGGATCCGAGCATCGAGATGACCATTGCGAAGACCAAGGTCGAAATGAAGTTCGAAAGATTCAGGAACACGGAGTATCCGCCCATGACCTTTCCGGAGGTCTTGGAAGTGGAATACATGGACAGCTGGGAGATGACGGTGGGCATCAGGAGTCCTAGACTGAATCCCATGATCACCATGCTCACGAAGGTGACGGCGATCTCGGGGATGTACAGCAGAACGAGACTCACCCCCATCATGAGGAATGAGACGGCATAGGCGCTGGGTTCGGATAGTTTCGTTACCCTGCGGGAATACAGGATGCTGAAGACACCCTGTGCGACACCCATGACTCCCATGAGGATTCCGCACATGGTGTAACTCTGTCCCATCTCCGAGATGTATGCGGAGAAGTTCATGGGGACGGAGAACATGAGCAGCATCTCCATGAAGACGGCGAAGTAGCAGAATGCTATCTTCCTTCCACGGTTGGGGATGTCGAGTTCCGGCATCGCCTCCATTCCTTCGGACCTCTGCATCCTGGCGGGATCCCTGACGGAGATCAATCCGAGGATGAGGATGGGAACACCTATGAGGTATACCAGGAAGGGCATGTTCCATCCGATGTCCGCAAGGGATCCGCCGAGGGTCTCGAGGATGAGGGTTCCGACCCCGATGGCCGCGGACTGGTACCCGATGACCTTGGCACGGTTCATTCCGGTGTAGTATTCACCGATGAGTGCGGTGGTGGTGAGGGAAATACCGGTGATCCCGACTCCCAGAAGGAAGCGGAACACGAGCAGGACCTCGTAGGAGGGTGCGAAGAATCCGGCCACTCCCATGATGGCGAAGATGGCGAGGCATCCGAAGAACACCTTGACCTTGCCGATTCTGTCGGCAAGGAATCCCACCACGAATCCGGTGATGGCACAGGACAGGGAGGGCAGACTGACTACCAGGGACATGTAGAAGCTGTCGTTCATGTCGAGCCCGAAATGCTGGGCTATGGGGACGAGGGCCGGTGCGACCACCGCGGCACCCATGAGGATGACCATGGACGACAACAAGATCGTGATCAGTGTGATCACGTTGGGTTTGAAGACTTTATTTGCAGTCTCGGTCATGAAACCTTCAGATTCGACCCTTACTTAAGTCTCCCCCAACTATGCATAGTACTCAAATCAAACATGATGTTTGAAAATAGACAGAAACAATTGATAAATGTCTGATTCAAGACACATCCAACTCTACAAAACATTACTCGGCGTAAGAGGGGATGTGTGGAACAGGGAACAAAAAAAGAAAGGGGTTTCGGGTAAAGGGTTTGGGGAAGAGGTTTATCCGCCTCCGGAGGGGGTGAATTCCGATATGTCGACCTCTTCGGTAAGCCTTCTGAGGTCGTCAATGGATTGCATCCCTCCTTCGTACGATGAGCGCTCCTTGTACGAGACCTCGATATATTCCGAGGGGTCGGCAGGGATCAGATTCGACGACTCGTAGTAGAGGTCGGTGAAGTCCAGTCTGACCCAGACCTTTCCATCCCTCTCACGGATGTCGGTGATCTTACCCACCGTCGACGTAGGCGTATATTTCAGCAGGTCTCCGAGTTGCAAGGTAATCAGCCTTTGATGATTGCGCTTCTCTCACCGGCGGGCACGAACTCCCTGAGGGCTCCGCGTCCGATCTCCTTGGTGATGTTGGCGAAGTCGAAGACCAGCGAGGGGTCAGCGAATGCAACACGCACGAAGGGGTTGGCGGTGAAGGCATCTCCGCGGGCAACGTGTGCGGCCTTGGGGATTCCGGTGTATCCGGACATGTGACCGACGTTCATCGCGTAGTTGGGGTAGTTGGGTCCACGGACCTCTGCGGGGAGACCCTCATCAGACCTGTAGGAGAAGGAGTTGGCGGAACCGCACTGGTCCTGGTTGTCGAATCCGTAGAATCCGAGCCTTCCGGTCCTCTCCTTGTGCTGGAGCATGGAGAGGTACCAGCAGTTCAGACCGATGTCTGCGTTTCCGGTTGCCATAGCTCCTGCGATACCGGTGGATGCGGCTGCGACGGTTGCCCTCTGGGATCCACCGAAGTGGGTCTCCATAACGGCGGGGTACCTCTCGTACATCTCGAGAGCGTATGCGTTGATGTCGTCTCCGAGCTTGAGGATCTCATCCATGTTGTTGGGGTCGAGCTGGCAGAAGCCGCCGTACCTGTCTTTGATCTGGTCGATGGCGTAGTAGACGTAGTCCTCGAGGATGTTGTCGGTGTATGCTGCGGTAGCGTACTGGGTGAATCCGACTCCTCCGGACATGTATCCACCGAGGTAGACCTGGTCGTAGATGATTGCTCCGAGTGCGACAGCCTCGAGTGCTGCGCGTCCGGGGTCCTCAGGGTTGACACGGTCGGACTGGACCATATCGGCGAGGTATCCGAAGGGACCTCCTCCGGGCTCGTTGGGTCCCCTGGCACGCCTTGCGGGCATCATGGTTCCCATGTTGAGGGACTGGTGCTTTGCGGAGTATGCGAAGTCAGCGATGGCTGCCTCTCCTGCTGCGAGCTTGTAGGAGGAGATGAATGCCATGGAGATCTGCATTGCTGCGTGCCTGGAGACGGTTGCTCCATCCATGAGCCTTCCGACGATGGTGGGGACACGGACAGCCTGCATGAGGGTCTTTCCGATGGCGGCCTTGAGCTGCTCTGCCTGCTCTGCGGGGAAGAGCTTGTTGATGTCGATGACGAACCTGGAGTCCAGCTCATCGATCAGCTCGTCGTCTCCGGAGTAGACCTTGACGTAAGAGTCCCATGCGAGTGCAGGGTTGATCTCAGCCATGTGCTCCTGAACGACTGCTCCTCCGGGAACGGTGTGGTTGACGGTCTCGAGGTATGCGTTGATGGTCTCGGGGGTGACCTCCTTTCCAAGCCTTCTCTCGATGGTCTGGTGGGGGGAGTCGAGTCCAACAAGGATGGTCCTCCTGATGTCGTCCCATGCCTGCTGAATGGCGCAGTTGTTGACACAGTGAAGGTCGTCTGCCTCAGCGTAGATGTCGGTGTGGGACAGCTGGTAGGGCATCCAGGACCTCTGTCCGAGGGGAACTCCGATGTCCTCGTTGAGCATGGGGATTCCACGCTTCTTTGCGATCTCCTCCGCGGTCGCCTGGAACTCGACCTTGGACTTGGACTGTTTCCATCCACCGTAGCAGTAGTACTTGGTGGACATGTCAGTGGGCTCTTCTTTGAATTTCTTCTTGCATGCATCCATGAACAGCTTGTCTTTTCCTGCCACGGTAATCACTCTCCCTTAACTTTCCAGGGCTGGAATCCACCGAGGGTCCTCAGGTAGTGAATCCTGATTCCGTATTTGGTGACTTCCTCATCATCCCTCATGTCGACTCCGTCGGCCCTGAAGATGGTGGTCCTCTCCCTGAGGTCCTTCATGTCGCCGGGTGCTCCGACAGAGATCTTCCTGTCGAGAGGGATAGCGACCTGGTCCTTAACGTAAACAACTTCCTTCTTCTCATCGTCCCAGATGTACCTCTGCCATCCGTCGAACATGAGTCCGTTCTCGTCGAGACGGCATGCGTGTCCGTGAACGGTTGCTCCCCTGATTCCGGTGAGGGCGGGGTCGAAGGTCTCGTTGTCGATCATCTCTTTTGCCATGACCTCGAGGTCTCTCTCACGAACCTCGATGATCTGCCTTCCGGAAAGGGTTCCGGTGTCGACTCCCCTGTACCTGGAGAGGTACATCCATGCCCTCTGGTAGGGAGAGATGGGTGCGAAGTAGACGGAGTCGGTGAACTGGATGTACCTGACACGGTCTCCGTGCTTGGCTCCCTCGATGGGGGTGACCAGTTTCCTGATGGGACACTCGGGCTCCTTGCCCTCCTCGATCGGGGGGTGGATGGACTTGTAGTCCTCTCCAGGGTTCCTGTGTCCCATAATCCTGACGACATCATCCTGGGCAACGTCGCGAAGGTTCTTCAGTTTGACCTTGGGGTCCAGGTATCTCCTCCTGTTTTTGGCGGGGATGGAGTTACCGGGGTAGAACTGTCTCTTGTATGCCATAATTATGCACTCCTATAATCATGAAGTGTGGGTCTGTATTTGCTGTACCTGCCGACCTGAAGGCTGTATCCGTGCTCGATGTGCTCGTTGCACGCCGCCTTGATCTGCTCCAGCCTGACGTTGAAGATTTCCTCGTCCTCTGCGGCGATCTCGATGTAGAAAGCGCCTACAAGGTAACGAAGTTCGATCTCGTTGCCACCGACATTGATGACCCTCCTCTCGGTGTGGTTGTTGTCGAGTCCTTTTCCAGGACCGCTGTTGATGGTCTTGGGGATACCCTCACCGGTCATGTTGATCTGCCTGATGTCGGGAATGACATCGAGGGCGTTCAACAGTCTCTCGGTGGTCTCCGCGCTGAGAAGACGGTTGGTGACGATCTGAACTTCAGGGAGAGGAACTCCCGCATAGTCTGCTGGGGGATTCACAGGTGTAGCCATTACAGATACCTCACAGTTTCTTTTTCACCTTTTTAGCCTCGGCTGCAACGAACTGCAGGGGCTTTCTGAACTCTTCCATGTCACCGAAGACTTCCTTGAAGAGACCGGAGGTGGCCTCTGCGGAGAAGGTCTGGGTTCCTCCGTCCAGACAGTTACCTGCGGTAATTGCGGACATCAGGACGACTTTAGCTCCCCTGGTAACGACGTGGTTTCCGTGGAACAGACCAGGTCCACCTCCTCCATAGATGGAGTGAGAGAAGAAGGACATTCCAACTCCGATACCCTCGCACCTTCCGAAGTCGGCTCCGGGGAGACCGGACTCGTGCTCGAGCAGGTCGTTGTAGTACAGGACGGTTCCGGGGATACCCTGGGCTGCCCTTGCGGCTCCAACGTTGACCATGACTGCGGCGACCATTCCTGCGGAAGCGTATGCGTTCCAGAGGGGGAGGTCGTCGGTGGTGTACAGGTTGTATCCGGAGGGGAGGGTCTCCTTGACGCGGATGACTCCCTTCTCGATTGCGATTCCCATGAGGGTCTCGATAACGGATCCGACGGTTCCGGTCTTTCCGTTCTTCTTGACGAGGGTGTAGACGAGGTTGTCTGCGTTCAGTCCAGCGTAGGCGAATCCGAGCAGGGCACCCCTCTCGAAGTTACCGACTGCCTCTCCCATCTCGAGGGCTCCGCACTGATCGTAGATTCCGGAGAGTGCTGCTCCCTGCATGGCGTTCCTGTTGACCAGGGAAACGACGTGGTTTGCCATGATGTTCCTGAGTGCGAATCCAGCTCCCTCGTTGTTCTGGGGAACATCGAGAATGAACTTGACGTTGGCGCCCTGGAAGGTGACGGTCTGGGGGTATCTTCCCCAAACGGCGGCCTTGACCATGCTTGCCTTGTACATGGGGATGTCGAAGAGCTCGATGATGGCCTCGGTTGCGGCGGCTGCTGCTGCGGTGAATCCGGTGGTGTACTCGACTCCGGCGTTCATCCTGTCCTCGGGGACAACAACGACGATGTTCTTTCCTTTGACTTTGACGTCGGTTCCATCGCCCTCGTAGACCTGGACTTTCTCTTTGATGGCTGCTGCGATCTTGTCGATGTTGTCGACGAGAGGTGCATCGATCTCCTTTCCGCGGATGATGACTCCTCCACCGGTCATGGATCCGGTCTTGAGAGCCTTCTGGATTCCACCGATGTCGATGGCGATGGTCCTCTTAGTCAGGGACACGATCTTCTTGATCGCATTGTTGCGCAACGGACTGATGGCTTCCAGCGGAATCTCTTTCGCAATGCGTTTTCCGTTGTCGTCATACAAGTCGATTACGTCCTCGTATTTTGGCATTTCATACCTCCTTGTTCAATAATATCTGAAGATTTCGTGACGAAATCCTCATACCCCTTGCAAACCACGTATTCCGCTTACCCAATATAAAACCATGCTAAAAACAGCGGATTTCGGAGTAAAAACGACGAAAAACAAAGATTGATATGAACCGAAAAAACGTCAGGACCCCTTAAATCGTACATGGACTTGTATTTAATAGGTTGCAAGGATGGGTCCATCTGCCCGTTTTTAAGGGGTTTGATATAAGAAGTTTGTCGTAAAATGTTTGGATGTATTATCCCATCGGCGTTCAGTCGCGTTTGGCCTTCTGCATCACACCATCGGCGTATTTCGTAAGACGCGTAGCGAATGCGGGAATCATGCCGTATGGGATTCCGCATGCGAGCTCATCTGCCGCCATGGAGGATTTCTTCCTGCATCCGAAACATCCGAGGGATATGTTGGGTGCGCCGGTCACCAAGGGGTAGCAGACGATGTCCTCGCACGCGCACTGGAAGGGTGCGGTGCTGAACTGTGCGCGTCCTCCTCCGTCCGCGGTGGAAAGGGGTACGACCCAATAGATCCTCTCGGGGATGTCCGCGATGACGACGACATCCGGAACGAAATCCGCATCCTTGAGGGGACAGACGACCTCTCCGATGTACTTTCCAGGCATGGTGACGCGACCCGCGATCATCTCTGCGACGGCTTCCTGGGTGTCGTGCATGCCCATTCCGAAATGGAACTCCCCGGATGCGACCTTCTCCCCGGTGGGGGTCATTCCGAGTGCGGCGGTTCCGACCTTGCAGCTGTGACTGTCGATTGGGAGTTTGAAGGACTCCCCCGCCCTGGCCCTGAAGACGGCCTGGCAATGGCTGACCTGATCCGCGGGTGCCTCGTATCCCTGGGGGAACTCCTCGCCCTCCGGGATCAGTTTGACCGCCACCGGCTCCCCTCTGAGCCTTATGACGTCCTTCATGATGGTTGCGTATTCCCTGTTCTTATCGAGAATCTCCGACATGGATGCCTATTCGGTCTGATGGTTTAAATAAATGACATTTTAAGCCGGGTCGGATAAGTGGCGTTAGGTACAGATCGTGTTCCGAAACAACGGATCCTCCCCCGTTGCCTCGGTAACGCGATTGGGGAAGAGTTCTCCGATCATACGAATCCTCTCTTGGGAGGGATCCTTGGTTTTCATCTGAAGTCTGTCTTCCATACATGCGGATACAGATTCATTAGAAATGAAACGGCACTGGTGTATCGGATACATCCGGCTCGTTTCGAAACGGCATCGATCCATAGACGAGAGAAACAATCGTCGAAAACAGAAGAAAGAAGGTGTGCCCCTCCCGCCGAAGCGGAAGGGGTTTGAAAAGATGCCCCGAAGGGCGTTGTCAATGTGTTTACTCGCCCTTGACGGTCTTGGAGAAGGCCAGCATGTTCTCGTTGGGGGTTGCGACAGCGATACCGCATCCGGAGGAGAGAACGTTGAAGCCTGCATCCATGGACTTCTTGACACCCTCGACGACTTCCTCGGGGGTTCCCATGAACAGGGGCCTGACGGATCCGACGTTTCCGACGAGGACGGTCTTTCCACCGACGGCGCCGACTGCGTCGTAGGGGTCGACCTTCTCCTCAACGGAGCATCCGGTGACACCGGTTGCGGCCATCATGGGGAGGATGGGCAGGGTGTCTCCGCAGATGTGGAGAACGGTGTACTGGTCAGCCCTGGGCTTGAGGGAGACAGCGACGTGCTTTCCAGAGGCACCCTCGAACATGTCGGGAGCGAGCATGTCGGTGGATCCGGAAGGCTCGGAACACTGAACGACGTCAGCTCCGGCGTCCATGAGAGCCTGGGTGTATGCGGTGACGTAGGGGTTGACAGCGGTGACCCACTTGTCGACCTCTTCGGGGGCCATCATCATTCCGAAAACCATGTTCTCGGTGTTGACGAGGTTTCCGGTGAGGGTGAAGGGTCCGGTGTTTCCGGCGACGACTGCGTACTCCTCTCCGTACTGCTTCTTGAGGATCTCGATGGCCTTGATTGCCTGCTCGGGCCTTCCGCCTGCGAGGAACTCCTCGACGGGCATGAGGGTTGCGGGGTCGTCGTACTCGCCCATCATGGGGTCGAAGTGGTAGGGGTGGGTCTTGATCATGGGGGACGCATCCTTCTTGTCGACGGCAACGGTTGCTCCGAGCCTCTCGGTCTCAGCGGTCAGGCAGAAAGGTGCCCTGACGCACTCGAATCCGTGAACGGTTGCCTGTGCGGCTCCGAGTTTGGCCATGAGCTCTGCATCCTTGTGGGCCTCGGGCCATGCTGCACCGACTGCCTCCATCTGTCCGAGGGTGGAGGACTGGGTGAAGATTGCCGCGGGGGGCCTGTCCAGGGATTCCATTTTCATTGCTGCAAGTACTCTGTCTCTGGGAGTCATTGACATGTTGAATTTCTCCTTGGTTGCCGAGTATGGATTCATCTTATTTATTGGTGAGGGGTTTTGTATAGAAGGGTATAACCATCCACCCCGATTTTCAAATACTCACGTCGGAAAGCCCGTAAAGAGTACCCAGATGCATCAAGCCCATGTCGGTGACACCGTAGAAATCCGCATTCCTGTAATCGGAATCCTTCAACGCCTGTGCCATGACGCACTTCTCATCCAACACCAGGTCGTTGCCCGATGAGAACGGACTGAAGGGTGGCAGGACGATGACGCCGTCCGCCTTGGCATGGACGAAGCACTGTATCTTCAAACCCCCGCCCACCGCCCCGGGGATCCTCACGGAAGGGTGCTCGTGACCTATTATCACGGGCCTGACCCCGGAGTCCTCGTGCCCGTGCTCCAGACGGTATCCCATGATGTCCACGTGATCGACCGCGAGGAGACCCAGATCCGAGATTATGTTCTGGAGGTAGTTGTCGTGATTGCCCCTGATGACCACGACCTCCGCAGCTTCGGACAGGAGGTTCATGATCCTGCGGACCTCGTTCCTCTCCTCGTAGTTCGAACGTTTGAAATCATGTTTGATGTCACCCAGAAGGACCACCCTTTCGGGCTCGTACCTGCAGAGGATGTCGTTGAGGGATTCGGCGATGGAATCGGTGTTGATGCGCGGGATGTACATCCCCTCGCTCTCCAACGCCCTCTCGTAACCGAGATGCAGATCCCCGAGAACCACTGTGGGACCCTCGTCCAGCACCAGGCAACGGTCGCTGGTGATGCGCACCCCGGGACGTATCTCGATCGATCTCATGACGGCCCGTATCGCGGTTCCGGGGTTATTGGTTTCCATCGGGACCGCTCAGGGTTATGTGCCATGACTGCATCCTCCGCACCATCATGATAGAGCACACATTCCAGATTCTGCCGTCCGTCGGGGCCAAAAAGGAGATGAACATATGGGAATCGGGGGTGAGGGACTGGAACGAGTTCCTCTCCACGGACACCGTATCCTGCATGAAACACCAGATGAAGGAGAAGGGGGACGAGATACTGAGCCAGGCATCCGAACTGCTGGACCTGGGGGAATGCCACCTCCTGGCCGACATGATGCCCAAGGGCGAACACTGGCGCATGTACCGTCACTTCAAGGACGATGTCGCTTACCTCGACATAGAAACGGACGGACTCAGCAGGGATGCATTGGTCACCGTGGTGACCGTCCACAGGAAATCCGGGACCACGACACTCACACAGGGATTCGACCTCGATTCGGGGAATCTCGCGGATGCCCTCGACGGGGCCCAGATGCTGGTGTCGTTCAACGGCAGCTGCTTCGACGTCCCCGTGTTGAGGAACAGCTTCCCCGAGGTGGACTTCGACATGCCCCATTACGACCTCAGATTCGCATCCAGGAAGGTCGGATACAGGGGCGGACTGAAACCGTTGGAGATGGAACTGGGACTTCACAGGGACGAGGACATAGCGGACATCGACGGAGCCGCCGCCGTGAGACTCTGGAAACAATGGGTCAGGAACCAGGACAGGGACGCCCTGGACATGCTCACGGAATACAACCGTGCGGATACCGTCAATCTGGAATACATAGCCGACAGGATATTCGACAGACTGGTGACGGAACATGCCGGATACAGATGGTGACCTGCAGTCCCTGCGGAGGGATCTGAAGAGGGCCGCCGGGATGCTGATGTCGGCGGGGAGCCTCCTCATCGTCACCCACATCGATGCCGACGGGATCACATCGGGAGGGATAGCGGCACGCACCGCAGAACGTCTGGGTCTTGACCACAGGGTGGTCTTCGAACCCAAACTCACGGAGGATTCCATAGAGCTGATCAACTGCTCCGGACACGACCTGGTGTGGATATGCGACCTGGGAAGCGGATACGTCACGGAATTCACCAGGGGCAACATGGTGATCACGGACCATCATGCACCGGACCCCAGGGGACCCTGCGGCGAAGGGATCGTACACATAAACCCGCACCTCTACGGATGGGACGGGTCCTACGAGGCGTGCGGGGCCACCATGACCTATCTGCTGTCCAAGGAGGTCGACCCTGCGAACAGGGACTGCGCACACCTGGCGATGGTCGGTGCCGTCGGCGATTTCCAGGATTCAAACGAATCGAGACTGGTGGGACTCAACCGCATCCCGCTGGAGGATTCCCGGGAACTGGGTATCGCGATGATCGAGGAGGATGTGAGGATCTTCGGAAGGGAGACGAAACCGTTGGTGTCGTTCCTCCAGTATTCCACGGATCCACCCATACCCGGGATCACAGACGACCCCTCCGGGGTCAGGGGGACCCTGGACACCCTCGGCGTGAGATACAGGGAGGACCAGAGTTGGAACGGACTGGATCCGGAGCAGAAAAGGACCATAAGGGAGGAACTGTGCTCCAGACTTGAACCCCGTCTCCGGAACAGACTGGTCGGAGAGGTCTACACGTTCCCGAACATGCCTTCGAAAGGCGGTCTGAGGGATGCGAAGGAGTTCGCCACCGTCCTGAACTCCTGCGGAAGATACGATGACGCGGAGACGGGACTCCGCATCTGCCTCGGCGACCCTGATGCGTTGGACGTGGCCGAAAGGAACAGGAACGACCATCGCAGGAACATATCCGTGGCCATCGCCCTCGTCAAGGAAAGGGACATGGTCAGGGAGGGGAGGTTCATCAGATGGTTCGATGCGGGTTCGGAGATAAGGGACACCGTCGTCGGCATCGTCGCGGGAATGCTGTGCAACATGTACGGCGAACCCCACATGCCGATGATCGCGTTCGCGGATGCCGAGGACGGGACCAAGGTCTCCTCCAGGGCGGACAGGAACCTGGTGGACAAGGGACTTGATCTTTCGGTCGTGATGGGGACCGCGGCCAGGATGGTCGGCGGAATGGGTGGAGGACACAGCGTGGCCGCGGGGGCGACCATACCGCCTTCGAAGAAACGGGAGTTCCTGGATATCGTGGAGGACCTCGTGTGTGCACAGCTGGATTGAGGCCGCCACCGTACCCTGTGCATTGTTGATGCTATTCTATAATATTAAGAAGGGAGGGGTGGCGGGCGGACCGCCCCCTCCGCGTTTCGGAAATCAATCCTTCATGAGGGTGTAGAGAACGGCCTTCTGGGCGTGGAGCCTGTTCTCGGCCTGGTCGAAGACCACGCTGTGGGGACCCTCCATGACCTCGGGGGTGATCTCCTGTCCCCTGTGTGCGGGGAGACAGTGCATCACGATGCAGTCGGGGTTGGCGATGGAGAGGAGCTCGTCGTTGATCTGATACGCCTTGAACAGGTTGATGGCCTCGGCCTCGGGGGTGGAGTCACCCATGGAGATCCAGGTGTCGGTGTACAGGACGTCTGCACCCTGGCATGCGATCTCGGGCTCGTGGGATGCGATGATCTTGGATCCGTTCTCCTCGGCGATCTTGGTGGCGTTCCACATGATCTCGGCATTGGGCATCCTGACGGCGGGACAGCATGCGACCATGTCTATTCCCATGATGGCACAGGCGTAGAGCAGGGAATTGCAGACGTTGTTCCCGTCTCCGAGATAGACCAGCTTCTTTCCCCTGAATCCACCGAGCTTCTCCTTGATGGTCACCATGTCGGCAAGGGCCTGACAGGGGTGCTCCAGGTTGTCCAGACCGCTGATGACGGGACAGGAGGCGTACTCGCCGAACTTGTCCATCATCTTGTAATCGAACGCCCTGTACATGATTCCGTGTACGAAACGGCTCATGACGCGTGCGGTATCCTCGACGGTCTCGCTGTGGACGCCCATCTGCATCTTGGACTCGTCGATGTAGAGTGCGTGTCCACCGAGCTCGGTGATCGCCACATCGAAGGATATCCTGGTCCTGGTGCTGGGTTTCTCGAAGATCATCGCAAGGGTCTTTCCCTTGAGGGGGTCCCCGTGGTTTCCACGCTCGGCCTTGAGCTTGATAGCGAGATCGACCATGTCGGCCCATTTGTCCTTCATGTCGATGACTGATATGAGGTTCCTTTTTGCCATGCATCGGCCATGGAGGGAGGATGTTATAACAGTGACGTCCGATAATAGACAAAAGTCGCGAGTAATGTCCGAACAGGGACCTGTTGCAAGATGTCGCACATCACAGGATGCCATTGGCCTGGAGGGACCTCTGTACCTCTTGGACCCTGCTGTACGGGATTCCCAGTTCGGATGCAATCTTGACGAGATTGTCCTCCTTTTTCAGGATCTCGACCAGGATCTCCTCCATTCCGTCCCCGGCATTACTGACATCATGGAACTTCCTACCACCGTTGTTCTTGGCACGTATCTGTGAAAGACATTCGGGACACTGGCGGTGATATACCTCGGAGAACCATCTGTGACCGCAGGAACCGCAGACGTAGAAGTAGGCCGGCATCCCGCAATCAGGACACTTGTTGAGAGTGTTGTAGCGGGCCTGATACTCGAGACCGCACCTGTTGCACTCGTGCAAGGTGGTCGGATGATTCCACACGCCCCTCTTGCACGAGGGACAGGCCCGGGGTGTAGCCTCGCATTTGCGCTCCCAGGAGTAACCGCAGAAGTTGCACGTGCAAATCTCCTTCTCCATGTCCCATTTGTGGGTCCTGCAATGGGGGCATCTCTCCGGATCCCCCGCGGTGGTCCATTGGTGACCACATCTCTTGCACTCCACGACCTTCACATCGTCGCGGTTCCACAGTGCCGAATGACAATTCGGACAAAGACGGGGTTTCGAGAACTCGTTGCCTCCGGATTTGACGCGGCGTCCCATCCACATGTACGAGCATACCCTGCACTCGTACTGGGGCCTTTTGAAAGACGTCACGGTCCCATTGGTTCCATTCGTTCCTGTAGTGTCCGTCATGTGCCAATCACCAACTACACCCTGGACATCGATTCATGTAGATATAGTAATAGGTTGAAATCCAACTAGTTCATGGCATTATTTTATATGTAAAATCAGAAAAATATGAATATGAATTATAATTGGCTTATATATCCAAATTACATTATCTACAGGATTGTCGCAAGACGACACGACAGTCTTAAACCGGAAACCCGCCCATCACACTGCATACGATGCCCTCGTCTGTGAACATCCCCGGACTGAAATGGATTCTCGCGCTCAACCCGTCATTCTAAGCGTTGAATTCCA
This sequence comes from Candidatus Methanomethylophilaceae archaeon, assembly GCA_017507885.1. Classification (GTDB taxonomy): domain Archaea; phylum Thermoplasmatota; class Thermoplasmata; order Methanomassiliicoccales; family Methanomethylophilaceae; genus Methanoprimaticola. The sequence goes on along the minus strand of JAFVZY010000107.1, from coordinate 16,428 downwards.
TTCTGGAATGGCGCCAACACAGGACAAGAACCACGGATGTCGATTATTGAAAACAAATGTTTATGTAATAGAATGGGTTAGCCCGTTTCACAACATGGCCGGGATGGGGTAGCTTGGTTATCCTAGGGGACTGTGGATCCCTTGACTCGGGTTCAAATCTCGGTCTCGGCCCCTTTCTTCTTCTTTCCACGATTTCATGATCCCGTCATATCAAGGGATGATTCCCCACTAAAGAGGTGTTTTCAAATGGCATGGAACGGAACTCTCAACAAGATCGACGACAACAGATGGGAGATCCCGATGGACGAGTCCATGGGGATGAGGACCAATGCGGTCATCTACGCCAACGACGGGATGATCCCCCAGGTCAAGGCGGACAACGCCGCACAGCAGGTCATGAACGTGGCGTGCCTTCCCGGAATCGTCGGAAGCAGCATGGCCATGCCCGACATCCACTGGGGTTACGGATTCCCCATCGGGGGTGTGGCGGCCGTCGACGGATACGAGGGTTCCATCTCACCCGGGGGGATCGGTTTCGATATCAACTGCGGAGTCCGTCTCATCAAGACCGATCTGACCCCCGAGGATCTGGGCGGGAGGAAGAACGAACTCATCGACGAGCTTTTCAAGAACGTCCCCTGCGGACTCGGTTCCAAGGGACTCACCCACGTCGGATACAAGGAATTGGACGAGATCCTCCTTCACGGATCGGAATGGGCCGTGGAGAACGGATACGGATGGGAGAGGGATCTGGAGGTCACGGAGGACGGCGGATGCATGGAGGATGCCGACATCTCCGTGGTCGGAGACAAGGCCCGCAAACGCGGACTCCCCCAGCTGGGGTCCCTCGGCTCCGGAAACCACTTCCTGGAACTGGATCTCGTGGAGAACGTCTTCGACGAGAACATCGCGAAGGCGTACGGGTTGAAACAGGGCAACCTGTGCGTAACCGTCCACTGCGGTTCCCGCGGATGCGGACACCAGATCGCAACGGACTACCTCCAGGAGATGGAACGCTATGTCAAACAGAACTCCGTGAACCTGCCGGACAGACAGCTCGCCTGCGCACCCCTGGATTCCAAACTCGGTGACGACTACTACAAGGCGATGTGCTGCGGAGCCAACTACGCATGGGCCAACAGGCAGATGATCACCCATTGGGTCAGGGAATCCTTCGAGAACATACTCGGGGATTCCGCCGAATCCATGGGATTGGATGTCGTCTACGACGTCGCACACAACATCGCCAAGAAGGAGCGTCACGACATCGACCGCCACCACGAGGACGTCCTCGTCCACAGGAAGGGTGCCACCCGTGCATTCGCGCCCGGCAGGTCCGAGGTCACCATGCGTTACAGGAACGTCGGACAACCCGTCATCATCCCCGGCGACATGAGTGTCGGGACATACGTCCTCGCCGGAAGGAAGGGTTCCATGGAACAGACATTCGGATCGTCGTGCCACGGTGCCGGAAGAAAGATGTCCCGCAAGAAGGCCGTCGACACCCTCACCGTCGAAGGCATCATGGACGAAATGGCGGCAAAGGACATCTACCTCAGGAACGCCACCCGCGAAGGAGTCCTGGAGGAGGCCCATCAGGCATACAAGGACGTGGACGAGGTCATCCGCGTCGTATGCGATGCGGGATTGACGGCCAAGGTCGCGAAATTGACACCGATAGGCGTCATCAAAGGATGATTCAGGGGCTTCGGCCCCATTCAAACCACTTGCACCCCGTATTTTCCACAGACGGAGTTTGAAAAGGAAAGGTTCGGGAGGCCGCAACGACCGGCCTCCGTGTTTCAAAGGATTCACTCCCCGGTCTTCCAGAGCTTGTCTCCGGCGAAATGGAGGGATTTGATGGCCTTTCCGGGAGAACGCTGAGCGATCTCCTCTCCGGAACGAAGGGCCACACCCACGGCAAGGGGTGCCTTGTTCCTGACATCCCTTATCCAAACCATGTCGCCTTCCTGGATCTCAGGGTCGCACTCGACGATGCCGGGCCCCATTACATCCGCACCGTTGACCACGAAGGGTACCGCACCCATGTCCACGGTCACTGCACGTGCCTCGGGTTTGTATTTCAGAATTCCCCTGACGGTGAGGAACGGCTTCTCCTCATAGACAAGACCGAGAATATCCCCATCCACGAAGATGAGATTGAAATCGGAACTCTCCGCGAGATCCACCGCATTGTCCTCATTGAAAAGAGGGACCTTGAGGGCTTCCTCCATATCCTTCACCAGGTTCTTGAGATCCTTGGATCTCATCCTCTTCCTTTTGCGAATCATGATGTCTGCCATAACATCCACGGCAACGTCGACAGTGGATAATATCGTTTGGGGGATTGCCGATTTGCATATTTATTATCGGGATAGTATGCCCGATATGCTGCGGATCCGGAATGCGACCACATGGTAGCTGATGTCCGTAACGATTGCGGGCGCGACGTCCATCACGATGATGTTAGGGATGGGACATTGTCAAAAAGAATAATCCAGCAACGAAACGAATGGAATTCGGAGGAATGCCGCCCTCCCTTCTATTGTTTTTATACGACGTCACACATGGAACCCCCATGATGAACAGGAATCTGAAGGATCTGATGATCGGTACCCTCACAGGCATCATATCCATGCTTCCAGGAGCGAGCGGAGCGACCATCCTGGTGATATTCGGATTATACGAGAGGTTGATCAGAGATCTCGCACACATCAGGGACAGACTCCTGAAGGACCTCCGCTTCATCATCGTGATCCTCATAGGCGTGTTCATCGGAATGATGATATGCGCGTTCGGTCTGGAATTCCTCATCGAAAGGTGGGAGATCCCGACCATGTTCTTCTTCGCCGCGTTGATCCTGGCACAGGTGCCGGACATATGGGAACTGGGTCAGGAGGAGGGAGGCGGCGTCACATATGTCGATGTCGTCGCATTCATGGCGGGGGTGGCCATCATGATAGGATGCCTGTTCCTCGGAGAAGGTGACGGAATCGAGGCATCCCCTCCGATCATGGTGCTTGTGGGAATCATATTCGCCATATCCAAGATGGCTCCGGGAATCAGCGGTTCCACGATATTGCTGGCACTGGGCCTCTACACCCCTCTGATGAGTGCCCTCACCGACTTCGACCTGGGACTCCTCATGCCCGTCGGGATAGGTCTCCTGATAGGTGTCTTCGGAATGTCCAAGATCATGGACGTCTGCATCACCCGTTACAGAAGACCCACGTACTCCGCGATCCTCGGACTGACCGTCGGTTCGATCATCACCGTGACCATCCAGGCCTACCAGGGGATAGCGGGCACGGGGGATGTCATCGGAGGGATCGTTGGAATCGTACTCGGCATAGTGCTGGGTATACTCCTGAGTCGCATCGCATCCGCCTATGCGAAGGAGACCGTATCCGGAAATTGAAGAAGATAAGGGGACGCGACGGCGGAACGAGAAGTAGGGATGGTGGATGGATGGTGTCCCGCCGTCATCTGGAACGAGTGCTTTTAGGGATCGCACCCGTATCCCCTTCATGATTAGCATTCAAGACGGAGTATTTAAACAAAAGTGGAGGGGGTGACCGAAAAAGCCACCCCGCTCCGGACATCTGGCTATGTCCGAAAGTGGTCCGAAGACCCCTCTGGTTTCATTTGGTCTTGTGACGCATCTTGACGGCGATTCCACGCTTGAGGTCGGTCATCTCGCGACCGCACATGAGCGCCATCCCGACTCCCCTGACCTCGCCGTTGCAGACGGCGATGGCTTCATCCCCTATGCGTATGCGGGGGTCTGCGGAGACGACACCGACTGCGAAAAGGTTGCCCTTCATCTCGAAGTCCATGATCTCCACGGTATAGAATCCCTTCTCGGCGAGGATCTTCGCACCTTCCAGGGTGAGCGAGACCATGCCCCTCTCAGGGGTCATCATCCCGAGCTGGACCTTGTCCTTGCGGTTCTCCGGATTCTCACGGAACATCTTCCAATAGGGGAACTTTCCGATCGCATAGGTGTTCTCATCCATCAGGAGATCCGCGGCCTCCTTTCCGAACTGGAACTCCAAAACGTTCCTGAACTGGTTGTTGCGGTCGTCCAGGTAATCGACGGGCTCCATGCCCTTGGTGGCCGCCCTGAGCGCCTTGTCCAGATTGGCGAGGGATGCAGGGGAACCGGAATCCCCGACGACGGTGCACTCCATCTCGGCAAGACCCTCCACGAGTTCGTAATCGTCACCGAGGTGACAGACGACCTTCTCGTAACCCTGCGCGATGATGTCGCCGATCATCCTGCGGATCATGGCCTTCTCCTCGCATTTCCACTCACCGGTGACGGGGATGTCATAGGAGTTGGCAGGATACATGGCATCCAACTCCCTGGGGACGGCCCCGAGGGGGGATGTCACGATGACTTCGTGCACAAGGGTGTCGTGGGACGCGGTGTGGATGGCCGACGAGAACGCCTTGTGGGATTTGGAGATGTGATAGGGCTTCTTGGCCGAACAGGGAAGGAGCAGCAGGACCCTCTTGTTCTCCGGCTTGCGGTAGTCCTCCATACGACCGCGGTACCTCTTGAGGTCGGGCCTCCTGAGAGCCTGGGTCGTGTTGCAGCTGAACCTGCATCCGACGGTGGAACATGTCTCCTCGGCATACTCGTATCCCACGTCATCGTAGATCCTGAGCATGGCCACGGACGAAGGGGTGGCGAAGGACCTCTGATCCACCAGCTCCCTCAGACGATCGCATCCGATGAACGTACGGATCTTCTCGATCTCCTCCATGAGGATTGCAACGTTGCCTTCGGACTCATCCTTTCCCGTGACGAGGTCGGCCTCGGGCATCTGTCTGATGCCGTTGATTCCGGTGGAACGTGCGAGGGAATCGTCGAACATGTCCACGCCCATGTAGGACAACAGGGAGAGGGTGGACGCCTCGCCCAGTCCGAGGATGCAGAGGATCCTTCCGAACCCGATTGCCTGGCGGAGCCTGATCACGACATCCACGATGCGGCGGGCATCCTTCCTGAGTTCGTATCCGTTCGGGACCACGACAACCTCGGCCGTCTCATCCACGATGATGTCTTCGGGAAGCGGGAGTCTGATCACCTGCACGCCGTCCTTGACCAAGGATTCGGAATCCCTGCCGGACGAGGCCGTGGTGAGGAGACCCGTCTCCAAGGGGACCTCTGAACCCATCACGTGCAGCACCCTTCCGTCGGGACCGCCTCCGATCCAGACGGGACCTCCCTCGCGGGACCCGATGATCATAGGGGTGGTCACACGGGACTCGCCCCTGGAGTATTCGCAAACCCTGCCCCTCTGGGAGCGGGAGACTACATCTAACATGCGCTCCCCCACTCATAGCGGTCTGATAAGGATTACGTCCACGGGAATGTCCGATCGGAGGTTTGCGATATGAATCCTTAAAACCAAGAGTTCCATATCGTGAAACATGGACCTCTACGACAAGGACGTTGTTTCCATAAGGGATTTCACAAAGGACCAGATCGAAAGCATCCTGGACCTGTCCGAGAAGATGGTGCCCTATGCACTCGGTGAAAAGACCGATCGCATGTTGGACGGCAGGATTCTCGGCAATCTTTTCTTCGAACCCTCCACCCGCACCAAGCTCTCCTTCGAGAGCGCCGCATACAGGCTCGGATGCGACGTCATAGACGTGTCCGAGATGTCCATGACATCCATATCCAAGGGTGAGACCCTCGCGGACACCATCAAGATGGTGGATGCGTACTGCGACCTCATCGTACTGAGACACCCCTACGAGGGCGCCGCGAGACTGGCCGCCAAATTCTCCGAGAATCCCGTCATCAACGCCGGGGACGGAGCCGGATCCCATCCCACCCAGACTCTTCTGGACCTCTTCACCATGAGGGAGGCCAAGGGAACCCTCGACGGACTCAACATAGTCCTCGTGGGAGACCTGAAGTACGGCAGGACCGTCCACTCCCTCGCCGATGCGTTGACCATGTTCGGTGCCAAACTCACCCTGGTCGCACCGGAGAGCCTCCAGATGCCCGACGACATCGTCTCGGACCTCGTCAGCAAGGGTTGCAATCCCGTCAAGACCGATGAACTCGAAGGCGTCATCGACCAGGCCGACATCCTCTACGTCACCAGGATACAGAAGGAGAGGTTCCCCGACCCAGCTGAATACAACAAGGTCGCGGGAACATACAGGATCGACAACACCATCCTAAGGGAGGCCAAGAGCGACATGATCGTCATGCACCCCCTCCCCAGGGTCGACGAGATCGCACCGGAGGTCGATTCCACAGCCCATGCCAGGTACTTCAGGCAGGCGTTCAACGGAGTGCCCGTGAGAATGGCGCTCCTCTGCTCCATCCTCGGAGGTGAATTGCAATGAATCCCGCAGGAGTGAAGGAGGTCAAACTGCCTCCGATCAGGAACGGAACGGTCATAGACCACATCGAGTGCGGACAGGCCCTCAACGTCATGAAGATACTCGGTGTGAACGAGAACAACATCGATTCCTCGATCAGCATCGGAATCCACGTCCCCTCCGGAAAGGGGCCCGGATGGAAGGACATCGTGAAGATCGAAGACAGGGAACTGGACTCGAAGACCGTGGACAAGATCGCCCTCATCGCACCCGATGCGACCATCGCGATCATCAGGGACTACTATGTGGCGGACAAATACTCCGTCCGTCTCGACGACCACGTCGTGGGAATGGCGAGATGCAGCAACCCCAACTGCATCACCAACAAGGGCGAACCCGTGTCCCCCGAATTCACCGTCGTCGGAAGGCGTCCCCCGCAACTCAGATGTTGCTACTGCAACAGGATGCTCACGAACATCTCCGACAACCTCCTGTGATTCGAATGAGGATACTGCTGATCACAGGTATGCCCGGAGCAGGCAAGGAGGAACTCCTCGAGGTCGCCCGCTCCATGGGGATCCCCTTCCTCAGGATGGGGGACATCGTCAGGGAGTTCCATGAATCCTCCGGCAACGCCGACAAGGGGATGACGGTCGGACAGACCGCATCCCGGGAGAGGGAACTCAACGGATCCGACATCTGGGCACGCAGGGCCCTGGAGAGGATGAGCGGGGAGCTCTTCCTCGTCGACGGATGCAGGAGCATGGACGAGGTCCGCTCCTTCCGTGGACTGTCGGACGACGTCCACATAATAGCCGTCCATGCACCCGCGGAACAGAGGTATGCGAGACTCGTCAAAAGGGGACGTGAGGACGCCCCCACGGATCAGGAGGAGTTCGATTCACGCGACAATCGCGAAATGGGTTGGGGACTCTCCGAAATCATAGCACTGGCGGACCTCATGGTCGTCAACGACTCCGATCTGGAGACGTTCAGACGGAGGGTGTGTGAAACCCTGGAGGGACTCTCCTGAGATTCACCACGGCACGTCTCTGCGGAGGGGAGGCCCTCATGGCCATCTCCGCCGACCCCATGGACATAGACATGACGGAGGCCGCAAAGAAGGTCGAATCATGGGGATGCCCCATATCCCAGAGGGACGAGATGCTGCTGGTGTTCCAGTGGAACGGCATGGAGACCACCCTGTACCCTCAGGGAAAGGTCATGTTCTTCCCTCTGAAGGACAAACCCCTCTGTATAAAATACGCCACGGAAATCCTGGAATCGCTTTAAAACGCGGGGGTGACCCCCGCACATTTCCATTTTTCGAAACCGTACGTTCTCAGAAGGGCAACACCCCGAGAATGAACGCCAGCAATGCGACGAACATCGCCTTCTTCGCCATGCTCTGAGCCATATGCGGATCCGTGAACACCCTGATGGCGCAATACAGAAACATCAGATCGGCGACGACCACCGCATAATACAGAATGCCATACGTCTGCCATATCATGGGTGCGATGCTGAGTACGGGGCCGGCCACGAAGAAGACGCATGCCAGTGCGGAGGACGCACGGACACCGATCCTCATGGGCAGAGTGGACCTGCCCTCGTCGCCATCCATGTCCTCTATATCCTTGGCGATCTCCCTACCTATGGAGACCAGCATGGCCATCAGACCGACGATGATGTTGTCCTGCGCATGACCCACGACCGCACCTCCGAGGACGAACATCAATCCGGTCATGATCGCGATGGTCACGTTTCCCACGAATCCCCTCTGTTTCAACATGGTCTCATAGGCGATCATGAGAAGGGCGGCGATCACGACGATGACGATGCAAACGAGATCGAAGGTGAACAGGGAGACCCCCATGGCCAGCAGGAGCATGGACAAACCCACGTTCTTGGCATGTTCGGCGGTCATCAGGCCCATGGGCACGGGACGCTCCGGATGGGCGGTACGATCGATGACCGCATCTATACCGTCATTCAGGGCGTTGCCACCACATATGAAAAGGAACACCACCACAGCGGACAGAATCAGATTCAACGGATGATCGACGATGTCCGTTCCCGCAGCCATGAATGCCGCCACGACCACGCCGATGATTCCCATCAACGCATTACCCGTCCTGAATAACTGCAGATATCTGTTCACGTCATGGCGATGCAGACCCGATGATATTATCTTTACCCAGGACTCGGACCATTCTGAAAATGGGAAACATCGTTGAACCGCACGAGGAAAACGCACTATGTTTATAACATGCAAACCCTTCATTTCGGAAGAACGGGGCCCATCCGATGAATGAACAGGACGTAATTGCACTGGTACTGGTCTACGCCATAATCGGCGTATCCCTGATAGCCAGCGAATTGGTGAAGAGACGTTTTCCGAATGCGGATTCACGCAAGATAGTCCATATCGGCGTCGGAAACTTCGTGTTCGTATGGTGGATGTTCTCCGAAGGTTGGATCATGCTGGCCTTCTTCGCCATACCGTTCTCCATCCTCCTGTTCATTGCGATGTTCGAAGGGAATGTCGTATCCAGATCCAGACTGGGCGACATCTCCAACAAGATGGGTCATCGCACGGGCCTGTTCCTGTACGCCCTCAGCATAGGCGTAATGATAGTCGTGTTCAGGGACCACTGGATCGCGGCATCCATCGGAATGGTCGCGATGACCTATGGAGACGGATTCGGAAGCGTCATCGGGAAAAGGTTCGGAAGACACAGGGGACTCGGAGGAAAATCCATCGAAGGGTCCCTAGGGGTGTTCGCCGCCACCGCCATCGTCGGATTCGTCCTGATCAGTCTTTACGGATACCTCGCATCCATCGGGGCGTATACGGGAGACGTCTACGGAAGCGCCCTCCCCGCATGGTGCGCATGTGCGATAGCGGGATTCGTGGCGATGCTGGTCGAGGCGTTCTGTCCGGGAAAGGTGGACAACCTCGCGATATCCCTGTGTGTCGCGACATCGATGGTGCTCATAGGTGTGTGAACATATGACCTGGTACATCGTGGACGGGATGGACGGATCCGGAAAATCCTCCGCGGCGGAAGCCCTGAAAGACATGTTGGAATCCGATGGGCGCAGGGTGTTCATCGTCACCCATCCCGACCAGGGATGTTGGTTCGGAAGGGCGGAGGCGAGATTCCTCAAGATCCCCGGAAAACCATCCGAGATCATAGCCACGATGCTGTACATCCTGGATGCGGTCCAATCCGTGATGAAGATGAGGACCTCCCGCGTAAGGTACGACGATTTCATCTTCGTCAGATACATCATGGCCGTAGCATACCTCCCGGACGGCATCTACAGGAAGGCATACGACATCATAGAGAGGATCCTACCGATGCCGGATGTCAGGATCATGGTCGATGTGGATGCGGATACCGCGTTCGACAGGATCGAATCCCGTGGAGAAGACAGGGAGATATTCGAAACCCGTGAGAAACTGCGGAAAACACGTGAAAAGATGATCTCCCTGACCAGGGGATGGTACATCATCGACAACAACGGATCATTGGAGGATACGATAAGACAGATCGGACATGTGAAGGATCGCGTTGAAAATGGCGATTTTACACCGGAGACGGATGACGATGCATGATCCCACCGACAAATTCCAGGGGGAGATATCCCCGGGGGCGATGAGGGTCGCCAAAGCCGTATCCTTCGTCACACAGCCGACCATCCTGTCCATACCCACATTCATCCTCCTGTGCCTGTCCATCCAGAACACCATGGATTGTCTCATGACGATGGCCGTGTGCCTCGTAACGGCGGTGGTCCTGCCCATCATCAACGTCCATTACTACTCCGTCAAATTCAACAACGACGACGGGGACATATACCGCAGGGAGGACCGCTTCATGCCTCTTCTGATAGGGACCGTGTGCTATGCCGTAGGCGTCGTCGCATTATGGTTGATCGATGCCCCCTGGCTGATAACGGTCCTCATGATCTGCTATGCATTATGCACATTCTCAATCATGCTCATAAGCACCCGTTGGAAGATCAGCATCCACGCCACGGGGATCATGGGCCCATCCATCGCCCTGGGCATTGCATATCCGCCCTACGGGTTCCTGTACATGCTCCTTCTTCCCGCCATCGCCATATGCAGATACTATCAGAAGAAGCACACGCCCGCACAGATAGTCGGAGGTGCCCTGTTCGGCGGGATTCTGACGACCCTCGTGTTCCTCCTGATGCTCTGATCACAGGACCATGAGGATCAAGGCGCCGAACAAGGCTCCGAGAATTGCAGTGGAACAATTGTTGGAATACTTGGAGATGTAACCCCTATCTTCGAGAAGCACCCCGAACACGCTGTCCATCAGATTCCCGAACACACCCGCCACGAACGGAATCAGCAACAACGGATCCAGACCCTGTGTCATGATGACCCATCCCAGAACGGCGATTCCCAGGGACGCCATCGATGATACTGCCGTACCGAAGAGCGATATCCCGCCGTTGGTTCCGGGTTCCACCCTTTCGAACGTTGTGATCAGGTAGACCTTGGGGTCCCTCACCCCGATCTCCGATGCTATCGTATCCGCACCGGCCACTGTCATCGTGGATATGAACATGACTTCGAACATCAAGGGATCCAAATCGACAAGAATGTTCAACAGGACGACCGCACAGGGTGCGATTCCCACCCCGGCTATGTTCCTCCATGTACGTTCCCCGTGTTTTCCTTCCTGAAGACCCCTCGCCTCCTTGTCCTTCAAACCCTTGGCCGTCGCGGCGAAACCGGAGACTGTGAAGATCGTCATGAGTATGAAGGCACTCATCGATCCGAAAACACCCACGAACGAGCCCACCAGGAATGATGCCGCGGCACCGTCGGCGGTGAGCATGCCGAGCCTATGGGCTCCGAATGAGAACAAAGCGGACAGAATGACCGCGATGGATACCAGAAAGAGGTCTTCCATGAGCGGTCCACGGAGGTTTAGTTATAAAAATCAATTGAACGATGGCTTGGAGAATAGAAAATTATATATACTTCCCAGCTATCACGAGTCTTGGTAAGACGGCCATAGCGGCGGGGCAACACCCGGTCCCATCCCGAACCCGGCAGTAAAGTCCGCCCGCGTATTTGCCTGTACTGTATTGCGCAAGCGTACGGGAACGCAAGTACGCTGTCTACCATTTTTATTATTTATCTGTTGTCTCAACACATCCCATCTGTTCTTCCGAACCATTCGGCCATTTATACATCACTCGTTTATAAAAAAGAAAAAAAAAACCGTCACGGAGGCCTCCCGACCCCCGCGACGGCGGGATCATCCGATGGCGGCCCTCACGCTTTCGGCGAGACGATCGGCATTGAGATCCTCGAGTCTGAAATAGGTTCCGCCGAGTTCCTCGGCAAGTCTCTGGGCATTGTCGAATCTGACGAATCCTGAGCTGGCGTCGACCACGATCCAGCCCACCTGCGGAATCGCCATCTCCCCGGCCAGTTTCCTGGCTTCCTCGTTGGCATCCGCACCCTCCGACAACGGTACGTTGGCACGCCCGTCGGTGATCAGGACGATGTAACACATCTCACCCTGATGCGAACGGGAATACGACGTCATGAACTCGTTGACGGTGACGAGAGCCTCCCCCAACGGGGTCTTTCCACCCGTGGGCAACTCCTCCAGTTTCCTGTAACTGTATTCCACGGACCTCGTCGGAGGAAGGATGAGTTCGGCGGAATCACGTCTGAACGCCATCATCCCTATCCTGTCCCTCTTGACGTAGCTGTCCCTTAGCATGGAAAGGACGGCACCCTTGACGGCGGACATCCTTTTCCTGACACCCAATGAACCGCTGGCATCCACCAGGAACAGTATGGTGCAACCGGAACGCCTCTCACGGACCTTCACACGGATGTCCTGACTTTTGATGGATATTGACAGATCTCCCCTGTCCCTACCCTTCTGATATGGTGCTGCGGCACGTATCGTCGCATCGAACGCTATGTCACGAGGCTTCCCATCCACCTGTCTGGAACGTGCATAACGCCCTGTGGTATCGGAACTCTCCACCATGGCCCTGCGACCCTTCCTGCTGGATGACCTGCGGACGACACGACGGCCGTCGTCGAGATAATCGATGACCTTGAACTGTTCACCTATCTCGAACATCATCTCGTCGAGCATGTCCTGGAAATCCTGTTCGGGTGGTTCCGGGGGTTCGTTCCGCGAATCGTCGCCGTCGGACTGCTCCGGAGGTTCCCGATCCATGTCGTCCCTTGGGGGTTCGTCCTGGGAAGGGGGTTCTTCGGGCTGTTCCTGGTCCTGTTCGGGGGGTTCCGGAGGCTGGGGTGGTTCGGGTGGTGGAGGTTCGGGGGCATAGTTGCGACGATGTGCGAGACATATCATCGCGGCCTCCTCCACATCCTTCCTTAAAACCTCGTCCCTTCCGTTCAATGCCGCCAGGGCCATGGATGTGTTCACCATGGCGATGTCCCCACGGAAACCGTCCGCACCGACACGTGCGGTCAGTTCCACGGCCAATCCCATCAGGTCGTCGGACATGGTGACCAGTGGAAGAATCGACCTGGCCTTCCCCACGTTGTCGCGAACCTTCCTCTCCTCGTCGGCGAACATCTCGCGGAAACCTTCAGGATCCGTCTGATGATCCATGTTCCTTCTCAGGATCTCCCTTCTTCCATCGGTCTCCTCCGGGAACGACGAGTAGGCGCACAGGTCGAAACGGTCCAGGATATGGGGGCTGATGTCCGAGTCGGTCGGGTTCATGGTGGCGATGAGGACCGTATCGCAGGAATACTCCCCCGAAACTCCCTCCCTTTCCAGCACCACCCTTCCGCTGAGGACGCAGTCCATCAGGGAGGCCAGAACCCTTTGATCGAGAAGATTCACGTCGTCCACGTACAGGATGTTGCCGTCGGCCCTGTCCAGTATCCCCTTCTGTACGACGGGTCTCCCCTCGCGGATGGTGGCATCGATGTCCATCCCGCCGAACAGCTGCTCCTCGCTCACGTTCAACGGGATGTTGACGATCCTCCTTCCGGTCAGAACCCCTGCCGCCCTGGAAAGGACGGTCTTGGCGGAACCCGCTCCACCCCTGATCAGAACCGTACGGATACGGGGATTGACCGAAGCACACAGTATGGCCCTTTTCGGGTCGTCCATACCGTATACGGCGGAGAAGGGGAACGAGGTCAGATCGTCTGGAGACATCTCTCGAGCTCCTCGGTGTCGAAGGCCTCCTCCTCGAAGGGGCGTCTCCTCATGCGATGGGAAAGGACCAGCGCCGCCACCGCACGGATGTCGTCCTTCACGACCTCCGTCCTTCCGTCCAGTGCCGCATTGGCCTTGGCGGCCTTCATCATGGTTATGTCGGCACGGTGACCGTCTATACCGAAATTCGTGGTCACGGTGACCACCGCCTTGAGTATGGAATCGTCGGCGACGACCTTCGGAAGAAGCTCCCTGGCCCTGACGATCCTTCCACGAAGTTCGTCGGACGCCTCGGATGTGGAACGGGTGTACTCCTCGGGATCGGTGTCGAATGCGAGTCTTCTGCGGACGACCTCCATCCTCTGCTCCATGTCCCTGTCGCCCTTCACATCCACGGACAGACCGAACCTGTCCAGGAGCTGCGGCCTGAGTTCACCCTCCTCCGGATTCATGGTACCGACTAGGATGAACCTCGACGGGTGGGAGAACGAGACGCCCTCCCTCTCGATGTAGTTCACACCCATTGCCGCTGAATCCAGGAGAAGGTCCACGATGTGATCGTCGAGAAGATTGACCTCGTCCACATAGAGGAGGTTCCCGTTCGCCTGTGCGAGGACCCCGGGTTCGAACTTCTTCTCGCCGGTCTTGAGGACGTGTTCGATGTCCAACGTCCCGGCCACACGGTCCTCGGTGGCGCTGAGGGGGAGTTCCACCACCCTCATCTGCGACTCGGACTCCTCCGGAACGACTCCGGACGACATCTTCTCCGAACAATGAGGGCACATCCTGTCGGGTCTGGACGGATCGCAGTTGAAAACGCATCCCGAAACGGACCTGCGGGAGGGGAGGATGCGATTGAGGGACCTGACGGTGGTGGATTTGGCCGTACCCTTCTCACCCTTGATCAACGCACCGCCGATTCCGGGATCGACTATGTTCAAGAGCAATGCCTTCTTCATATCGTCCTGACCGACGATCGAAACGAACGGGAAAAGAAGCTTCTCCATGATTCTACCTTCATTTGTATAGTTGGATATTGAATCCAACTAATCAATATAATACTATCCGCATCAAATCTGAACATAGCCAGCATGCTCGATGACATGATTTATAATCAAAGGATGATACATCCAATAATAGTGATAGGTATGAGGATAATATACATCTCGGTACAGAGTTCCGACTCGGGTACACTGGAGGCTCCTGCAAGGGAGATATGCTCCGAGAAGGGCTGGGAACTCGATCTGTTCCACGCCAACTCCGATGCGATCGATGACGATCCCCTGCTCTACAGCGAACTGGTACGTAGAACGAAAGTGGCAGACCTGGTTCTGATCAGATGCATGTCGGACCCCATGCGTATGAAACGCTTCGAAAAATACGAAAGGGACGTCCTGAGGGAATGCCCCGGGTACGTGATGGTGTATTCCGGAAGCGTGGAGATCAAACTCCTGTACAGGGACCTCTTCAAGGGGGACGACCAGGACTACCTCCTGATGGATGCGTTCCTCAGGGGACGCGGTGCGGAGAACGACAAGGCCGTGCTGATGCTATTGAACCGCATGCTCACCGGCACGGGATACGTCCCGGAACCGAAACAGATCAGGGCCAGCGGGGTGTATCACCCGGATTTCAACAGGGAGATCTCGCTTGAAGACTACCTGGACGCGAAGATGATCCCAGGAAGACCGACCGTCGGGGTGATGTATCCCGCGAACCTGTGGATCTACGACAATCTGGAACACATCGACGCCCTCATAAGGGAACTGGAATCGAAGGAGCTCAACGTGATACCGCTGTTCTTCAGTGCCATAATCAGGAACGAGGCGGGCGAGAACGGAAGCGTCGCGGTGGTGAAGGAGTACTTCATGGACGGCGACAGATGCAGGATCGATGCCCTGGTCATGGCCACCCCGTTCTCGCAGTTGAACAACTCCAGGGATTGCACAGGGGTGTACACCCCGGATGAACAGAACTTCTTCCACACCATGCTCAAGGTCCCCGTGATGCAGGTGATGAGCGTCGCGGGACACTATGCCGATTACGAGGAATCGGCGACGGGACTCAGCAAGGGCGAGATCACCATGAGCGTGATATGGCCCGAAGTGGACGGACAGATCATCACGGTCCCGATAGCGAGCAACGAGAACGGTCGCGGAGGTCCCAAGAAATATTCGCCCATAGACGACAGGATACGTCACATAGCGGACACGGTGAGGATGTGGGCGGTGTTGTCGCACACCCCGCGCTCGGAAAGGAGGGTTGCGATCCTCATGTATCAATCCAGGCCCGAATCCGGAAGGATCGGCAACGCCGCGGGACTCGACACCATAGAGAGCGTCAACGACATGTTGAAACGGTACGCCGAGGACGGATACACCCTGGACCATGTCCCCGAGAACGGAAGGGCCCTCATAGACGAGATCCTCGAGAACGTCACCAACGACCTGGAATGGTCCTCGCCGGAAAGAATCAGGGAGAAGGCGGCGGACATGGTCGACACCTCGACCTACATGGGGCACTATTCGAAGATACCGGTATTCAACAAGGACAGGATGGAGGAATCCTGGGGGAAACCCCCGGGGGAGATTCTCGTGGAGGACGGGAAATTCGTCATCCCGGGACTGGTGAACGGCAACGTCTTCATCGGATATCAGCCTCTGAGAGGGATGGCCGAACAGATGGAGGCCGTGTACCACGACCCGGTCGTACCGATGCCCCATCAATACCTCATGTTCTACAGATGGTTGAAACACGAGTTCAAGGCAAACGTCGTGTTCCACATGGGTACGCACGGAACCCTCGAATGGTTGCCCGGGAAAAGCGTCGGACTGTCCGGAAAATGCTTCCCCGACCTCGTCCTCGATGG
>JAFVZY010000106.1 GCA_017507885.1 Candidatus Methanomethylophilaceae archaeon | reverse complement strand
TACGCGTATTTGAAGGTTCCAGGGGGAGGTGACCGAAAGTGCGGGATGCGTATGAAGGTCGTCCGTGTCACCCCGTACAATGCCATCATGGCATCATACCTGGTTTTCAATTCGTACGATGAATCGCACCGGAGGAACATGGAATGGAACGGTTGCGTGGATTTTCCGCCGGATCCGAACGGGAAATCGGGTGAAAGACAAAGATTTTGAGTAGTTTTGAATGTCTTCAGAGACCTAATGCTAAAACTTTGTTCATCTGAGGTTTAGATGTCCCTAGTTTCGAAGGGTATTATATACAACGACGCTCTAGTCCGTCTCCATGGGCAAAGTAGACACCCACGTTCACACCCAATTCTCGGGTTATTCCAAGCTCGGGGCCCTCAAGTTCCCCGAATCCGTGATATCCCCCGAGGTGCAGGTGGACAACGCGAGGAGATTGGGCTACGACGTACTTTGCATCACCGACCATGATGAGACCGCAGGCGGATTCGTGGCGGAGAAGTATGCCAGACAATTCGACGATATAGAGATCATCGTCGGAGAAGAGGTGATGACCAACGAGGGGGAGGTCATAGGACTGTTCCTCAACGAGAGGGTCAAGCCGATGCTCTCCCCAGAGGAGACCATCGACATCATAAGGGAACAGGGCGGACTCACCATCGCCCCGCACCCGTTCAGCGTACACGTGGAGGGACTCAAGGAGCGCTGTCTCGACCTGGACCTCGACGGAATCGAAACCATAAACGGCGGACATCCCGACGAATACTCCAACAGGTTCGCCCAGATGGTCTGCGACAGGCACCCCGGGAGATGGGCCGAGATCTCCGGAAGCGATGCACACTCCGTCTACACGTCCGGATTCAACTGGACCGAGTTCGACGGCAACACCGCCGAGGATTTCAGAAGGGCGGTCCTCAACAAGACCACCCGTGCGGTCGGAAGGCCCGCGCCCGTGTTCACACAGGTCCAATGGAGCGTCGAGGTCGTCCTCGGAGGACAGAAGCTCCTCATGAAGGCCCTCAAAGGACCGCTCGAGGGTCATCCCGACGACCAGCTCATCAACAAGATCAACAGCATCAACAACCCCATGAAGGGGGCTGGACTCGTCGGAGGAACCATCTATCTGTTCCCCCCGATAGTCTGTCTCGCCACCCTCCTCTCGACCAAGTACCTCGAGATCAAGGCCAGGGAGGCGATCAAACAGATTCCGGAACGCCTCAAGGTCGTGGACCGCATCCTCAGGGAGGTCGACGCCAAGGCGAAGGAACTCGCCGCCATGGGGATAACATCCGTGGCCGAGTTCACCGATGCCATCAACCCCATCAAAAATGACAGGATGTTTTAAGATCGCGGTGAACGTCCCTCCGGATTTCCTGGAGGACGTGATGGATGCCGTCACGGCGTCCATCGAACCGCTTTATCCCGGTTACGACAGGTGCTTCTGTCATTGGCCCGTGACCGGAACATGGAGACCCCTGGAGGGTTCGAATCCCTTCGACGGGAGGATCGGCGAGATATGCGTCGCGGAGGAGATCCGTCTGGAGTTCGCCGTGAAGGAGGGGGACCTGAGGAACGCCGTCGGAGCCATACGCAGGATCCATCCCTACGAGGAACCCGCCATCGACGTCATCCCCATGATCCCCTGGAAAAACCTCAGTCCTTCGGACGGTATATGAAGAGGTTGTCGAAGGTCTTCTGCATCCTGTGTATCTTGAGACTCTGCCTACGGTATGCGAGTTCACCCTCGTCCAGGATGCCGATTCCCACGAAATCATCCAGGATTGCGATGGCGTCGTCATAGGCGCTGTCGATCCCCACCATGATGTCGATGAGTCTGTTGCGGCACATGATCTTCTGAGGGAGTTCACCGCCGTTGAGTGCAAGGATTTCGTCACGTACCTCGGGGAACAGGTCGAGGTTCATGCAGCACTGCTCCTTCGCATCCTCGTACATACCCGATCCGAAGAGACCGTCGATGTACGCCTCGGTGACCGTGAATCTGTCCATGGGGGACATCTCCATGGAAAGCGCGTATTTTCCGACGGAGGCGGAAAGCTTGTAGTTGTGGTCCTCGGATGAACGGATCATCAACTGGGTGAGAAGGGCCGATGGCGATGACGTGTCTATGCCGTTGAGGTATCTGCGGACCTTCACACGTGTGGGGTCGTTGAGGCCGGTGTACCAGTCGGAGAGACCGGTCTTCTGCAACTCCATCGGGACTTCGATCTGATTCATGACCCTGTATCCGTGGGGGATACTAAAATGGATTCGTCCGACGGCGCATCCACGCAACCGCAGATGTTGTCGCTGGTCCATGGGACGTCGTCCTCGAAGGCCCCGTCCCTGTCGGAACACCTCCTCCTGCAATGGGGGCAGTTGTGATCATCGCACGGCACGGGGGTGATTGAAAGCTCCATCGAATCCCCGAACCTGGACCTTATGGCCTCGTCCACCTCCCTGCATTCGACGGAGACGTCCTGGAACCTCATCTCGCGCGGCATGACCACATGGACGTCCACATGGATGCGGGTGCCGTACTTCACGGCCCTGAGGCCGTACACGTCCACCCAATGGTCGTGACGGCGTTCGTTTATGCATTCGGTTATCTCCTCGAGGAGGTTCTCATCGGCCTTGTCCATGGCATCGTCCACGCATTCCCTGAGGACCTTCAACCCGGTGTAGATTATCACACAGGCGAAGAGGATGGCGATGGATGCATCGAGCCACCTCGCATCGTACCCCATGAGCTGTGCCGCATACACCACGGCCAGACCGCATACTATCCCGACGGACGTCAGGGTGTCGGAGCAGAGATGCCTTCCGCTGGCCTCCAGGGCGGAGGAGCGGTTCCTCTTCCCCTTTGCTATGGCCGACCTTCCGACGGCGTAGTTGACGATGGCGGTGAAGGCTATCAGACCCAATCCCAGGTCCAAATCCTGCAACTCACCCGGATGGAGCAGTTTCTGGACGGATTCCATGATGATCAGCAACCCCGCCACTATAATCAGGGTGCCTTCGATGGTGGCGGAGATTATCTCCACCTTCCCATGACCGAAGGGATGGTTCCGGTCGGCGGGT
>JAFVZY010000105.1 GCA_017507885.1 Candidatus Methanomethylophilaceae archaeon | reverse complement strand
TTTTGGGGGACAGATTGCCGCCCTTCTCCAAAAACGGGGGTACCCGTGTGTCTTGAATCCGATCCGTAGGTCGAAAAAGAGGAAGGCTCGCTCTCGCGGCGGAAGCCCTCGCGCGTTCCTCCGTACGCACCGCGCGCGCGGGAAAAGAGGGGTGCATCGTCGGTTTCGATAGAAACGAGTGCAGGGGGGATCTCCTGTGCCGCAAAGCGGGACGGGCGATTCATCTGTGTGCGCACGCTGCTTCCGTGACGAGGACTCCAGGAAGGACCGTCAGCCCGAGTTCACCCAGCTGGACCTCGAGATGTCCTTCGTCGACATGAAGGACATCCAGGATCTGATGGAGGGCATGATGAAATACATCTGGAAGGGACTCTACGACGAGGATCTCGCCACGCCCTTCCCCCACATCGCATACCGTGACGCCATGGAGAGGTTCGGATCCGACAAGCCCGACATGAGGTACGGACTGGAATTCGTCAAACTCACCGAGGTCGTCAAGGACGCGCCCTACAAGATCTTCCAGAACATCCTCTCCCAGGGAGGGATCGTCGCAGGTATCAATCTGAAGGCCGACATCGCCGGAACCAAGATCGGAAGGAACGAGGTCGACCGTTACATCGCATACGCGAAGAAGGTCGGACTCGGAGGTCTCACCTGGATGAGGTGCGTCGATGGAAAGCTCGAATCCAACATCGTGAAGTACTTCACTCCCGAGATCCTCGAGGACATCAAATCGACCATGGGTGCCGAGGAGGGCGATCTGTTGTTCATCATCGCAGGTCCTTGGAAGGCCACCTACGAGGGCGGAGGAGCACTCAGGAAGAAGATCGCGGAGGACCTGTCCCTCGTGCCCGAGGGTGTACACCAGTTCTTCTGGATGGATGAGTGCCCCATGTTCGAGGTCGATCCCGTTTCCGGAAAATACGATTCCTTCCACCACCCCTTCGTCCTGCCCCTCAACGACCTCGACGACGACTATGTCGCAAGCGCCTGCTTCGACCTTTGTCTCGATGGAAACGAGCTCGGATCCGGATCCCTGCGTATCCACAATGCCGATCTCCAGAGGGCCGTGTTCCACAAGCTCGGATTGGATGACGAGAGGATCGAGGAGAACTTCGGATTCTTCGTGGATGCACTCAGTTACGGTGCACCCCCTCACGGTGGAATCGCCATCGGAATCGACAGGCTCTGTGCGATTCTTCTCGGAAAGGAGACCATCAGGGAGGTCATCGCCTTCCCCAAGAACAAGAGGGCCTCGTCCCTGCTCGATGGATCCCCCTCCCCCGTCACCGACGACAAGCTCGAGGAGCTCCAGATCCTCTCCCTCGCCGGAGATCTGGATCTCGGTGACATCGACGTCGAAGACATCGAGTGATTTCTCAAACCCCGGGGCTTCGGCCCCGTTTTTCATATTGTTCGTTGAAAAGGGGTTCCTGTTTCAACAATTTAATTTAGGAACTCCTAAATTATAAATACGATATGGGATATATCATCCTATAGTGACATGTCCGGCGAAAGCCGGTCCACCGGGTCGGGTACGCAACGACCCGGTAATTTGTTCCGGGAGGTGAATCGATTGATAATGGGGATCAGGAACATCAGGAAACCCGTCAAGATAAAGAAGGATTGAACGTCCCTCTTCCTTTTTGAAGCCACCATCTTCGAACCCATGCTCATGTCCCGTGGGCGTTCGTATCCCATGTTCGGATGTCGGGGACGCAATCCGACCTGGCATCCGTGTCCTCGGGGTACGTGTCCACACGGGGTTGCGTGCTGGTTTTTCGTTGTCCAATCACTTTCGAAGATCGATGTCCGCATTGCTCCTGACGGGGGATGTCGAAGGGGTTTGGTATCGGGATTCGGCTCAGACCGAATCCCCGTGGAGGGCCTTCGACATATAACCTCAGATGAACAAAGTTTTAGCATTAGGTCTCTGAAGACATTCAAAACTACTCAAAATCGATCAAAATCTTTGTCTTTCACCCGATTTCCTGTTCGGATCCGGCGGAAAATCCACGCAACCGTTCCATTACATGTTCCTCCGGTGCGATTCATCGTACGAATTGAAAACCAGGTATGATGCCATGATGGCATTGTACGGGGTGACACGGACGACCTTCATACGCATCCCGCACTTTCGGTCACCTCCCCCTGGAACCTTCAAATACGCGTA
>JAFVZY010000104.1 GCA_017507885.1 Candidatus Methanomethylophilaceae archaeon | reverse complement strand
GGTCAACCCCCGTGTGTCCCGTTCATCCGCACTGGCATCCAAGGCCACCGGATACCCCATCGCGAGGGTCTCCACCAAGATCGCGGTCGGATACACCCTGGACGAGATCCCCAACAGGATCACCGGAACCACCTTCGCCGCATTCGAGCCCACCATCGACTACGTCGTCGTCAAGATCCCCCGCTGGCCCTTCGACAAGTTCCGCACCGTGGACCGCCACCTCGGAACCCAGATGAAGAGCACCGGGGAGGTCATGTCCATCGGAAGGACCTTCGAGGAGGCCATCCTCAAGGGACTCAGGTCCCTGGAGATCGGCGTCAACGGTCTCGACCCCGTCGACATCGCCGATGACCTGATCGAAGACGAACTCGTGAATGCCACCGACAAGCGTCTCTTCGTCATGGCCGAGGCCCTCAGGAGGGGATGGACCGTCGAGAAGGTATCGAAGCTCGCACAGTGGGATCCCTTCTTCGTCCAGAAGCTCCAGAACATCGTCGACATGGAGAGGAGGATCGCCGCCGGACTCGATGCGGAGACCCTCAAGGCCGCCAAGTTCATGGGATTCTCCGACGAGACCATCGCACAGCTCTGTTCGACCGACTCCCTCAGCATCCGTGCCATGAGGAAGGAGAACGGAATCATCCCCGTATACAAGATGGTGGACACCTGTGCAGCGGAATTCACCGCCGAGACCCCCTACTTCTACTCCACCTACGGAACCTCCACCGAGGCGATCCCCGCAGAGGACGGTAGGAAGAAGGTCGTCATCGTCGGAGGCGGACCCATCAGGATCGGACAGGGAATCGAGTTCGACTACTGTTGCGTCCACGGTGTCATGGCCCTCCAGGACGAGGACGTCACCGCAATCATCATCAACAACAACCCCGAGACCGTCTCCACCGACTACGACATCTCCGACAGGCTCTACTTCGAGCCCCTGACCCTCGAGGACGTCCTCAACGTCATCGAGGCCGAGGATGCCGACGGCGTCATCGTCCAGTACGGCGGTCAGACCTCCGTCAACCTCGCGGTCGACCTGGAGAAGGCCCTTGCCGGAACCAAGACCAAGGTCCTGGGAACCACCCCCGACCAGATGGACGTCGCCGAGGACAGGCGCAGGTTCTCCGCACTCATGGACGAGCTCGGAATCAAACAGCCCAAGTCCGGAACCGGATACTCCTTCGAGGAGGTCAGGGACCTCGCCGAGGACATCGGATACCCCGTCCTCGTCAGACCCTCCTATGTTCTCGGAGGAAGGGCGATGGAGATCGT
The DNA here is from genome assembly GCA_017507885.1 of Candidatus Methanomethylophilaceae archaeon. Lineage (GTDB taxonomy): Archaea > Thermoplasmatota > Thermoplasmata > Methanomassiliicoccales > Methanomethylophilaceae > Methanoprimaticola. Next base: position 10,555 of record JAFVZY010000104.1, on the reverse strand, counting down.
CTACTCCACCGAGGAGTTGAAGACCTACGTCGAGACCGCCGTGAAGGTCTCCAGGAACCATCCCATCCTCGTGGACAAGTACCTCACCGAGGCCATCGAGGTCGACATCGACACCGTCTGCGACGGAACCGACGTCTACGTCGGGGGAATCATGGAGCACGTGGAGTACGCCGGATGCCACTCCGGAGACGCCACCATGGTGCTGCCCCCCTTCACCCTTTCCGACGAGACCATCGACGAGATCGTGGACATCTCCACCAGGGTCGCCCTGGCATTGAACGTCCACGGACTCATGAACCTCCAGCTGGCCGTCAAGGACGGACAGGTCTACATGATCGAGGCCAACCCCAGGGCCTCCAGGACCGTGCCCTTCATCTCGAAGGCCACCGGCGTCCCCCTGGCCAAGGTCGGAACCCAGATCATGCTCGGAAAGACCCTCAAGGACTTCGGACTGTCCGGATATAAGAAGATCGACCACTATGCCATCAAGGCCTCCGTGTTCCCCTTCCTGAAACTGCCTGGAGTCGACTCCATCCTGACCCCCGAGATGAAGAGTACCGGAGAGGTCATGGGAATCGACGAGGACTTCGACAAGGCCTGCTACAAGGCGCTCATCGCCGCCGGAAACAACCTCCCCACCGAGGGCGGGGTCTACGTGACCGTCAACGATGTGGACAAGGAGAGGATCCTCGCACCCGTCAAGGAGCTCAAGGAGATGGGATTCACCATCTACGCCACCAAGGGAACCTCCACCTATCTCAGGGAGCATGGCGTCGAGACCACCACCGTGTTCAAGATCGACGAGAACCAGAAGCCCAACGCCGTCGGACTCATGAGGGATGGAAAGATCAACCTGATCATCAACACCCCCTCGCTGAAGTCCGGTGCGATCCGTGACGGTTACACCATGAGGAGACTCGCGGTCGAACTCGAGATCCCCTTCATGACCACCGTGCAGGGTGCCCAGATTGCGGTCGGAGCCATCAGGGTCGCCAGGTCCGGGGAGCTCGGTGTCAGAAGCACCAGGAGTTTCCACAACCTCTTCGATTGAAAACCATAAGGCGGGGGGAGGGGGATCTCCCCTTCGCCATCATATCATCGAATCATCCGCTTACGCGGTTCGTTGTCGTTTTTATTGTTCCGGTCCGTCCTTCCTCTCCCTTTCCGAACGGATCTCCTCGTATCTTTCGGCATTGGATCTGCCCGTCAGGAACACTCCACAGATTATCACCACGGTCGTCAGTGTGGTGGATAGGAACGACAGACCGATCGTGAACATCTCATCGCCGATGCTGCCTTGTTCGTTCATCATGAACATGCAGGCCGCCAAGGCCAGACATGCGAAGAAGAATGCCCATGCGAATATCGCAACTGGTTTTCTTGATCTACCCATGGTAATCGCCTCATCGAATGCAGGGGGTAATGATAAGTCTATTGGAGAATATATCCAATAAATTACCATCGATCCGCGTCGATGTCTTCCATTCATCATCTTCAAACAGGAATAATATAGTATGGAGTATACATCCATTAATTTAACATAGAGTGGTTTTGTTTGTTTTCCGGGCATGTTTCCCCATCTATCAAAATATAGTCTGTCCAATTTTTTATATAAAATGACGATATATATTAATTGGATATATAGTCCAATAGCCATGTTTGACATCACATCAAAATTGTGTCGCAGGTTCAATACGTCAAGATAAAGGAAGGCCCGAAATGAGTGAGAATATGATCAGGATAGACATCGAGGGTATCGAATTCGGTTATTCGGCCAATCCCGTGCTCAAAAACATCAACCTTTCTGTCAACGGCCCCCAGTTGTTATCGATCATAGGGCCGAACGGGGTGGGCAAATCCACCTTGATCCATTGCATCAACAAGATACTGACCCCCAACAAAGGTACGGTGTTCATCGATGGTTCGGATGTAGATTCGATTTCACTCAAGGATCTGGCCAAGAAGGTCGGTTACGTTCCATATTCATCCAGTGATGCCTTCCCCCTGTCGGTCGTGGATACGGTCATGATGGGTCGTCATCCCCATAGCAATTGGAAATCCCTGGACAAAGACCTCCAAATTGTCTATGACACTCTGAAACTCATAGACATCGAACATCTTGCCATGAGGTCCTTCGATGAACTGTCCGCCGGACAGCATCAGAAGGTGATGCTCGCCCGTGGGCTTGTCCAGGAACCGAAGATCCTTCTCCTGGATGAACCGACCTCCAATCTCGACATCAAACATCAGATGGAGGTCACCCGCATAATGAGGGAGCTCTCACAGGACAAGGGCATTCTTGTGATCATGATCAGTCACGATCTCAACATCGCCGCCAAGTATTCCGATAACATGATCATGCTCTATGACGGCGGAATCTATGCTGCAGGCACTCCGGAGGAGGTTTTGACTTCCGAGAACATCAAAAACGTCTATGGTGTGGAATCCGATGTGATAATCAGTCACGGTAGACCCCACATCATCATGTTGGATCCTCTTTTCGACGATAATGTCAAACCTTTGGCGAACGGCACCTCGGTTTCCGTTCGGAAAAACGCATCCGATCCGGATGAATGTGAACCCATGGTCCACAACCATGCCGGTTCCACCTCATGTCCGGTGGCGGATTGACAGGATCCGTCTCAAACTTTACACCTTTTTGAACGGAGTCTCGTTTCAGAGACTCCTCATTTCCTTTTTATAAAGATGCTGGTACAGAACCTTTATTGGATGTATTATCCAAATAATTATATACGGTAATGTATTGGATTATTCATCCTAGTGATATTATGGATAAAACGAAGATGATTGCAATCGCAGTCGTCGCAATCGTTGCGGTTGCGGCGGTGGCGATCGTCCTGACCAACGATTCGGGCAGTGACGATGTTGAGATCAACTCCCAGTTGAAGGTCTTCGGAAACGCGGACAACGATTACAACATCGATTCCGACGACCTTGAATTGATCGGCGACATCATTGCCGGAAACAAGAAATTCTCCGACCATCCCCTTGCGGATGCCAACCACGACGGTACCGTCGACGCGGCGGACGAACAGCTCGTCCAGAAGATCCTCGACAAGGAGTCCTGTACGGTCTACCACTACAACACCTGTTCCACCGGGGACTATGTCGTCTCCACCAAATGGCCCGTAAAGGCGGCGGTCAGTACCGCGTCATCCAACATGCTGTGGATCACACAGATGTCCGGAATGGCCGATAAGATCTATGGAATCTCATACAGCAAGTCCTCTCCCCCCGACCCTACTCTTTTCCCCAGGTTCAGTGAGATGGAGAGCATCGGTTCCTCATCCACCAAGATGCCCGTCGAAGGCATCAAGAAATACATAGAGGATTACGGAATCACCGCCGTCCTCTGCGACAAGACCGCTTCCACCGTCGACAAGGCCGAGGTCGAACCCATACACGAAGGCATGGGAATCGATGTCATCAGGGTCAATCCCGCCCTCGTCGATGCGACCGAGTATTCCGCCGAGATGTTCCTCCTCGCCTTCCTCTTCCAGACCGAGGAGAAGTGCAAGGATGTAGCCCAGTGGTGGATCGGACTCCAGGCCGACATCGAGGACAAGCTCGAGGACATCACCGACAAGAAGACCGTCATCGCATGCAACGGTGTGCCCAGCGCCAATGGAATGTGGATCTCCGCCGGAACCTCCGATTACAAACAGGTCGCCGAGATGGCCGGTGGAATCTACGCCCTCGGGGAGGAGGTCCTCACCCAGTACACCTCCGGTTGCTACTTCAAACAGAACGATACCTGGCTCTACAACTACGACATCGACTGCATAGTCAACATCAAAACCAACGACTGGTACAGTTGCAGCGTGGACAAGCAGGCGAAATACGACGAGTCCGTCGGAATCTTCTCCCAGACCCAGGCCTATGCCAACGGGGATGCGATCGTCGTCGTAGGGGATGCACCCATCCCCCTCAGGATTCTGTACACCGCCGTAGCACTCTACCCCGATGTCTTCACCGAGGAGTATGCGGATGGGATGCATAAGGAGTTCTTCGACAAATTCGTTCCCGGAAACACCGTGAACTGGGATGAGGCATTCTTCATGCTGACCCACGACATGGCCTACTGAGGCCGGAGCAGGAGGCGGGAATCTGGAAATTCAAGCCGGGGAATCCGGAGGGATCGAGGAATACAGGAGGTACCGTAGGCGCAAGACTGTGTTCGTGGTATCCTGTCTCCTGCTAACCTTCTTATCCGTGGGCCTGTCGGTCTCGATAGGCACCATGAAACTTCCCTTCCTTTCCGTGTACGAATACCTGTTCAATCACATCTCGGGGGTCACCTACCCCATGGGTACCAATGAATTCGTCACGGATTACATCATATGGGAGGTCCGTCTTCCGCGTGTCGTTTTCGCCTTGATCGCGGGAGCTGGTCTTGCCGTGGGGGGAGCGATCATGCAGAATGTCATGAACAACCCCCTTGCGGACCCCTATTCCACAGGAATATCCTCGGGGGCCTGCTTCGGTGTCGCGGTTGCGATGGTTCTGGGCATAACCGTATCCATCGGTTCCCAGACCGAGAATCTCGGGGTGATGCTGAACGCATTCATCTTCGCGTTGATCCCCATGATGGCCATCGTCGTCCTGGCACCGAAGATGAACACGTCACCGGCCACCCTGATCCTTGCCGGTACCGCGGTGTCGTACATATTCAACGCGTTGACGACGGTCCTCCTGATGTCCACCGATGCCGAGACCCTGGCCACCGTGTATCAGTGGCAGGTCGGTTCCCTTTCGGAGATCACCTGGGCGTCCATGCCCATCATGGCCGTGGTGAACATCGCGGGCATCATCCTGGCGTTGATACTTTCCGACAAGTTGAACGTCCTCGCATTGGGCGACGACAGTGCCAAGAGTCTGGGACTCAACGCATCCAACATGCGTATCGTGTGTCTGATGGTCATCTCGTTCATGGTGGCTTCGGTCGTCTGCTATGCCGGAATCATCTCCTTCATCGGATTGATATCGGCCCATATCGTGAGGATCATCCTCGGTTCCGACAACAGGTTCGTCATACCCGCGGCCGCGGCGTTCGGGGCCCTGTTCCTGATAATGTCGGACATGATAGCCCGCTACCTCTCACCGCAGGATGCCATACCCGTGGGGGTCGTCCTTTCATTCATCGGTGCGCCCGTGTTCCTGGCCTTGATCGTCATGAGCAAAAGGAGGGTCTGGTGATGGGTATGCAGGATTACTACAGGGTGATGAACCGCAACAGGCTGTTCATAGCGGCGGTGGCCGTTCTGGCCGTCGCGATAGGCGCATATTCGATAAGCATCAGCCACTATTACATCGGATTCTGGGAATCCATCGAGATCGTCATCGAACACATACAGGGCATCGAACCCGTCGGTTACAAGGAGACGCTGGAGGACTTCATCGTCTGGGAGGGGATGGTGCCCATGGCATTCGCGGGTGTCCTGGTAGGATTGATCCTCGGTGTCAGCGGTGCCGTCATGCAGATGGTCATCCGCAATCCGGTCGCGGATCCGTACACCACGGGGATATCCTCGGGGGCATTGTTCGGAGTGACCCTCTTCGTGGTTTTCGATTTCGGAATCGTCGGATTGGGTTCCCAGATGGGGCAGATCGTCAATGCATTCGTCTTCTCGTTGATCCCGTTGTCCATCATCATACTGTTCTCCGTGTTCAGAAAGGTGACGCCCGCGTTGATGGCGCTGATCGGTATCGCGGTCATGTACATCTTCTCCGCGATGACCACGTTGCTGAAGTACACGGCCAATCCCGATGATGTGGCCGCCATCTACTCCTGGTCCGTGGGAACCCTCGGATACGTGGGTCCCGAATGCATTCTTCCGCTTTCCCTCGTAGCGGTGTTCCTCGTGGTCTTCATGATGGTCATGCACCGCAGGTTGAACGTGCTTTCCACGGGTGAGAACACCTGTCAGTCGCTGGGGGAGAGCCCCGTCCGTACCAGGGTCATCTGTCTTGTGGTCGTGTCCGTGGCGACGTCCATAGCCGTCTGTTTCACCGGTACATTGGGATTCATAGGTCTCGTCGCCCCCCATGTCTGCCGCAGATTCGTTGGATCGAATGCAAGACACCTCATCCCCGCTTCCGCGGCCATGGGTGCATTGATGCTGATTGCGGCCGAATGTCTCGCCAGGTCCGTGGGGTCCTTCGGGGTTTCCGTGGGTGTCATCACCGCTCTGATAGGTGGGCCCGTCTTCCTGTTGATCCTGATGAGGCAGCGCAAATCAGCCTGGTGAGTCATATGGACATTCAGGAGCAAACACCTTCCATCAACCGTTTTCCAAATGATCGGGGTTCGGACTCCGTCCCCACACCGTATCGTGTGTTTTTGAGCCCATCCGCCCGGATCGGGAATCAGGTTACCAACGAGGTTGACCCATGAGATTCGTGAACATTTCAATCGGTACCAAGGACAGTCATATGATGAACCTGTCCGTATCTCATCTGAAAGCCGAAGGATACGATTTCGAATATCGTTGTTTCGATTCATCCGATTTGGATGACGACCCCATGTTGTTGTCCGAAGCATTGGATTACGTCTCCGATGCCGACATGGTTTCGATGAAGGTCCATGGCGACACGTCGTATTTCAAGAAGTTCGATAGATTGGAGGCTGTTCTGCTGTCGAACTCCGTCTGTACTGTTCTCGAATGCACCGATGACGGCGTCACCGAATCGTTCAGGGGCATGTTCCATGGCGACGATGTCGATCATCGCAGGTGCATCGCATACATCAGACTGGGGGGACACGACAACTTCTCCTCTTTGATCCTGTGGGGTCTCCGCAGGTTCGACGGGATCGATGCGGAGGTGCCTGAACCGGTGCATCCGCCTGCGCAGGGCGTGTATCGTCCCGGTCTCGAGGACATCGACATCGGAAGGTACGTGGATTCGTTGGACCCATCGAAACCCAACATAGGGATATTCTTCTATCAGAGGCAATGGGTGACCGGGAATACGGCCCACGTGGATGCCCTGATAGAGGCCGTCGAGGAACTCGGCGGCAACGCGGTGCCCGTGTTCATGTATGCATCGGAGGAGAAGGTGCCCGGTTCGAAGGGTGCCAAAAGAATCCTCATGGAGGACCTGACCCGTGACGGTGTGCCCGTCCTCCATGCGATCATCGAGACCATGGCCTTTTCACAGGTGCTCGTGGCCACGCCCGGTGTCGGGGACCAGGTCTGTGACGACAATTTCTTCGATACCTACGGGGTCCCCGTTCTCCAATCCATGGTCTGTTGCCGTACCGAGGAGGCATGGGATTCCGATATCAGCGGTCTGACCCCTTCGGAGATCGCATACGATATCGCCCATCCCGAGTATGACGGGCAGATCATAGCCCCCGCCTGCGGATGTACCGAGAGGCAGGGGGACGGAACCCTTCATGCCGTGCCCCTGAGGGACCGTCCCCACAGGGTTGCTGACATGGCGATGTGTTGGGCGAGACTCCGCATGATTCCCGATTCGGAACGTCGTGTGGCGGTGTTGCTCTACATGTATCCCCCCAAGACGTCCAATGCGGGGGGTGCAGCCGGCCTCGATACGTTCCAGAGCGTCGTGGACCTCCTCCACCGCATGCGCGAGGAGGGATACGATGTGGGGGAGACCATACCGGAAACGTCCCGTGAACTGGTAGACATGCTGCTTGCAGGCATAACCAACGATACCACCTGGGTGTCCGACGAATCGATCCGCGAAAGGGCATTGGACGTCATCCCCCCGGAGGTCTACGACGGATGGTACGGGGTCCTCTCCGATGCCGCGCGCGGACGTCTGGAGGAGGGATGGGGCAAGCCGCCCGGGGATTTCCACACCGTCGGTGACGACATACTGGTTCCCGGCGTTCGTTTCGGAAACGTATTGGTGGGGTTCCAACCCGACAGGGGGAGGGACATCCAATCGGACTACCATGATCCGTTCTGTGTCATGCCCCATCAATACTACGGTTACTATCAATGGTTGAGGCATGTGTTCGGTGCGCATGCCGTCGTACACGTGGGAACCCATGGGACGTTAGAATGGCTGCCTGGAAAGAGCACAGCCATGTCATCCGATTGCTGTCCCGATTATGTTCTGAACTCCATCCCCGACGTGTACCCCTACGTCATAGGGAATCCGGGGGAAGGCATACAGGCCAAGAGGCGTGCGGGCGCCGTGATCATCGACCACATGATACCGGCCATGACCCGTGCCGGGGGATACGATGAGATCCAGGAGGTTGAGGCCGCAGTTCAGAACTACATGAACGCCGAATCCCTCGGCCAGAAAGACAAGGTGGGTATCATCAGAGGGGAACTACGGAGGATGGTGGGTTCCATGGAACTCTACAACGACCTCGGTCTGGACCCGTGTTGTTCCGATGCCGAGTTCGACGGGAAGGTCGATGAGCTCTACGATTACATCACCGACGTGAAGGAGGCCCTGATCAAGGACGGTCTGCACATACTGGGCAGGGTTCCCGAAGGGGGGCGGTTGGAGGAGACCATCTACAGTCTGACCCGTCTCGCCAACGGCGACATCCCGTCCATGCGCGGTTCCATCGCGGCATCCCTGGGATACGACATACTGGATCTCCAGAACGATCCATCATCCCGCGACGGGGTCTCGGGTCTTCTCAAGGGCCAGATCCTCGAGGACGTGGAGACCCGCATGGATTCCCTCATCTCCTCCATGGTCTCCAAGGGGTTCGATGCGGATTCCTGTCTCGAAATCATACGCGGGGACTATCCGGACGACGGAGGGGATCTCGCTAAAGTCGTGACGTTCGTATGCGAACACCTGTATCCGAACATCATGAGGATGGGGGACGAGTTGGAGAACACCCTGCGTGCATTGCGCGGGGAGTACATCCCGTCCGGACCATCCGGGTGTCCCACGAGGGGTCGCGCACAACTCCTTCCAACGGGCAGGAACTTCTATTCGCTCGACCCGGATGCCGTCCCCTGGCAATCCAGTTGGGAGGTCGGATGCAGGATGGCCGACCAGATGTTGGAGAGGTACCTGTCCGAACACGGGTCCCATCCGCGTTCGATAGGCATGGTGGTCTGGGCCACGGACACCATGAAGACGGGCGGGGACGACGTGGCGTACATATTGTGGCTGATGGGCCTGCGCCCGGTATGGACGGGTTATGCGGGACGTGTCAAGGACATCGAGGTGATACCGTTGGAGGAATTGGGCAGACCGAGGGTCGATGTCACCCTGCGTATAAGCGGTCTATTCAGGGACACGTTCCCCAACCTGGTGGAACTGATCGACCGTGGGGTCAGGATGGTATCCGAATTGGACGAATCCGACGAGGACAACTACCTGAGGGCGAATGTGAGGGCCGACATCGCCCGTTCCATAGCTGAAGGGATACCCGAGGATGAGGCCAGGGAGGCCGCATCCATACGTATATTCGGGGATGCCCCCGGAACCTACGGTTCCGGCACCAACATACTCATCAGGACATCCGATTGGAAGGATGTATCGGACATAGGGGATATTTACAGGAGTTACGGCGAATACGCCTACGGCAATGGCAGGCGTGGTCGCAGATGCCCGGAGGCGTTCCGTCGCAGATTGGAGACCATAGAGGTCACGGTCAAGAACAGCGCATCCCGCGAGTACGACATGTTGGACAACGATGACGTCTACAACGATCTCGGGGGATTCAACGCCGCCGTGAGGTCGGTATCCGGAAGGATGCCGATGTCGCTCATAGGGTGTTCGGCCGACACCTCCAATCTCAGACTCAGATCCATCGCGGAGGAGGGTCGTTACATCTTCCGCAGCAAGATCCTCAACCCGAAATGGGTGGAGGGGTTGAAGGAACACGGTTTCAAGGGTGCACAGGAGATCTCCAACATGACCGAGTACGTGTTCGCCTGGGACGCCACATCGGACATCGTGGAACCGTGGATGTACAAATCCATAGCGGACCGTTTCCTCCTCGACGGGGACAATTCGGAATGGCTGAGGGATGCGAACCCGTATGCGATGTATGAGACCGTCTCCAGGTTGTTGGAAGCGGTCGGCAGGGGGGTGTGGGAACCCGACCGGGATACAAGGGACGCCCTGGAGGAGCTCTACATGGAGCTCGAGGACATGTTCGAGGGGATGGAATGAATCCGGAAACAATCGTTAGCGCCCGTGGCCTCACCAAGAGGTTCGGGAACCACGTGGCGGTGGACGGAATCGATGTCGATGTCCGCGAGGGGGAGATCATGGGTTTCCTGGGACCAAACGGCGCCGGGAAGACCACGACCATCAGACTCCTGACCACACTGGCCCAACCCACATCGGGGGAGATAACCATCGACGGCCACAGGATATCGGGACCGTCGGATTCGGTCAAGGAGGGCATAGGGATAGTGCAGCAGCACACCTCCTGGACCGTGACGTCTCCGTCATGGAGAACATCCGCTACCATGCCATGCTTCACAGGATCCCCCGCAGGGAGGCCGATGAGAGGATCGCGGAACTCACCGAGATAATGGGTCTGACCCCGTATCTGGACCGTCTCGCCATAAACCTCTCC
>JAFVZY010000103.1 GCA_017507885.1 Candidatus Methanomethylophilaceae archaeon | reverse complement strand
GGGGATGGAACATACCACCTTCGTCAACTGCACCGGCCTGGATGACGGGGCGGAGGCGGCAAATCACAGAACCTCTGCACCTTCAGACGTTCGTTGAAAGCTTCCGTGGCCCCCATGGAATCGAGCCTCAACAGGCTGTCTACGAATCTGTTTCCCTTTGTCTTTCTGGAACGCACCGTACGTATCAATTCTTCATACGCATGTTCCACCTCCTTGCTGGGTAATGACACATCACAGATTACCGTGGTTTGATTATTGTACTTTGAAACCGGCCTGGCTTTCAGGTATCCGGTGACGACTAGACACGAGTACAGGGATGTCCGGGATGAGGGGTTGTAGTGGAGGTCCTGGTATATAGTCGCGGGATCGATTGAAACCCTCTCGGATTTGCCATGATCCAATGCGAGGGCCGCTATCTCGTCCTGTACCGATTCAGGTGAATTCAGAAGGAGGTTGTTCAAAAACATGTTTCCTCTCATTCTTTCCCAATACTCGCCCGGAGGTTCATCAAACATGCCGTTGGCAAGGTACATGTTCACGCTTCTAGGATTGTATATTTCGATATCTCCGAAAATGTAACCGTCGTACATGGACTTGAGATCCGCAAGGATTCTCTTTTTGTCGACATGTTCCGGAACATACAGGTTGATGAGTTTTTCAACCTCCTTCTCGGTATATCCGAAGAATTCTCCGGACTTCATGTCGAATACATTGTGAATCACTGGTGTGTTCAGTCCGCTAATCATTCCCGTTTGAGATAGTGTGAGAATGCCTGTAACGATTCCGAGGGAGTAGTTCTCATTCGTTTTCAAGGTGATTGTCATGAAATTCGCCAACGCCCTCGATATCGAATTGTATTCTTTGACCGGCAGAGGATCCATGTCCTGTAGGAACGAATCATATTCGTCGATGAGGATGATCGGTTTCTTATTGACGAGGTTTCCATGCTTGTCCTTCAGTTCATCAAAAATACATTTGGAGAATGCCTGTATCGATGTTTTGATTTCCGTGTGGTTGATTTCTCCTGAAATGAATCTGGAGAACATGCATCTCATGTCGTCGGACATCCAAGAGTCCCCATGGGCTGTTCTGAAATCCAGGTATGCGTTTTTGAAAACCATGTGCAATCCGTCATAAATCGAATCCATGTTCTCTGCGGATACGACCCTCATGTCTAATCTGATTACTGGATATTCGCACATCAGTTTTTCGAATTCAGGATGATTGGAGATGTTCAGTCCCTTGAAGATGTTTTCTTTTTCACGGTATCTGATATTAAAATAACGGTCAATCATCGTCTGATTGAGGGTCTTACCGAATCTGGTGGGACGTGTATATACATGGACGCGACGCATCCCGTTCAGAAGGTTGTCGCATAGCTCCACGAGCAGACCCGTTTTGTCGACATACAACATTCCATGGGTCCTGATTTCATCGAACGTCTCTGACCCCACAGGAATCGGCGGCATTACGTCCATGCATCCTCGAAGGCGATGCAGGTATTTTAGTTCTTGGATTTTTACTTACGTAAGTGAAAACAACGTTCCGATAGGTTCAGAAATCCGTCACGACGGAGATCCTCTGTCTGTCGCCCGCATCCACGAGCCCGGAACAGTCGCAGGTCATCTTTCCGATTTTTATAACCGGGAATGGTGCGACCGGTTCGCCGTCCTCCCCGCTCAAGGGGGTCGGACCGAAGAATATGCAGAAGGCCCCCGGTCCGGGCCAATACGCTATGTCCCCCGTCTCGAGTTTGGTGGTTCTGCCCTCCTTGGGGAGGATGGAGTCCAGGGGGAGTTCGCAGTACATCATGCCTCCCAACATGTTGGTCTCCATCGAAACGGGGGCTGAAAGCCAGATGGTGTTCGAAATGTCCGAGTCGTCCAACTCCCCGGTGAATTCCCCGGCCCTGGTCCTGACGATTATCCTGCTCATGTCGAACACCATCCTCGGTTGTTTTATCAGTTCTTCCTCTGGAAGAGCTGGCGGATCTCCTTTCCGACGACCTCGAGCTGGAGCTTCTTCTCGTCCTCCTCCATCTGTTTGAGGTTGACGAGTCCGTTCTCCCACTCCGACCTCCACTGGGTCTTGAAGGTTCCGTTCTCGATCTCGTTGAGGATCTCCTTCATGGCCTTCTTGGATTCGTCGGTGACGACCCTCTCGCGCCTGGTGAGTCCGCCGTACTCGGCGGTGTTGGAGACGACGTGCCACATGAGCTCGAATCCACCCTTGTTGATCAGGTCGACGATGAGCTTGGTCTCGTGGAGGACCTCGAAGTAGGCCATCTCCGGAGGATATCCCGCTTCGACCAGGGTTTCGAATCCGCGTTTGATGAGCTCGGTCTGTCCACCGCAGAGGACCGCCTGCTCACCGAAGAGGTCGGTGTAGGTCTCCTTGTCGAAAGTGGTCTCGAAGACACCGGCACGGGTGGATCCGAGTCCCTTGGCGAGTCCGAGGGCGATCTCCTTGGCGTTTCCGCTGACGTCCTGGTAGACACAGATGAGTGCGGGGACACCGAACCCCTCGACGAACTGCACCCTCTCCATATCTCCGGGGGCTTTGGGCGCCATCATGATGACGTCGACGTCCTCGGGAGGGGTGATGAGTTTGTAGGTGATTGCGAAACCGTGGGCGAATTCCAGTGCGGCACCCTTCTTGAGGTTGGGTTCCACATACTCCCTGTAGATGTCGGGCTGGATCTCATCGGGAAGGAGCATCATGACGACATCCGCGCCCTTGACCGCATCTGCGAATTCCGCGACCTTGAGTCCATCCTCTTTGACCTTCTCCCAGGATTTCCCGTCCCTTCTCGCTCCGACGGTGACGTCGAGTCCGGAGTCATTGAAACAGAGGGCCTGTGCCCTTCCCTGTGCACCGTATCCGAGGACGGCGATTTTCTTGCCGTCGAATATCTTCAAATCGACGTCTTCATCGTGATAGATTTTCATGGTTTTTCACCTTCGTGACCGATTTCGCACATAGTACTTATATTAGTGCCAATGGTGGCCCGGACCTTCCCGATTTTTCGTATCAGTCAGTATTATTAATGGCGTTGATGCTCACATCCCCCGTGTCAGAGAATAAGGAACGCCCGTCGTTTTCGGGCAAATTCGGAATGATCATGGTCGCGGCAGGTTCCGCGGTTGGTCTGGGAAACATCTGGCGTTTCCCGTATCTTGCTCATGAATACGGTGGTGGGTTGTTCCTGCTCGTCTACCTCATACTCATACTCACGTTCGGTTTCAGTCTGATGATCACGGAGCTCGTCATCGGTAGGCGTACAGGCAAGTCCTGCATAGGTGCGGTCATGACCTTCTCCAGGAAGCACAAGTGGTTCGGATGGCTGATGCTGATCCCCCCCGCGTTGATTCTGCCGTATTACTGTGTCATCGGGGGATGGGTGACGGATTACGCGTTCCAATATGCCGTCGGTGCGGGTTCATCGTTGGTTCAGCCCGGTTATTTCGATTCGTTCATAGCCTGTGAGGGGGACTTCCTGACCAGTCCCGTCGTATGGTTCTTCATCTTCGGCATCATCACCGCCATCATCGTTGCGATGGGACTGGAGAAGGGTATCGAGAGGATAGGCAAGGTGCTGATGCCCCTCCTCCTTCTCATCATGGTGTGCCTCCTGGTTTACATCTTCACCATTCCTGGGGTTATGGAGAGTACCGGGGAGTATCTCAACGTGGATTTCTCCGAGCTGTCCATGGGAACCATCATCGCCGCTTCCGGTCAGATGTTCTATTCACTGTCCCTGGCGAT
>JAFVZY010000102.1 GCA_017507885.1 Candidatus Methanomethylophilaceae archaeon | reverse complement strand
GGTGACCTCGATCTGGGGCACTCCGCGGCGTGCGGGGGGTATTCCGTCGAGGATGAACCTTCCGAGGGAGGTGTTGTCGACGGCCATCTGCCTCTCTCCCTGGACGACGTTGATCTCCACGGAGGGCTGGTTGTCGGCCGCGGTGGAGAAGACCTGGGACTTCTTGGTGGGGATGGTGGTGTTCCTCTCGATCAGCTTGGTGGCGATTCCACCGAGGGTCTCGATTCCGAGGGACAGGGGGGTGACATCCAGAAGCAGGACGTCCTTGACCTCTCCGGCCAGAACGGCCCCCTGGATGGCGGCTCCCATGGAGACGCACTCCATGGGGTCGATTCCGCGCTGGATCTTGGGTCCGACGACGCTCTCGACGAAGTTCTGGACGATGGGCATCCTGGTGGGTCCTCCGACCATGATGATCTTGTCGATCTTGTCGGTGGTGTGGTGCGCGTCGTTGATGGCCTGGACCATGGACTGCCTGCACCTGGAGACGATGGGCTCGACGAGCTCCTCGAGCTTGGCACGGGTCAGGGACTGGATCAGGTGCTTGGGACCGGATGCGTCGGATGCGATGAAGGGGAGGTTGATCTCGGTCTGCATGGTGGTGGACAGCTCGATCTTCGCCTTCTCACAGGCCTCCCTCACCCTCCAGAACGCCATGTTGTCGGCGGCGAGGTCGACTCCGGTCTGCTTCTGGAACTCTCCGATGACGTACTTGGTCAGTGCCTCGTCCATGTCGGATCCTCCGAGCTTGGTGTCTCCGGATGTGGACAGGACCTCGAACACACCGTCGCTGAAGTCCATGATGGTGACATCCAGGGTTCCTCCTCCGAGGTCGAAGACCATGATCTTCTGCTCCACGTCGGACTTGTCGAGTCCGTAGGCCAGTGCGGCCGCGGTGGGTTCGTTGATGATACGGACGACCTCGAGACCTGCGATGGCTCCGGCGTCCTTGGTAGCCTGACGCTCGTTGTCGTTGAAGTACGCGGGGACGGTGATGACCGCCTTCTCCACGGGCTCCGCCAGGAAGGCCTCCGCATCCCTCTTGATCTTCTGAAGGATGAAGGCGGAGATCTGCTGGGGGGTGTACTCCTTGCCGAGCGCGGTCACCTTCTCGGCGGTTCCCATCTTCCTCTTGACGTTCTTGATGGTTCCGTCGGGGTTGGTGACGGCCTGTCTCCTTGCGGGCTCTCCCACGAGGAGCTGGTCGTCCTTAGTGAATGCTACGTATGAGGGGAAGGATTTTCCTCCGACGCTGGTACCCTCTGCGCTGGGGATCATGGTCGGCCTTCCACCCTCCATGACGGAGGCGGCCGAGTTGCTCGTTCCGAGATCGATTCCGATGATTCTTGCCATTTCTGCTCACCTGCCTTGGTTTGAATTTAAGATGTTTTCCTGGTGACCTTCACCTTGCTGAATCTCAGGACCTTGTCGTTGAGGGTGTATCCCTTCTGGAACACCTCCGCGATCATGTCGTCCTCCTCGCCGTCCACGGCGCACAGCGCCTCGTGGTAGTTGGGATCGAATGCCCCGTCGGCGGGGATCTCCTTCAGCCCGTTCGACTCCAGGACCTTCATCATGTTGGTCCTGACTCCTCTGATGCCCGTGACGAAATCGGTCTCCTCCCCCGCGTGCTCGAGTGCACGATCCAGGTCGTCGACGATCGTCAGCAGGTCGGAGACGATGGACGAACAAGCGAACTTCCTGAACTCCTCGTTCTCCCTGGCGGTCCTCTTGCGGTAGTTGTCGAAATCCGCCTGGAGGCGACGGGCCATGTCGAGATACTGATCCGCCTGTGCACGGGCCTCCTCCAACGGGTCGACCTGCGGTTTCTGTTCCTCGGACTGCTCCGGTTCCTCGTCCTTCTTTCTAGACTTCACAGTCATACGTCTCCCTTCTTTAAGTGCGATATAAATACTAATGAGGGGGAGGACCCCCTCGGTTTGGTTTATTCGGTTTGTTGACTTCCCTGCCGGAATCAGTCGTCCATTCCGGGCATGGGCATTCCGTCTCCGGTCTGGAGCTGGTTGCTTGCACGGGATGCGATGACATCGTCGATCCTGAGGATCATGACTGCGGCGTCGGTTGCGGAGTTGATGGCCTGCTTTCCGATCCTGTAGGGCTCGATGACGTTGAGGGCGGCCATGTCCTCGACCTTTCCGGTGTAGGGGTTGAATCCGCCGTAGATGTTGCCGGCCTTGTGCTGCTTCCTCATCTCGATGACGACATCGATGGGGTCGTGACCAGCGTTCTCGGCGAGGGTGGAGGGGATGATCTCCATCGCGGATGCGTAGGCCTCGATTGCGATCTGTGCCCTTCCTCCGATGGAGGCGGCGTAGTCGCGGAGCTGCATGGCGATCTCCATTGCGGTGGATCCTCCGCCGGTGACCATCATTCCGTCCTCGATTGCGACCTTGACGACGGACCATGCGTCGACCAGGGACCTCTCGACCTCGTCTGCGACGTGAGCGGTTCCTCCCCTGACCAGGACGGACACGGTCTTGGGCTCCTTGACACCCATGATGAAGGTCATGTCCTCGTCCTCGACCTTCTTGAGCTCGACCTTCTCGGCGTATCCGAGGTCGGACTCGTCGATCTCCATGATCTTGTTGACGATGCTTGCACCGGTGGACCTTCCGAGCCTCTCCATGTCGGACTTCTTGACGCGCCTGCAGGCGTAGATGCCCTCCTTGGCGAAGAAGTGCTGGGCGAGGTCGTCGATTCCCTTCTGGCAGAAGACGACGTTGGCTCCGACGGCCTTGACCTTCATGACCATGTCCTTCAGCATCTTCTCCTCCTCTGCGACGAATGCGGAGAGCTGGCTGGGGTCGGTGATCTTGATCTGGGCGTCGATCTCGGTCTTCTTGACCTCGAATGCGGCGTCGATCAATGCGATCTTGGCGTTCTCGACGAGCTTGGGCATGTTGGGCTGCACGGGCTCCTTGTCGATGATGAGACCCTTGACGATGTAGGACTCGTCCATCTTGGCTCCGCCCTTCTTGACGGTCTGGATGTTCCTGAGGTCGATGGCGTAGTTGCCCTCCTCGTCCTTGTCGACGATGGTCTTGACGGCCTCGACGACCATCTTTCCGAAGTACTCCTTGGAGTTGTTGACGGACTTGGAGATCATCGCGGTCTGGGCGATGAGCTCGAGGGTGTCCTCGTCCTCGAGGGTGACCTTCTTGGCGATGTTCTTCAGGACCTCCTGGGCCTTGTCGTTGGCGAGCCTGTATCCGGAGGCGATGATGGTGGGGTGGACGTTGGCGTCGATCAGGTCGGTGGCCTTCTTGAGGAGCTCACCGGCGAGGATAACGGAGGTGGTGGTTCCGTCTCCGACCTCTGCGTCCTGGGTCTTGGCGACCTCGACGAGCATCTTTGCTGCGGGGTGCTGGACATCCATCTCCTTGAGGATGGTCACTCCGTCGTTGGTGATGACGACGTCTCCGAGGGAATCGACAAGCATCTTGTCCATTCCACGGGGTCCGAGGCTGCTTCTGACTGCATCGGAGATGGCCCTGGCCGCTGCGATGTTGTTGAACTGAGCGTCCTTGCCTTTCTCCCTCTTGGTTCCTTCTCTGAGAATGATTACAGGGGCGTTTCCCATACCCATATTTTATACCTCCCATGTTCCTAACATGGAATACTAATTCGGATAAAGTTTGTTCTTCTATATAAATCTAGTTGGTTTGACATTCGAAAGTGTGGTTAAGGACACGTGAATGGGAAAGGGTCCGCCCCCACGGATGAACAGGGATCGACCGTGCATCGGACCCGTGGGACACGCATGTGGAACACGTGCCTGTCGACGAATCCGACTGCTCGGAACGGATGGGGTCGGCGTCGATGTTCGGATTCGGTGGGCCTGCCGTTTGATTTTCCGAGCCTTCGGTAAGCACCCGGTAAGCACCCATTAAGCACCCATTAAGCACCCATTAAGCACAAATCTGCGTATTTTTCAAAAGCTATATTTAATGATTTTTCCATAAAATCCCAACAAAATCCACATTTGCACAATGGAATTAAGCACCCATTAAGCACCCATTAAGCACCCATTAAGCACCCATTAAGCACCCATTAAGCACCCATTAAGCACCCATTAAGCACATCATGCCCAGTATGGAACATACCTAAACAAACGAGTGGATGTGTTTTCATCAACAGCCTTAATCAACCCCTTCATTTTTGCAGATCTTATCAAATTGGACATCAGGACGGAATTGCTGTTGGTCTTTTCCAACCCGAAACGCTCACGGAGGGTGGTATTAGTGAGGAATCCTCCCTTGGAGAAACATGAACAGGCATGCATGTAACAATTCCATAGACGCTCTTCAGAATCCATATCGGCATATGAGACCGGTACAACAAACATGACGCGAACCCCGTTGTCATCCGAATACACTGTGGGGACTGGAAATGCCTCCGCCTCGCAGGAATCCACGATCTTGTCCCAACCGCTGCCCAGCTCCTCGCAGAGTTTCACCCTACGCATCATCGTCGCAACCCGCTCATTCCTCGATTTGGGAGGTGCGTCGATCAACCTCTCCTTGTCGACAAGAATCGGACCGGGGTTAGAGATCTCCACACGATTGCTGAACACCTCGATCGCCAGATTCATGCCGGAGGAGGTAAAATCCTGGTGGATCATCGCGTTGGCAAGAACCTCCCTGATTGCGACGATGGAGTACTTCTCAATCAACTCCGCCCTGCCTGTTCTGATTACCTCGGAAGAGGGCAACATCAGCATCAACGTGCGTATATTGTCTTCGAAACCAACCGCATACCCTCTGAAATCCTGTGTCTGACGGGCGATATCGGATTTGGTATCCCCGTTGTATTTGACGATGCGCAATGCTTTGCGACCCAATCTCCCGAACTTGGAAAGATCCTTGGCGAACAACATTGCACCCAGAACGGTAATAGTGTAGAGACCGTTATCCTGTCTGACCAGAACATCGTTGTTTGCAAGCAAATCCATCAGTGACGATTCACTTGTAGGGTCGGGCAGATTCAAAAGGGTCAGGAAGGACTCGCAAGCCAGCAGGTGACGGACATCCCCCGGGGAACAATCCTCTGCGGCAGCCATCATCTCGGCATTCTGACGGTTGAGGGCCAACCAGAGCCTGGATGCCAACTGAGGCCTGTCCATCAACTTCTTCGTGTAGCTGCCGTCACGGATGTATTCACATCCCTGGAATGACACGGGATACTGCTTGGCGGCGTAAATGGTGAGAACGACGACACGGAAGCCGTCGACAGTCGTTTCGTTGAACTCGAACTCGGCATTCCGGGACAGGTTGTTGTGCAACCAGCTCATGAGCTCCTGCCCCTTGACCTTTTGAACCGAGGGACTGGTCTCGGTGCCTATTATCTCCCTGGTGTCGTCCTGTATGCCCCATATCAGATATCCGCAGGAACGTCCCAGCATCGCAGAGCTGTTCGCCATCCCACTTATGCGCTCACCAATCATGAACGGGTCGTTGGTGTTATGCTTGAACTCCAACCATGGACCCTCGACATGATTGCTGGCCAATTCCTTCACGAGCACACTCAGGTTCTGCATGATGCCGCCTCTGAAACGAATGCCCGTATGCCGTGATATTTAATTTTACTTTCGCATCATATTGTATGTTTTGGAACAATCGAAAATGCGTATATGAACTGAACATATCGCACCGAACCACATGAAAAAGGTTGGCGGGGGGTGACCCCCGTCAGTGTATGAAAAGGAGTTCGCGGTATTTCGGAAGGGGCCACATCTGATCGTCCATGATCATCTCGAGGGCGTCGACGTGACCGCGCACGTCGTTCATGTACCCTAGGACCCTGTCATGGAAGGCGATCGCCCTCTCCCTCTGACATGGGATGGCGACGACCTCGTCCACGACGGACTCCATCTCGTCCACCAGGATGCGGGCGCGGTTCACATGGCCTGCGAGATCCCTTATGGTGGCGAGGTCGGTGGATGCCAGTTCGGCGTACTCGTCCCCGGGGAAGACCGCCTTCATCTTGTAGACGTTGTCCAGAAGGATGGACTGATAGCGGGTGGCCAGGGGGATGACGTGGTTGGCGGTGAGGTCCGCGAGAACGCGCGCCTCGATCTCTATCTTCTTGGAGTAGGTCTCCCATGCGATCTCGCTCCTCGCCCTGAGCTCGGTCTCGGACATGACGCCGGTGGCGGCGTAGACCTCAAGGGTGCGGGGGCAGGTGAGGCAGTCCTGTGCCCTGGGGGCGCAGGTCTCGCAATCCAGACCGCGGGCGGCGGCCTCCTGCTTCCACTCCTCGGAATACCCGTTTCCGTCGAAACAGATGTTCTGGGCGTCCTTGTACACGGCGCAGGTCTCGGCGATGACCGCCTTGAGTGCGGGTTCCCCGGACGCGACCCTCGCATCCACCGCATCGGCGAACCTGTTCAGCTGATGGGCGACGATGGTGTTGATCGCGGAGATGGCGGAGGCGCAGTTGGCGGAGGATCCGACGGCCCTGAACTCGAACCTGTTGCCGGTGAAGGCGAAGGGGGAGGTCCTGTTGCGGTCGGTGTTGTCCAGCAGGAGCTCCGGGACGCGGGGGACGCCTATGCTGTATCCGCTCTCGCGCTCGATGTGGACCATGTTCTCCGTCTCCAGGAGGTCCTCGAACGCCTTCGAGACGTGGTCCCCCAGGAAGGTGGAGATGATCGCGGGGGGTGCCTCGTTGGCACCCAGCCTGTGGGCGTTGGTGGCGGACAGGACGGTGCTCTTGAGCAGGGCGTTGTTGTCGTACACGGCCTTGAGCACGTTGGCCACGAACGTCAGGAACCTGAGGTTGTCGAACTCGGTCTTCCCGGGGGACAGCAGGGGCACCCCCGACTCGGTCCCGATGGACCAGTTGCAGTGCTTTCCGGAACCGTTGACACCCTCGAAGGGCTTCTCGTGGAACAGGACCACGAACCCGTGCCTCTCGGCCACATCCCTCATGACGGTCATGAGGAGCAGGTTGTGGTCGTTGGCGAGGTTGGACTGCTCGTACACGGGGGCCACCTCGAACTGATTGGGGGCCACCTCGTTGTGCCTGGTCTTGATGGGGATGGAGAGCTTGTAGCACTCGAACTCCAGCTCCTTCAGGAACTCCAGGACCCTTCCGGGTATGGAACCGAAGTAGTGGTCGTCCAGCTGCTGGTTCCTGGCGGAGTTGTGTCCGATGAGCGTCCTCTCGGCGAGGATCAGGTCGGGACGCTGGGCGAACAGGGCGGAATCCACCAGGAAGAACTCCTGCTCCCAACCCAGAAGGGACTGCACCCTCTCGTCACCCATGCCGAAATGGCGCAGGACCCTCTGTGCGGCGTTGGAGACGGCGACCTCGGATTTCAGAAGGGGGACCTTGTAGTCCAGGGCCTCCCCGGTGTATGAGATGAAGACCGTGGGGATGCAAAGGCAATCGCCCATTATGAATGCGGGACTGGACGGATCCCATGCGGTGTATCCGCGTGCCTCGAAGGTGTTCCTGAGACCGCCGTTGGGGAACGACGAGGCGTCGGACTCCTGCTGGCACAGAAGGCTTCCGGAAAATGTCTCGATGGCGTCTCCCTTCCCATGGGGCTGGGTGAAGGAGTCGTGCTTCTCCGCGGTTCCGCCGGTCAGGGGTTGGAACCAGTGGGTGTAATGGGTGGCCCCCATGTCCTGGGCCCAGCGCTTCATTCCCGCCGCGACGTGTTCGGCGACCTCGCGGTCGAGGGTGGCCCCCTGCTCTATCGTGATGTAGATCTTCTCCCTGGTGTCTGCGGAGAGGTAACGCCTCATCACCTTCCTGTTGAAGACGTTGCACCCGTAGTACTCGGATGTGATGGGTGCCGGGGCCTCCGCCTTCACGACATCCCTGTGAAAAGCTGCTTCTACTGCCCTGAACCTGCTGTTGGACATGGACCCGATTCCACGCTATGCCGATATAAATCTTTGCTGAAACACGAAAAAACTCGCGCGCGTGGGAAGGATACGTATGAGCGTACATAAAACGACGGAGAACTTGTGCCATCCTTTTATTCTACTAATGTCATACCAATTTAGGGATATCACATGGCATTCAGCTTCTTCAAAAACGGAGACAAGCTCTATGACGAGGGAAACGAACTCATCTCCAGGGGAGAGTTCTCGAAGGCCCGCAACATACTCCAGAAATCCATCGACAAGGACGGGGGCGTCGACGACGTCGCAGCGGTCCAGGTGGCCATCATCGACCTGCAGGGGAACCTAGACAACCCCCAGAGGTTCAGCAACCTGGAGAACGCCCTGAATGGGATGGGCGATTCCGCATTGCAGTTCGGCCTGGTGGAGATCGACAGACAGAGGATGCTCACGGAATGCTCGCTCCTGGGAAGGAGGGCGGAGCTCATTGGCGAGGTGAACAGGGCCATCAAATCGAACGACATCGCCAACATGAAGGGTGTCGCCGACAGGCTGCAGTCCCTGGCACAGGAGTTCCAGATGAACCTCGGGGACAAGACGTTCTACCTCTACGAGATATTCAACAGGGACACCACCACGACCGGGACCAACGTGTTCTTCGCACTCATGGCGATCTCGTACGAGACCCGCTCCAGGGCTACGGTCTGGTCCAACCCCTCGGAAGCCGCCGAATTCGAGCAGATAGCCATGGGATACAGGCAGCAGAACGGCGAATCCGGGGAGAACAACATGGCCAGGGTCAGGTCCTTCGCCATGACCGGCAAGTGCTGGCTCTGCGGAAGGATCGCCACCGGCGAGGGGATCCACTTCTACACGACCCCCGCGGACGTGTCTCCCGCCCTGAACAAGGACACGGGGACCAGGAGCGCACCCGACGACCTCAGGTCCATCTACATATGCCGCGCATGCTACTCCGCGGTCTCCAACCGTGCGGACGACATCGCCAGGGAGTACCACGAACAGGCCATGTCGGAGATGAGGGCCATGGAGATGCGCATCCAGGCCGAGATCTCCGCCCTCCAGACACAGATCTCCTTCATGAGAGGGTAATTGAATGGACGACATGCTGGAACTCAGATGCAAATACTGCGGGGCCCCGTTGGACAAGGCCGATGTGGAATCGGAGTCCCCCTACGTCACGTGCCGCAGCTGCGGGACCACCCAGCAGAGGGTGGATGCCAAGGCGTACATGCAACAGATGATGGGTCAGATCCAGTCCTGGATCAGCAGGTCCATCCCGGGAGGCTTCACACTATCCCAGACGGAGAACGTGGACCCCATCGCGAGACACAACATATTCATCAACAGCGTGAAACCGGCCATCGATCCGGAGATCAGCGACTACCGTCTCGGACTCAACTCCGCCGTCTCCAATCCGCTGGTGGTCCTCCCGTTCACCAAGGGCGACGCGGTCAGGACCAACCATTCGTCCCAACAGGCCTTCGAGTTCAACGCCAAACTCAAAAGCATCGAACCGCTGGCGGTGGACGACCAGTACAGGAGGATGATCACCGATGCGGAGAACATGTCCTCGGCGTACGCACTCCTGATCAACAACTCCAACCTGTTGACGGACACGACCCCCGGGAGGTTCGCCCTGATGGCCAACAACTTCGCCGAGGCCGCGGCATCCATGTCCAAGGTCACGGATTACGCGCCCCTTGGCATGAGGCTGCAGGCCCTCTCCGGAATCTGCCAGGCATCCGACATGATCCTCAACGGCGACGTGGTGGGATGCTCCGTGAAGATGGAGCAGGGTGTGGCCGCCCTGGAGAAGTCCAAGATGGACATACTGATGGTCCCGCGCCTCGCAGTGATGCTCAGGGCGGTCGACATAGAGATCTCCCAGGCGAAGACCCTCATGGAGATCACGTCCCTGGTCACCGCCGGGACCTCGAAGGACCCTCTGAAACTCCTGGAGACCCTCAGCAGCGTCACCGGACTCTCATACCCGAGGGCACAGGGGTGGAACTGCCTCGAGAACAAGGAGAGGAGCAGCGAGCTCTTCAGGAACATCGAGGAGATCGTGTCGGCACGCAACGGGGGAGGCCTCAGGATCTGTTCCGGTCCGGGGGACGTGCTCTACCCGTTCTGGGACATAGACCTGAAATACAGCTTCACCACCGGGACCCTGTTCTCCAAGAGGAGCGTCGAGGTGTCGGAGGACATCCTCGTCCCCGCGACGTTCACGATCTCGGGGGATGCGCTGAGGAACCCGCGCCACGGTCTGACGGACATATTCGCCGCCGCCCCCGAATCCTCGATCATGTCCAGGATCAAAGGGGAGGAGGACAGCATCAGCGGAGGCGCGGGCATAGGCCGCCTGACCGATTCCGCCTCGGAAGGAAACCCCGGCTCCAGAAGGGTCGTGGTCCCCCTGAGCACGCGCATGGAGGCCACCAGGCTGGTGCAGGAGTATCTGCGCCAGTGTTCCAACACCCATTCCAAACTCAAACTCAGCAGACCCGAGATCAAGAGCCTGGTGTACATCCCCTGCTCCCTGTCCGGAGACGTCATCGAGCTTCCGAAGGAGTTCGACGGACTGACCCCCGGAGCGGTGAGGGAACTCGGTGCGTCCAGGATCGTGATCATCTGAACGGGAAACGATTGAATCGAATCTGAAAGGTGAAAACATGGTCAAAAACAACGAAAGGATGTGGAACGGCATCACCGCAGGAGCCATCCTGCTGGCCATAGCCATAGGGATCGTCCTCTATGTGGTGACCGGCAACGTCTTCGACACCGTGTTCTCCATACTCATGGTGTTCGGAGCGTACCTCGCGGTATCGTCCAGGTTCAGGAACCTCGACGACGACGGGTATGGACCCTCGGAGGGGGACGTCACCATGGTCGCGGGAGTGCTTCTCGCGGGAGTCGGTGCGGCGGGATTCGCCCACAGCCTCACCGGCGATGTGATGATCACCGTCGCCGTAATAATCGCGATCGTTGCGATCGTCGGCATAATAATGGCAGTGAAGAACAGGAACGTGTGATGTTGCATGGCATTGAATGACACAGTCAGAGAGAAGATGAAAGGCGACCAGGGCCTCGTCGAGAGGATCAAGCTCTACATCCCGATATACAGGGGATACAAGGAGAGGAACCTCCGCAGGGACGAGGACAGGGCCGTCAGAACCGAACTGTCCAGAGCACTCCAGGGCAGCAAATCCGATCTCGCCGAGATCCAGAGGGGACTGATATCCAAACCGGACCTGATGATGGACGTGGAGAGGCTCAGGACCAAGGTGGACAAATACGACATAGATGTGAAGAAGGCCGTCAACGGATACTCCGGATTCCACGACTCCGTGAAGATCCTGGAAGGCGACCTCGACCGCCTCGTGGAATGGGACGCGAAGCTCCTGGAGGACATCCAGCTCCTCAGGGAGGCCGTCGAGGCCCTCCTGAGCGTCACTGACGACGGGACCGTCACCAAGGGGAACATCCGCCAGGTGGAGAGGTGCGTCGACGACATGGCCGAGGCATACAACCAGAGGGAGGCCGTCATGAAGGGCTTCCAGACGGAGGAGTGATTTGAATGGCAGGAACCAACGTCATAGACTGGGCGGCCCAAGGCCCGGACGACATCATCTACGCATACGAACACGATGACCTCAGGACCCTCACGTCCGTCACCGTCCCCGAACACGCCGTGGCGGTGTTCGTCAGGGACGGACAGATGCAGGGCGTCCTGGAACCGGGAAGACACCTGATCACCTCCGCCAACATACCCTGGCTCACCAAATTGTACAACCTCGCACTCGGATACGGGGAGACCCCGTTCAAGGTGCAGGTCATATACATCTCCCTGAAGATGTTCAACGGAAGGTGGGGCATCCGTGGAATGATCAAGGCCGCACAGGGGTACGAGGTCCCCATCGTCCTGATGGCGAACGGGGAGTTCCAGTTCCGTATCAACGACGTGGCCGTGTTCTTCACCCAGGTGCTCGGCGGACTGAAGTCCTACACCACGGGGGACGTCAACGCATTCATGAAGGCGTTCATCAACGAGCAGGTGACCCAGCAGCTGTCCAGACAGTACTACATGGAGGTGCTCAACAACCTGGAGCAGGCATCCACCACGACGAAGGTGCTCGTGGAGCAGTACTTCTCCCAGAGAGGCATCGAACTGCTGTCCCTGAAGATCGCCGAGGTCCGCACCACCGACGAGGACCAGAAGAAGGTCTTCGAATACCTGCAGTTCAGCAGCGCCAACGGAGAGGCGTTCAGGAGGTACGAGGTCATGGAGAGCATGGCGGACGCGATCGGAAACTCGGACGGAGGTGCGGCCATGGGTGCGGGAATGCTCCTGTTCCCCCAGATGTTCCAGCAGCTCCAGCAACAGCCCCAGGCACAGGTCCAGCAACAGCAGGCCCCCAAGGTGCTCTGCCCGTACTGCGGCAACCCCAACGACTACCCCTACAGGTTCTGCGGGAACTGCGGACAGCCGTCCCCGCAGATGCAGCAACAGCAGGGCGGCATGATGCAGGGACAACCCGGAATGTATCCCGGCATGCAACAGGGCATGGGATTCGCACCGGGCATGCAGCAGCCCCCGATGCAGCAACAGCAACAACCCCCCGCCCAACAACAGCAGACGGGTGGTGCGATACCCGCGTTCAAGAACTGTCCGTACTGCGGACAGGACATCAGCGGACTCCCCAAGACCCCCAAGTTCTGCCCATACTGTTCCGAACAGCTGATGTGAGGATCACAAACGCCGGCTACGGCCGGCACCTTACCCCTTTTCCCCGCCGCTTCCTTCCGCTACGGGCGTCCATTCGATTATGCTTTTACGATTTTCGTAGAACTTTAACGCTTATCGAAATATAATATGAAATTATCTATGGAATCCGTTGACATACTATTATAAATAGTAGTAAAACGTAACATCATACAAGGAGGCAAGTAAGGATTTCGGTAAATGATGAAACCAGGACCTGCGGCGAAGACGCGGAAGACAAACGTTCCGGAAGCGGAGAGAAAGACTGGTCGGTCGACACTTGTCTCTACTGCATCTGAACCACCGTCGCCGACGTCTGCAAGACACGACGGATGACCGCGACAAACCCCACACACGTTTTTCAGGACGGGGGCACTCCTCCAACAGCCCCCGTCCGCCACCCTGATATAGATGTCATGTCGTAGGTCCGCCCGAGGATCATTGGATGAACGCGGCAACACTTTTCCTGATTTCCCTTGCATGCCTTGTGGCCGGATACCTGTCCTATGGCAGATGGTTGGCGAGGAAATGGGGTGTTGATCCCCAACGCCCCACGCCCGCCCACACGGAATACGACGGCGTCGACTACGTACCTGCGAAAGCCCCCGTGTTGCTGGGACACCACTTCTCGTCCATAGCAGGCGCGGGACCCATCACCGGACCGATACAGGCCGCCGTGTTCGGGTGGATTCCGGTCACCCTGTGGGTGTTGATCGGAGGGGTGTTCTTCGGAGCCGCCCACGACTTCGGCTCCATGTTCGCATCCGTCAGGAACAAAGGACGTTCCATCGGATCGATAATCAGCAACACCATGGGGTCCGATGCGAAAAGGCTGTTCCTGATCTTCGCATACCTCACCCTGATCCTGGTTATAGCCGCGTTCATGTCCATCGTTGCCGACACCTTCGACGGGTTCGTGGGAGGTTCCGAGGTGAGGGTCAACGGTGCAACCGCATCGACGTCCATGCTGTTCATCATCGCAGCCATAGGATTCGGGATCCTGACCAACCGCTACAGGCCCCCGATGTGGGCCAACGTCGCATTGGCCGTCGTCCTGGTCGCGGCATGCGTCATGGCGGGAACGATGTTCCCCCTGTACTTGGAACGCGACTTCTGGATGGTCATTCTGGCAGTGTACATCCTGGTGGCATCCGTCCTTCCCGTATGGTTCCTCCTTCAACCACGCGACTACCTGTGCTCCTTCCTGCTCTACGGCATCATCCTGATGTCCATCTCCGGAATCCTGGTCTCGAACCCTTCCATCTCTCTTCCCGGATTCACCTCTTTCGAGACGCAGATCGGATACATGTTCCCCGCACTGTTCATAACCGTCGCATGCGGCGCGATATCCGGATTCCACAGCCTGGTGTCCTCGGGGACCACAGCCAAGCAGATTGACAACGAGAGGGACATGCTCCCCCTGGGGTTCGGTTCCATGCTCATCGAGTGCGTCCTGGCCATGATCGCGATAATATGCGTGGGGGTGCTGTTCGTCGACGGGATGCCTTCGGGAACCCCCACCCAGGTATTCGCCTCGGGAGTCTCCAACATGCTATCCCTGTCGGGACTGGCGGAATACGAGGAACTGACATACGGACTCGTGATCCTCGCCGTGTCCGCCTTCGCCCTCACATCACTTGACACCAGCACCCGTCTGGGACGCTTCATGTTGCAGGAACTCGCATCGGGGGAGGAGGGGGCGGGACATGCCGGCATCAGGGCACTCCTCTGCAAACCCCTGCCCTCCACCGTGGTCACGATCGCATTGGGTGGCGGACTGGCACTCGTGGGGTATCAGAACATCTGGGGCCTCTTCGGGGCCGCGAACCAGCTCCTGGCGACCCTCGCCCTCCTGGCGGTGAGCGCATGGTTGGGCGAGATCGGCAAGGAGAGGAGGATGCTCCTGATTCCGATGGCGTTCATGATGGCTGCGACGTCATGCTCCCTTTTGATCACGGCATGGGACAAGGTCTCCGTCCTCGTGAACGGATTCGACGGACCCGCGTTCGTCCAACTCCTGCTGTCGGTGCTTTTGCTCGCCCTGGCCGTCACCCTGATGGTCAGGGGTGCGAGGACGATACGCGAACAGATGTCCGGAGAGGCACCCGATGCCTGACGTCCCACGCATGACGGAGGCCCTCGAAAGGATCTATTCGAGGGACTACGACGTGTTCCGTTGCGACGACTCCCCATGGGACCTCCGCATGGAATACCACGTCCGTTGCGGGGCGCACATCCTGACAAGGGGTCTGGAGATGTGGTCCGCGGAGGACCATGAATACGTCTACGTCCGTTCAGGGGACATCCTGGATGCGGATGCCCTGGATGCGTGCCTCGGGGATTCCATCTCCGATGCCATGACACGCATAAGGCCCGGGAACGGGCACAGGTGCTCCACAGTGACGACGTTGCTGCTCTTCGATTCCGTGACAAGGGATGCGGAAAGGATGATACGTGTACACGGATACCACAGGTCGTTCCGCATGTCCCTTGACGGATGGGTGAATGGAAGGGTGGGCGCCCTGGTCGGCGGCAGGATCCTGACCGACAGATTGGGAAGGGACCTGAAGAAAGTGCTGGAACAACTGTGAAGTGTTTTAACCCCGTTGTGCATTCACGGACCATGGCAGAACTCATCGACTACGTCACCGAGATACCCGATTTCCCCAAACCCGGAATCCTCTTCAGGGACGTCACCACCATCATCGGCGATCCGGACGGATTCAGGATGGCGATAGACGGACTCATCGCATCCGCGAAGGAGGCGGGGGACTTCGACCTCGTCGCCGGAACCGAATCCAGGGGATTCATCTTCGGAACCCCTGTGGCATATGCACTGGGGAAGGGATTCGTACCCGTCCGCAAGAAGGGGAAGCTTCCCAGGGAGACCGTCTGCGAGGAATACGACCTGGAATACGGCACCGCGGCATTGGAGATCCACACCGACGCCATCAAACCCGGACAGAAGGTCCTGGTCATCGACGACCTGCTCGCAACCGGCGGAACCATAGAGGCGACCGTCAAGATGATCGAGAAACTCGGAGGAATCGTCGTCAGGATATGCTTCGTCATGGAGCTTGCGGGGCTCGAGGGCAGGAACAAGCTCGGGAAATACGACGTGGACTCGCTCATCATCTACGAGGGTGCCTGAATGCGCGTCACCAGCACCGGCGTGGTCGACGGGGCGATAATGGAGAGATACGGGGCGAAGGGATCCGAATTCATAGAAGGGATGCCCTCCCTCTCCATCCCCTTCGAGATCGTCGATGCCCCCGAAGGCACGGTCAGCTTCGCCGTGATCCTTGAGGATTACGACGCCGTGCCCGTATGCGGATTCGATTGGATCCATTGGATCCTTTGCGATCTGAAGAGGACGTCCGTATCCGAGGGCGAATCCAGGGGATCCGACGATTTCACAGAGGGTTGCAACAGCTGGCACGGCATAGGGGACGTGTTGTCCAGGGAGACCGCCACCGGATACGGCGGAATGGCACCTCCGGACAAAACCCACAGATACACCCTATCGGTCTACGCATTGGACTGCGAACTCGGCCTCGGGAAGGGGTTCTTCCTGAACGAGCTGATGTTCGGCATGGAGGGACATGTCCTGGACCATGCCCGCCTGGTGGGGACATACGAACCGACCGGATGAGGAATGAAACAACATCTATGGCGGCCCCGCCGGGATTCGAACATCATCTCGATGAATCGGATAAGGAGGGACCGCCACAGGAACCATGCATCGGATTCAAAACGACTGCGGATCAATCATATATGTTGGACCTATGACCGACTTCCACGACCAGAATGATTAATTTCCCACGGTCGATTCTGCAGATTATCCTATAATCCCCCACTCTGTATCTCCAAAAACCGGTTTTGTCTCCGGATAATGCCTTTCCGGACATGAAGGGATTTTCAGAATCGACGAGATGTTTGGAAATCCAATTGAGTATCATCATCCTTGTGAAACGATCCATTTTTCTGTTGCTTTACCGCATCATCGGTGTATTCCATGGAATGAATCACTCATCATCACCGAACATCTTCAAAACTTCGTCATGACTGTATGATTTCGGATTTTCGAGGTACTTCCCATATGCCACATCTGCCACAGAGATGTCATATTCATCCTCGATTTTTTCAAATGATGCGTTACGGAACGCTTCTCCCACGGAAATCCCATGAAGAACCGCGTAACTCCTGGCCAAATGTTCCTCAGCTTCGGTGAGTCTTATAGAAAACGCCACAATATCGCCAAATGTTTGTAGTACATCGTACTATTTGTAGAGATGGCATCGATGGAACATCTCCATGAATGGCGGCCCCGCCGGGATTCGAACCCGGGTTGTTGGTTCCGAAGGCCAACTGGATATCCACTACCCCACGGGGCCGTTTTTCCCTAGTATGATTCTATAATAAAAACATCCCGTCAGGGCGGAGTCCGAGGGTCAAAACACACCCCCTTATGGGAAGCGGGACGGACACCACACAATTCCTTTATCCCAAATGGAGGATTACCGCCCCATGGCAAAAGTGATTATGAACCATGGCGCGGGAGGAGAGCTCATGCAAGAGTTCCTCTCCAAACACGTGACCAACCACTTCCCCCGCATGCAGTGCGAGGTCCCGTTGGACTCCATGGACGACTCCGCGGTCGTGGACGACATCGTCTTCACCATAGACGGCCACACCGTCAAACCGCTGTTCTTCCCCGGAGGGGACATCGGAAAGATCTCCGTGGCGGGAACCGTCAACGACGTGTCCGTCATGGGTGCGACCCCCCTCGCCCTGGGGTGCTCGGTTGTCATCGAGGAGGGTCTCGATCTGGATGTCGTGGACAGGGTCATGGACAGCGTAGGAAGGACCGCGGAATCCTGCGGCGTACCGGTTGCGACCGGAGACACCAAGGTCGTGGAATCCGGTGCCGTGGATCAGATGATCATGTCCACATCGGCCGTCGGAAAGAGGTCCCAATACCTGGACTCCAACCTCGCCAAGGCCGCGGAATACCGCAAGGTGGAAAACAGATGGCTCACCGACTCCTCCGTGAGACCCGGGGATGCCATAATAGTGTCCGGATACATGGGTGACCACGGCGTGGCGCTCCTGTCGTTCCGTGAGGGATACGGATTCGAGAGCGAGATCGAGAGCGATGTGGCGCCCCTGAACGGCATGATCGCCGAGGGTCTGAAAGCCGGAGGGATCGTCGCGATGAAGGACTCCACCCGCGGGGGACTGGCCAACACCCTCAACGAGTGGTGTGCGAAGTCCCACATCGG
Organism: Candidatus Methanomethylophilaceae archaeon; assembly: GCA_017507885.1. Classification (GTDB taxonomy): domain Archaea; phylum Thermoplasmatota; class Thermoplasmata; order Methanomassiliicoccales; family Methanomethylophilaceae; genus Methanoprimaticola. Next base: position 2,021 of record JAFVZY010000102.1, on the reverse strand, counting down.
AATGGACATCGAATACTCCTCCATCCCACTCAGGGACGGTGTCGTGAACGCGTGCGACCTTCTTGGAATCGACCCTCTGGCCATCGGAAACGAGGGTAAGGCGGTCATCGCAGTCGTCCCCGAGATGGCCGAGGAGGTCCTGGCCGCACTCAGAAGGACCCCCGAGGGAAGGAACGCGTCCATCATCGGAAAAGCCGTGGACGGACCGGAAAGGGTCGTGATGAGGACCGAGATCGGCGGAAGGAGGATCCTCGAAGCCCCTGCCGGCGACCCTGTCCCCAGGATCTGTTGAAAACCATTGATCAGGGAGGGGTCCCGGCACCGCCCGCGGCCCCTTCGTTTACTTATTATAGGGGCACCCCATCGTAAGCCCCGGTACAAATGGTCACATTCAAGCCTTTTCCCGGATTCAGGCCCAACCTCGCCCCCGGCGAGAAGATCGGAAGCCGTATCTCCCCGCCCTATGACGTCATCGGGGACGACTACCTCAAGGAACTCCAGAGCAACGAGTGCAACATCACCAGGCTCACCCTCAACCCCGACGCGGACAAGCGCTACCACGGTTCCAGGAAGGAACTCGACGCATGGATCGCGGACGGGAAGCTGAAACAGGACGAGGATTCGTTCTACATCTACGAGCAGACCTTCGACGACGACGGAACCGAAAGGGTACGTACCGGAATCGTGGGAATCCTGAAAACGGAATCCTACGACAAGGGCGGCGTAATCCCCCATGAGGAGACCTTCTCCAAGGTGAAGGCGGACCGCCTCAACCTCCTGAGGGACATGGAGTCCCACCTGGAATCCATCTTCGGAATCTATCAGGGATTCACCCCCGAGCTCAACTCCAGAATCAGAAACGAGTGCCGCCTCGTGTACAGATACGTGGACTCCGTCGGTGTGGAACACAAATACTACAGACTCTCCGACCCGGAGATCACCTCGCAGATCACCGAACAGCTGGCCGATCAGAGCATGCTCATCGCGGACGGACACCACAGATACGAGACCGCCCTGAACTACGCCCTGGAGAACCCCGATGACGAGAAGAAGCAGTACGTGCTTGCAACCCTCGTGGCGGCAGACGATGCGGGACTCGTCATCTGGCCCACCCACAGACTCGTGGACACCGGCAACATCTCCGAGAAGAACGCCATCAAGGGAATCTCCAACGTCATGGAGATGCAGGAGGTCACGAAGGACGAGATGAAGGCCCAGTTGGGAGACCACCTCATGGGACTCATGTTCAGGTCCGGAAAATGCTTCCTCGCCGATTACGCCGACAAGGAGGGGCTGTGGAGTCTGGACACCTACGTCGCACAGGAGAAGATCCTCAAGGGCGTGTACAAGAGCGACGAGGGGAAGGCGACCGTTTCATACGATGCCGAACTCGCCTCCGTGGAAGCCAAGATGGCCGACGGGAAGCACGACCTCGCAATCATCCTCAACGACCCCAGCCTCCAGAGCATCTGGGACCTGTCCATGGTCGGAAAGAGGATGCCCAAGAAGACCACCTTCTTCTTCCCGAAGATCTGGTCCGGATTCGTCATCTACAGGATGAACTGATCCCCGGAACAGCCGTCCCGACGAGGGACGGCCCTTACCCCTTTTTATTCATCGGTTCTTTGAAGACATCGAAACGGAACTGCGACGGCGAGAACACGACGCATGAACCTCAGATGAACAAAGTTTTAGCATTAGGTCTCTTAAGACATTCAAAACTACTCAAAATCGATCAAAATCTTTGTCCTTCACCCGATTTTCCGTTCGGATCCGGCGGAAAATCCACGCAACCGTTCCATTCCATGCTCCTCCAGTGCGATTCATCGTACGAATTGAAAACCAGATATGATACCATGATGGCATTGTACGGGGTGACACGGACGACCTTCATACGCATCCCGCACTTTCGGGCACTTTCGGTCACCTCCCCCTGGAACCTTCAAATACGCGTATCGTGGGTCCGGAAACCATGGGCGGCAAAAAGGACGGGGGACGCAAGAGGATCCTTTCGGTGACGT
>JAFVZY010000101.1 GCA_017507885.1 Candidatus Methanomethylophilaceae archaeon | reverse complement strand
GGGCAGGTTTGCTGCTTCCGCCGGAATGGAGAGGACGGAAGAGGGTTGCGGAGGAAAGCCCGCCTACATCGCCAGCCCGCCGCCTATCTGAGGGAGATCGACCCCTCGGCACGTCCTGCGGAGAAGGCCACCCACGAGGCCCTCAAGGCCATCAAGAAATCCATAAGGGCCCAGTTGGGTCTGAAGTGACATGACCGTGGACGACCTGTACGACGTTATCCTCGATGTCAGGGAGAGGATGGTGTTCAATCTGGAATGCTTCCGTAACGCGCCGCTCACCGGGAGGTCCCTGCTGTTGGAGAGGTGCTTCGAGTTCGAGCTCCACCGTTGCGACGCCATGGTCCGTCTCCTCAACTTCGAACTCCAGGGTCTGGACAGGGACATGTCCCTGATACTCGACGAGCCGGAGATCCCGGAGGAGCTCTTCCAGGAGTACCTCGATACGCTGGATCCCGAGGAGCGTCTGACCCACGACGACTACGTCCGCGTGCTCACCACGGTCCTCACCATGCTCCCGTTCTACAGGACCGGTCTCTCCATGACGTCCCTCCTGTCACGCGGCGAATCACCCTTGTCCGATACCAAGATCGCATCCTTGATACACTGGCGCGACATGTTCGAGGAGATATCGGCCATGGACCCCGACATCGACCTGGTACAGTATGTGGAGTTCTGCAGCGAGGAGATTAGTCTGGTCATAAGGGCATGCACCGGCAAGGACATCCCCGAGGACGAGGCGGTGTTCCACATGCAGTGGTCCCTGGGTATAGACCATCACGCGTCCCATGACGCATGCATGGACTTCGCACCCTCGTTCGCACACGACCTCGAGCAGTATCACAACGGCAGGATGCTCAGATGGTCCGTCATAACGGGCAGGATAGCCTCCGATCAGATCTACGGCGTCCCGTCCACCAGGTTCGAATACGAATGGTGAATCCCGCCTTCGGGGCCATCCGCCCATTCACCTCTAAACATAGTCGTTGACTTGCAATTCCTTATATCCTGATTTCGCATACTCTCACCCATGTGGGATGCAGGTCTTACGACCAGAATCAGGGATAGGAAGCTGAACGAGATACTCTCCTTCGCCGCGATGATGAGGGTCTATCCCTCGAACAGGGACGTCTATGTGGAGGTCATAGACATGTTGAACCGGGACATCGACGTCTGCGACGCCCTCCTGTCGAGCGAAGGTTCGGATGCGCCGACGTCCGTACCCATCGATGCCGAGGAGTATCTGTCCAGACTCACCGAGGCGGAATCGGCTGACGAATCCCGGTTCGATTCATACAGGGTGCTCCCGGAGAGCGAACCCCCCGTCGAGGAGGCGGATGTCGTGGCCCTCGTCACGGCCGCATTGTCCGAGGCCGTCGACCGCATCGTGGAGGTCCGTTCCGTCGCCGCGACCGCCGACGGGGACGTCGTGTCGGACCTGATGGAGGAGCTCAGATGCTGTCGCGAAAGGGTGGAGCAGCTCAGCGGCACCCTGGACTACACCCGCAGCGAGCTCCAGGCATCCGAGGACGAGATAGGGGAGCTGGAGTCGCAACTCCAGACCTATTCGAAATTCAATCAGGACCTCATGGACGACGTCCAGTCCCTGAAGGACAGGCTGGCGGAATCCGTCCTGGAGAGGGACGGTCTGGTCGACGACATCGCCGTCCATGCCGAGGAGGCGGAGGCCCTGAACGCACGCATACATGAGCTGGAACACGAGCTCGCCGAGACGGACAGGGCGAGGCTGCTGTCCGAGGAGTCCGTCAACGAGGCCCTCGCACAGTCCTCCGCCAAGGATTCCCGCATATCGGAGTTGGAGACCCTTCTCATCAGGAACGACGAGGCCTCCAAGGCGGAGATGGAATCCCGGATGGTCATGATAGACGAGTTGAAGTCCCAGCTCGATGCACTGAAGACGTCCAGGGACGAGGAGTCCGCGGACAAGGATGCCCGCATAGCCCGTCTGGAATCCCTCGTATCCGACCTGAGGGACGACAACGTCCATGCCGTCGAGGAGAGGGACACCCGCATCAACGAGCTCCAGGCGCTCCTCAACGAAAGGACCGAGGCCTACGAATCCGAGAGGGAGGCCCTGAGGAAGGCATCCGAGACCATCGAATCCCTCCGTGAGGATCTGGATGACGTGAACGCGGAGCTGGAGCAGACGAGCACCGAACTGGAGGACGTCTCCGACGACTACGAGGCGACACTCGTCAAACATTCCCGGATCGTCGCATCCATGGATGAGAGGATCGCGGAGGCGCAGACCGTCATAGCCGATCTGAAGTCGTCCGGCTCCGCCATGTCCGCAAGGAACGCGGAACTCGAAGCGGAGTTGGAGGAGGCGAGGATCCTCCTGAGGTCCAAGGAGGGGGAGCTGGAGGACCTGGTCGCGGACGGCTCCGCCGCATTGGCCGAGAGGGACGGCATCATATCCGCACTCAGGGCGGAGCTGGCCGACGTCGCGGGGGCAAGGGCATCCCTGGTAATGGACAACGAGACCCTGTCCAGGACCGTGGACGAGCTGAAGACCGGTTACGCCGCCAGGGAGGAGGCGTACAACGACCTCAGGGCGGAGCTGGAGACCGTCAGACGCGACAACGAGGCCATCGTCTCCGAAAGGGATGACCGCATACGCGAACTCAAGCATCAGGTCCTCGTCGGCCGTGAGACCGCGGTCGCCATGGAGGAGAGGATATCCATACTGGCCGCCAGGCTCAACGATTACGGCGATGTGCCCGAATTGAAACTGGACCTGAGCAGGTCCATAATGGACAACGAGTCCCTGCAGGTCGAGAACGAGGAGTTGAAGGTCGCCATCTGCCAGGTGACGGACAGGATAAGGGACCTCGAGGAGGAGTCCATATCCCGTTCGGAGGAGTTCAAGGCCGAGCGCGAGGAGAACGAGCGCCTGGTCAGGGACCTCAGGAGGCAGATCCTCGGATACAAGGGGACCATCGACATCCTCGAGGACAAGGTGGAGAGGCTCGCCGGAAGGCTTTCCGAGGTACGCGACGCCCGGTCCGTCCCCGAGGGGACCTCGGCCGTCGAACCGGTCATGGGATCCGTGTCCGCGGAGCGCGTGGACATGATCCTCACCGAGGAGCAGAGGGACGCCCTCAGGACGGCATCCGAGATGAAGAACTCGAAGATAGACTATTTCGTGGACATGTCCTTCTCCGGACGTTTCAATGAAGACGCCTGCGAGCATGTGATCGATTTCCTCAAGGTGGATCTGTCCATCATCGACCTCCTCCTGTCCATGGACGAGACCGACAGGGGATCCATAGAATCCACCATCACCGGCATCCTCGGCATCCTCGATGCCTCCGCCGACCCCAAGCACCAGAAGATGTACGTCAACAGCCTTACCGCCGAGCAGAAGCTCAGGGAGGCCGCCTACAACGAGGTCCTCGCCCATGTCGAGGACGTGATCAACACGAGATACTCCTCGCTGGTATCCTGATGTCCAGATCGAATGAGAAGCAGGAGGGTTTCATAGATCTTGTATGCTCCCTTTTCGAGTCCGAGGAGGGATTGTACGAGGTCGTGGACCGCAACGACGTCGATCCCTTCGAACCGGATCTCAGGATATTGGACAGGGACGAATGGGCGTTCAACGTCCTCTGCTTCCACACCGACGACATCATCCACGACGGCGTGTTGATCTTTCCGAAAACATTCGATAAGAGGAAGTGGGTCCTCGACCGTGACGACGACCCAACCTTCCTCGCACTCGGGGTGGGTGGAACACCATCCCGTCCCGAGCATTTCTATTTCACGAGATTCATGAACGTGATGGACACGTTCACCAGGCTCTCGCGCCTGACCGAATACGAACTCACCGTCCTCTCGTTCAGATTCCTCGATCATGCGGTGGAGAGGGAGTTCGAAAGGATCTTCTCCCCCAGTTGATCCCGGGGGATGGGATCGTTCATCCGAACAGACCGGTGCTGAAGTACCTGTCCGCCCTGTCGGGGATGATCGCGACGACCTTCTCGCCGGGATGCTCCGCGGCATACCTGCATGCGGCGAACACGTTGGCCCCCGATGAGACGCCGCCGAAGATGGCCTCCTCCCTGGAGAGCCTCACGCACATGGCCTCCGCATCCTCGTCCTTGACCTGGACGACGTCCTCGACGTATTCCTTCCGATAGTTGCCCGGGACGATGTTGACGCCGATTCCCTGGATCTTGTGGATGGCGGCCCAGCCCTGGGTGATTATGGGGCTGTATTCGGGTTCGATCCCATAGGCCTTGGCGGGGGAACCCGCCTCCTTGAACGCCTTTCCGATACCGGACACGGTTCCTCCGGTTCCGATTCCGGCGAAGACCGCGGACACGTCGGGGAGGTCCCTCAGGATCTCGGCACCGGTGGTCTCGCAGTGTACCTGGGTGTTGACGAGGTTGTCGTACTGGTTGGGCATGTATGCGCCGCGTTCCTCGGCGATCTCCTTGGCGACGCGGATGGAACCGTCCATGTTCTCGTTTCCAGGGGTGAGGACGATCTCCGCACCGTAGGAACGCATGAAGGAGACCCTCTCCTTGGACATGGTCTCGGGCATCACGAGGACGGCCTTGTATCCCATCGCGGCGGCGATGAACACCATGGAGATGCCGGTGTTGCCGGAGGTGGGCTCCACGATGGTGCCGCCCTCTTTGAGAAGTCCCCTTGCGACGGCATCCTCGATCATCGGCTTGATGATCCTGTCCTTGATGGAACCGCTGGGGTTGAGGTATTCCAGTTTCGCGAACACGCGGCCCCCCTCGGGGACGACGTGTTTCAATTCGATCAGCGGGGTGTTACCCACGGCCGAAAGGATGCTGTCGATAATTGCCATGGGGAGTCAACCAACCATCAGCAATAAATGGGTTTCTGACGACCGTCGGTCCATCCGGATGGGGGGTTTCCGCGGTCTGTTCCAAGATCCACACGTCATCTCGATTGGTGCCAGGATGGACAGTTATGCCGATGTATCATCGCCGCAGGTTCCCCGTACCCTCCCTCATCCCGTACGGTCCGCACGTGGTTAGTAACGATGCTCCACAGTGATGCCTGTGTGACTGTGCCCGGTGTCGATGAACATCTTGTCAGATCTTTCCACCTTCACCCGTGGCTGGGTCCGTGCGCGCCCCGTCCGGGACTACCGTCCCGCAGTGATTTCAAATTAGTTCGGTGGTCCAGTTGAGCTCCTGGATCGTGTTGTCGGTGAGGCGGAGCTCCTTGGCGACGGCGTCCACCTCCCTTCTGAGTTCAGGGACACTGACTGTGCTGATGACCCTGATCTCGGAAACGGAGTGTCTTCCGACGAGGCTGCTGGCCGAATCGAGGAATTCCTTCATCATGGAATACCTCTCGGTGAGTGCATCCCTGTGCGCGATGAGCTGCGTTATGGTCCTTCCATCGGCACCGACGGTGGATGCGTTGGTGTGATTGATCCTCCAGATAATCTCCTCATACTCATTGAGCATGGAATCCATCTCCTTCATGAGCTCATACGGATCCTCCGCCGGGGATTCACCCTCCTGAACCTTTGCGTTCATGTTGAGTCTGTCTCCCATGGAGTCGATCCTCTCCTTAAGGTCGGCTCTGAGTTTGAGTGCCTCTGCGAGTTTCATGACACTTCATCCTCATGGATGTAGATAAGTCTTCTTCGAATCCCTTCCGTCACATGATCGGGGACGGACCTTGGTTGAAGGGTGTCTGGCGGAGTACGATTCCTTCAACCTTTCTACTGCCATGTCGGGATCCATCGTGTGGTACATCGGATAAACGTTCCTCATGACCTTCGCAGGGGCCTGCTTGTAGATCGCCGTGCTTTTCTCACCCGTTTGGAAATGCCAATGGCGGTAGAGGTATCCCATCCAATGAAGGGTTTCGATACCGTAAATCTCCCCTCCTTTCGAGAGTTGATCCCGGAGTTCATCCATCATGCGTTCCATGATGTATCCTTCGCCCGCCCACTGCATATGGTGGAATGACTTGTCCATATCCGCGGAAACGGGGGATGTCATGTAGGCCCTGATGAAGGTTTCACTGTCGAATCCATATTTCGCAGATAGTTCGAAGAGTCTTCCCTGGGTTTCACATAATGCCAGTCTGAGGGTTTTCGGAACATCATCATCCATGGGTCGAATCACCACCGATGATTTCATCAAAGTATCTGCCTTCACGACGGTATCTGAGTTCGATCTCTCTGGTCTTGTCCAGTCCGGTTCTTCTCCTTTCAATGCTCATGTCCTTCAACATGGATAGTTCAAGTTGTGAAAGGATTTCCTCTTTGAGAACATGTATGTTTTCACATGCCTTTTCGGTCATCGCTACGAATTGTTTACCTGGATCCAATGCGGAAAGACAGTTGATCAGGGCAGCATCGGTCAATGTACCCTCGAAGAACCGTGTCAATTCCACATACATGCGGTCATCGGCGATGTCTCCGACAACCACATCATATCCATTCAAAAGATGGGCGTATTTTTCATAGATTGGCGTTCCTTTGACCGAATCCATGTATCCGCGATGATATGCGATCAGCATCGCCCATTCTATCGATGTATCGACAGTCAAAATGTTCAGATTCGTGGAATCCAGTTCCAATGTATAGAATACAGGTCTGTCTTCATTGCATATGAGTGTCAAGGGTTGCAGTGGATTTGTTTCCATGTAAAAACCACGACCAAAATCGCATTTTTCGCGGCTTATCGGTGCTATGTTTCCAATTAAACCTTTTTTTTTTGAACCGTGGTACAATATGATTTTTTCCTTATCTGAAACATGCATCTTGTTTGTCAATATGTTTTTATACAGATATATGTTGTGATTTTTGCACAACTCATATAGTTGATATTGTGCCATACGATTAGGCAGTGTTTTTCCATTTTCCCAGCGACTGATTGAAAGTGGAGTGGTACCCAGAACAGATGCGAATTGCTCCTGGTTCATGTCCATTGCCGAAGGAATGGCTTTTACAAGATGCTTCATGCACATACCACCACGTGTATAATTGATGATACATTGTGGTTATTACAATGTGCTCAAAAGTTTTGTTTCGTACCTGAGTTCCTCAATCATGTGTGAATGCATGTGGTTGCAAAATCAAGTAGGATGTTTGTCCCATTCATGTTGCGTGTGAACTCTATTAACGAGTTGTCAGTTATTTGACTTCTAAAATGGTCTACACCACATACATCGTGGTCCCTGGTATATGAAAACCATGGTATTTCGTCCCTCGATTTCAGAAACGACGGGACCATGCCATTCGAGATGTTGGAGAATGTGGTGAGGAAATGGACGATGGATAATTCTAGATGGTTTTTCATAGTCTGGCTATATTCATTTTCAGAGTTCAGTGGTTTTTAGAGAACGGGTATACACTGAATGGTGTGCATCCACAGATTTAGGATGATGATGGTCCCGGCCAGGTTACAGGCCGGGATTGATTTCATCATCCAACGACTCCTGATAAAACGAGAGGTTCTGTTTCGAAATGATAGACGTATACCGTTATTGGGAATTTGCCGTATGCAACGTGTATAGCCTCCACCCACAAATCTATCTCCATTCCATCAATTACACCGGTATATACGGTATTGGCATGAATCTCATCAGGAATCCCCAATATTTCATGTGTTAATCCCCCGTGCTTTGACAATATGATGGTAGATTTGAGTTCTACTTCAATTCCATGCAAGGCTGAAAGTGCATCACTAGAAATCCAATTATCAACAATCTCCGTTTCAATCTCAAAATTGATGCTTTGCTTAAAATTATTCATAGCTCTTGCGAAAATATCGTTCTTCAACGATGATTCCACATCTGAAACCAATGACATCTCTTGTTCAGAAAGTGGTCCATCTATTATGAGTCTAAATCCGACCTTGTAGTTATCCATGTTTATAATTCTACACATCAAATGACCATTCAACAAACGATTGGGATCAGAATTGTATCTTTCACACATACCTTCTGAAAAACTCAACACCGCCTCTTCAGTGATAGCTATTGGAATAAACTCGCGTGTTATCTTATAATTGATTCCTTCGGATTCGAAGGTTACAGTTCCATCTAACATGGTAAACCAATTAACCCCTGGCATAGGCCCAAGGGTGTACTTTACGCCCAAAATGACTTGCTTAAGAAGGAATTCACCATGTTTTTCACCATCGTATTTGACAATCAAAATGGTGTTATCGGGGAGTACATCAGTAAACCTTACAACAAGTCCATCATAATTATCACATAATACCGTAACACCAACAGTCAATAATTCAGGTTCATCATTCCCAGAATTGTTTCCAGATCCATTATCTGATGACACCATCATGTAAACCGAAGCACCAGAAATAACTGCCACGATTGACAACAGGATGACTAAAATAATTTTAGAATCCATACAAATGGCTAATTATTACTAATACCTAAATCTATAGTTTGCATAAGTCACATCTCCCCTATACGACATGTCTGGAACGGAATTCTAGCCCAAATACCTCGAAAATAGTCAGGCGTTCTTCTACACCGTAGATTTGGGTAGATGACCCCCTACGACGTCAGGGACTGGGTGGAGCTTAATCTCGACAGGAAACGAAGGTTCTCATGTGCATGCGCGCATACGCGCGCGAAGACACGATGTCAAGGGACGGTGACGGAAAACCTGCGTGAAAACGGGAAGTGCGTCGACATGCATGACGTCATATGAACCAAAGCAACGACAGCTGTCGAACGCATTGCTCGGTACCACGAACGACAATATACCGGTTCCCAGGGGTCTCATCGCCCCCGTCGATGCCTTGATGAGAGGCTCGGTTTCGACGTCATGTTCAAGGGGATCAAGTCGAAGGGGATCGACCTCTTCACCCTCGTGACGGGATTGATGGTCCATTCCATGGACGAGGACAACTCCCTCGCGGCCACCGCGCAATGGATGTTCAACCCCGTCGTGAAATCCATCTACGGCATCCCGGAGGACGACAACGTGTCCCAGAAGACCCTGAACCGTGCCCTGGAGGCACTCGGAGCCAACGACGAGGTGATCGTGGTCGGATTGAACAAGGGCATCGGACGTCTCTTCCCCGGTCTGGACCACGACGCCATAGCCGACGGCTCATCCATCGTCGCGAATTCCGACCACGGGGAACTCGCCGCCCCCGGGCATCCACGCGACAGGAATCCCGACGGGATGCAGGTGGAGTTCATGCTCGGGATGATGGGGAGGAGCAGGATCCCCTTCCACATCAGGACGTTCCCAGTCAACACGAGCGACGAGGAGGTATTCTCCACATCCCTTCCGGAGATGATGGGCCTCCTCGACTACGGGGACATGCATTCCCACGACGATGTGAAGGACAGGCTCCTGGAGGACATGGAACGTCGCAGGGACGAGAGGAGACAGGGCAGGAAGGGGAGGGGACGGCCCAAATAGGGCGATGGATCGCCCTCGTTCGATCAACTGACCGTCCCGGTCCCCTTCTGTCCATGCGCAGGGCTCTCGGGAACGCCTCGTGGGTGGTCATGGTCAACGGCGGCGCGTCCCAGTACAACACCAAGGCGATCATGGAGATGGGGCACGAGTACCCGACCCGCAAGACCATGGGGGCGAACGATGTGGCGTTCTTCGAGAACGGCGAGGCGGTCGGGGTCGAACCGGGGCTGACATGTGTGTCCCACATGTTCGGGAGTTCGGGAGGATGAGATACGTGTTCTTCTCGAAGGACGTGTACGGGATGAGGCTGCGGAACGCGAGGGTCCGCATCCGGCGCATGCTGAATGAGGCGCGTGCGATGAGGGACGGCGAGAAGCCCGCATCCAGCCTGGTGACCGTCAGGGAGAACAGCTTCATACGGATCGAGAACGGGATCACGATCCAGGACATCCTGGTGGATCACACGCCCGAGGAGATGGAGTGGATCGAGAGGAGGTCCCTCGACCCGACCGCCTGATTCTTCAAGCTCGAATCGAGCCGTCGATTGACACCTGCGGAGGCTCCGTCCAAATACCGTCGCAGGGTGGCGGTGGAACACGCCATCTCATCCCTCAGGAACGGGGTCAGGATGAAACCCCTGCGTGTTTGGAAGGGGTATTCGGTCCGCGGTCGCATGATACTGGGCCTTCTGATGGAGGCGGTGATGGCGATCATACGCAATCCGGTGCCCAAGGGCACCAGGAAGGTCACACTCAACGGTGTGACGAGGGTCGAGGACGCCTTCCTGTCGTTAAACTGGTTCTCAGCCTCTGCCGATTGATAGCAATCCCCTTCGTGACCGGCGACGGGGGCAGGACGACGGTCCACAGCAGCATGGATGACCAGATCCGGGGGATTCAGACATCCATCAGAGTCCTCGGATCGGCCGTTCCCGGGGTTTGATCTTCGGAAAAAGGACCGAACGGAATCACATACGTACTTCTGTCAATTGGGGTGCGTTTTAGGAAATCGCGTTTCGCCGAATATCGAGCAGGGGCACCTCTCGTGCGAGTACATGCGCACGCATGCGAGACGACCAAGGTTTCCTGTCGAGGTTAAGATGCCGACGTTAAACCGACATTATACCGACGTTAGCTTCTATGATTTTTCTGTAGTTGTCAACGCCCACAACATTACCTTTGTCATCAAAGTCGACATAAAGGGTACTTTCATCAGTGTTCGCAAATTTCGCTGTGATGCGAAGGTGTTTGTCAGACCTTGATTCCTTGAACTTAGTACGGAGATCAACATGCAGAGATTTTTCTTATCAGCATATTAGATGATACGTCTGTGCTTATATGTTACATGCATCCAACATGGACTTTCGATAAGGGCTAATTGAATTTCCACTTTCGTTCAAATTATATACCTCGTTAGAGGATATCAATCTCGCAGGTGACAATCCTGTGTAAATGTATATGGTTAGATAATAATTAAGCTATAAGCTTAATCAAATATACAATTATCATACTGTTTGAAAACCATCAAAAATCTGATGCAATCGATGTTTTTGAAGGATCATCCTTCAAATCTTCTATTTGTTTTCGGTGTCTTTATTAATTAAGCAATATGCTATACAAACATAACAAACAAAGCATTACCAAATATGATCAAAATCTGTAGTAAATTTGAACAAAATACAAGGGTCAACAATTAATAAAGCTGTTAGATTTAATCACTTTATTATTATTGTTTTTGCATCCTGTCTCGATATCACTCATGATAATGCTTAACAATTAAAGCAATAAGCTTTATCAAATTTACAAATTACTTCCTATAAAATTTCATCAAAAATCAAGGGTAAATGGCGAAATCGACTGAAAATCAGGGAAAATGAAAATCATTCAATTTTCATGAAAAATGCCTGTTTTCGGTCTAAAAACACCTCTTCTGCGTCAACGACGGTCTCCCGAATATCAACTTAATTTCCCTATTGTTGGGTCATTTACCCCATACTTTTCGATGAAAAAAGGCATGTTTTTTCGACCTCTGTTTTTTGCACCTCACTTCATCGAAATATATGGCGTCTGTGATTGTCTCAGGAAGAGAACGTTGAATATTCTCATGGATTGCCCTGTTTTTACATATTTTTACTTGTATGCAATTAATTAAGCTACAACCATTATTAGTTTTATAATTATCATGCATTTGGATACGATGTAATTAATAGCGTAAATCCTTACATCAGTTGGGTCGATTCGATTGAGATTCTCCAGTACATTGATGGTTGTCGAAGATATCGAGAGAAGTAAGAGTTTCTATGCCGATGTACTCGGATTGGGAATCATTTCAGATTTCGGATCCAACGTTGTCTTGGAAGGGGGCATCTCTCTTCAGACCCTGGATACCTGGAAATCGTTCATCGATATCGATGAGATCGTATTCTTCAACAATGCAGTCGAATTGTATTTCGAAGAGGATGATCTGGATTCCTTTGTCGAACATCTCCGTCTATCCGAAGCAGAATTCATTCACGATGTCCTTGAACACCGTTGGGGTCAGAGGGTAGTCCGTTTCCGTGATCCGGATGGCCATATCATAGAGGTCGGAGAGGGATTGGATGCCGTCATAGAACGTTTCAGCAGACAGGGCATGTCCCATGAAGAGATCTCTCTGAGGATGGACATCACGATGGATACGTTGAAAAATATAATCGATGATGTTTCAAAGGAGTGATTGCATGATCGAATATCGGGATTCGCATGTTTTCTCATCCGATGAGCTTCGGAGATTGTTTCTTTCCGTCGGATGGTCTTCCGGTCATTTTCCAGACAAACTGGTCATCTCCATGAAGAATTTCAGTACAGTCTATTCTGCATGGGACGATGGGAGGCTGGTCGGGATGGTATGCGCCATGGATGACGGCATCATGAATGCATACGTTCATTATCTTCTGGTCGACCCTGCATATCAGAATATGACGATAGGCAGGACTCTGGTCGACATGATCAAGCGCCGTTACAGCGATTACCTGAGAATCGTGGTCGTGGCCTATGACGATGAGTTGCACTTCTACGAGGCCTGTGGATTCGAGAAGGCGGATGGGGCATCCCCGATGTTCATCACATCCCTCTGGACATAAGGGATTCGGTAGTATTTCTCCAGACCGCCGTATCCGCCTATGATCCTGTTCTCGCGCGTTTTGGATATCAGGTTATCCAGACGTTTGCGGAATTCCGCCGGTCTGTTTCTGGCGGCATCCACGTATGCCACCCTGAGTCTCCTGTATGACTCCGAAAAACCCTGGAAGTTTTTCCATGCGGTTTCATCGGTACGGATCTCCTCCATGATGTCCTCGGGGAACACGTACGGCTCCATGATCAACGGAAGCACCGATTCCCTGATGCATGGGTGGATCATCCCCCTTTCCTCCAGCCATATCAACCTCTCTATGTTGGGTCTGGAATAGGTGCTGCCCCTCCTTCTGGGTGTGAATCTGCGGGTGTGATGCATGTCGTCGAGTGTGCCTGCGACACCGTCGATCCAGCCGAAGCACAGCGCCTCCTCCACCGCATCGTTGTAGGATATGGTGGGTTCCCCCGAGGCCTTGGTCGGAAACACGAACAGGATTTCCGTTTCGGTTTCGAAATTCTCGGACAACCAACGTCTCCATTCGTTCCTGTCCGCAGTGGAGAATGTTTTCATTGAATCGATCCCGTGTGGAATTGAAGGGTTTGATTGGGGTTTCGATGATGTCCGGGGACATCAGATGAATACGGAAACCATGGCGGTTATGGCGACGACGACCATGATTCCTACCATTCCGAATGCGATGATTTTGGTTTTTGTCTCCTTCTTCATGAGAATCGATGGTTGATTGTCATGGTTCTATATATCATGAACCCAGGATGGATATGTGGCATCGGAAGAAGAGTGGGATGAAGAAGAAAAGGGGGAAAGGGTTTGAGGTCTTCCTTGTTACCGACTTGGCTCAGTAGCAGGGAAGGTTCTCGTCCGCAAGGGCGAATGCGAGGTACAGGGAAAGTACGAAGTTTCCGAGTGCCGCGACTCCCTTGAGCAGGACCATGATGTCAACCATATCTCCATCGACGAGTCCAGAGAGTCCACCGAACAGGAACACGAGTGCGGTGGTCACGAGGATCATGGTCAGGAGTTTGAGGTTGTGGACACGGTAGGACCAGACGAGTGCGAGGATGAACATCAGGGCAAGGGTCAGGTCGACGTAGGGTCCACCGTAGTTGACAGTCAGGTAGACTCCGGCTGCAACCATTCCGAAAACGATGAATCCGAAGTTACTGCCGGCACGGTACGCTCCAATAGCTGCAATCAGGATGAAGAACGCACAAACGTTCAGAAGTCCCTGCGCGGGAATGGCTGCCATCTTTGCATCGCCCATGTAGATTCCGAAGCACAGAAGTGCGACGGGGAGGGAAAGCAATGCAACGAAGAACAAACCGAACGCGGTAGGGTCCAGGGGTTTGCATTCAGACATATTTATCTCCTCTATGGCTCGAGGCCATAATGTGGATTGGTGTTATACAGTATAAAAAACTATCTATCATCCATCATATGTTTTGGGGCCCGTTTAATCGTCTGGCCATATGAAAATCCAATCCTTGATTGGATATAACTATGGATGGATATTCATCGATAAACTATATATAGGTCTGGATATCCAGTCATTCGAAGAAATCATCCTCGGTCGGAATCAGGCTGATGTTCCTCTTGGCGGGGTCCCTCACCTTGGAGCACATCCTCTCCTGCACGGCGTTGAATTCACGGGGCGTCAGGACGATGTCCGCATCGTGCCTGATGAGAAGGTCCTCCCATCTCATGTATCCCGCATACACCGGGTTGTGGAGGATGTTCCTCAGGTTGTATTTGTTCCATGGGTTGCCCTTCCTGGTCAACCTGCGGTCCCTGTTCAGGGAGTAGCATATGGCATCCATGGCCTCTCCCTCGGAGTAGGATGAGAATATGTCTGTGACGACCTCTATCTCCTCCGGAACCGCCACCAACCTCCCGTTCTCCAGTGTGTATCCGAACGGCGGCGTGAACCCCATGGTCTTCTTGCCGGGTCCTTCGGGGGTCAGAGTCTCGGCCTTCTCCCTCATCCCCAGTTGGGTCCTCTCCCCGATCTGCTCGCTTTCCAACTGTGCTATGCGTTGGATCATGTCCACCACGAACCTCCCCATGGCGTTGGTGGTGTCCAGTGATTCCGAGGACGATACGAACATCTTGCCGTGCCGGTCCAACTCCTCCATCATGTTCATGAAGTTGCGGCTGTTCCTGTGGATACGGTCCATCTTGATGACCACGATCAGGTCCCACTGGTCCATCTCGGACATCATCCTCTGATACGATGGGCGCTTGGTGTTTCTTCCGGAATAACCGTCGTCCTCGTAGACCTTCACCGCATCCCATCCTTCGGCGATGCAGTAGTCCTCCAGCATCATCCTCTGGGCGTCCAGGGAGTATCCCTCGGCCGCCTGTTCCTCGGTGGAAACCCTCAGATACAGAGCCGCACGCATATCACTCGCACTCTATGGGTCCGTTGATGCGTTCGAACACCGCCTTGTCGATGATGGGTTCGTGTTCCGCCAGGCGTACGATGCCGTTCCATCTGGCGTATCCGGCGTACACCGGATTGTGTAGGATCTTGTCCACGGTCTGTTTGGTCCATCTGCCTCCCTTCTTGGTGGGTATCCCGTCGGAGTTCAGAAGTCCGGCGATCGTGTTCAGAGGGACTCCGCGAAGATGATAGTTGTAGATGTCGCGGACGGTGGAAGCCTCCTCGGGGATCAGGATCAACTCCCCCTTCGTGTACTCGTATCCGTAGGGGTGCCCCATGCCGAGGTAGCCGGGGCCGTTCCTGGCCTTGTATGTCATCCCGATCATGACCCTTTCGCCGATCTGCTCGCTTTCCAGCTGTGCTATGCGCTGCATGATGTCCATGACGAATCTGCCCATGGCGGTGGTGGTGTCGAACTTGTCCTGCATGGAGTTGAACTCCTTGCCCTTGCGACGGAGCTCGTCCATCATGATTGTGAAGTTCATGCTGTTCCTGTGGATACGGTCCATCTTCAGGACCAGAAGGAGGTCCCATGAATCGATCTCATCGAACATGCGGGTGTATTCCGGACGGTCGGTCGAACGTCCCGAGTATCCCTCGTCCCTGTAAATCCCTGCGACCTCCCAGCCGCGGACCCTGCAATAGGCCTCCAGTCTCTTGATCTGGGCGTCCAGCGAGAAACCCTCCTTGGCCTGGTCCTCGGTGGAAACCCTTGCGTAAAGTGCTACGCGCATCGCATCCCTTTTCACTAATCGTACATTGGCTATTTAATGAGAGGGGTTTCTATGACGATGTCCCATGACCGGTGGTGAAAACATCCCGATTTTCGATACTACGATGTGCAACCATCCGCATCACCACGCGTTTGTATGGGCTATACGAGAAGGACCAACAGAAGTGTGGCAACCATCCAACTCGAAAGGTGGTGATGTTGCAGAACACACACGTGCAGTCATGATTCGTCGTATACGCAATGAAACATCCTATGCAGATGGCATGAATGCCCTATTGTTGGCATACGGATTGAAATCATGAACGAAGGGGTTCGGGACATCACGTTATTTCCAATATCCACGCCATATTCTCGCCGCGAATCCGGGGAGATGGGAGGCCAATGCGATCACCATGCGCGTCTGGAATCCGCATACCGACCTTCTCCTTCCGGAATCCGAATCCTTCAGCGCCTTCCTGACGACATCGATCGATTGCACCTTGTGCCCGAACACCTTCACCGGAACGTCGTGGTTGTCGATGCAATCCCCTATGAACGGGGTATCCACCCATCCGGGCGACACCTCCAGGACGCCTATCCCCCTGTCCTCGACCTCCAGCCTCAAGGCATCCAGATAACTGCGGATGAACGATTTCGTGGATGCGTAGACGTTGAGGTTGTATGTGGAGACGTAGGCCGCTTCGGAACAGAGGGTGATGATCCTCGATCCCGGACGCATGAACGGGATGCAGGCGGAGGTCAACTCCACCACGGCGGATATGTTCACATCGATCATCGCCCTCGCATCCTCCACGGGCATCCCCACAGGGTCCCCGAAACGGCCCAATCCGGCACAATTCACGAGGTATCCGATGTCGGGTGCCTCTTCGGATATCAAGGCCCTCAGGGAGTCCCTATCGGCCACCGAGGCGAGGTCGCAGGGCACGATCCTGACGGGGGTGGACAGTCCATCGGCCAGGGATCCCATTCTCGATGCGTTTCTGGAGACCATCCATATGCATTCCAGTCCCCTGTCATCCAGTTCCTTGCAGAAGTCGGCGCCGATCCCGGAGGATGCACCGGTGACGATCGCGATGCTCATGCCGCCCCATGGCGACATCGGATTAAATCGTATCGTAGAAGGTTCCCGGGTAAGGGTGGGAGGGGATGCCACCCGGGAGGGCATCCCTTCCTTGGAGTTTACGGTGAATCGGAACTCACATCATGCCGGGCATTCCGCCGGGGGGACCCTGGGGAGCGTCGACCTGCCTTCTGGAGGCGATGACATCGTCGATCCTGAGGACCATGTTGGCGACCTCCTCTGCGGAGTTGATCGCCTGGACCTTGACCCTGAGGGGCTCGACGACGTTCTGGGCGTACATGTCCACTGCCTCTGCGGTGTCGAGGTCGATACCGTAGAATTTGGACTTGTCGCCGTTGACCTGGTGTGCGTTCTTGAGTTTGATGATGGTGTCGATGGGGTCGAGACCGGCGTTCTCTGCAAGGGTCCAGGGGATGATCTCCATGGCCTTGGCGAACTTCTCGATGGCGAGCTGCTCCCTTCCACCGACGGAGGATGCGTAGTCCATGAGCCTGAGCTCGAGCTCGATCTCGGGTGCTCCTGCTCCTGCGACGACCTTTCCGTCCTCGATTGCGACTCCGACGACACGGATGGCGTCGACGAGGGCCCTCTCGACCTCCTCGATGACGTGCTCGGTTCCACCGCGAGCGAAGATGGTGATCGCCTTGGGGTTCTTGCATCCGGTGATGAATGCCATTCCGTCCTCTCCGACGACCTTCTCGTCGATGGCGTCTGCGGTTCCGAGGTCGTCCGCGGTGAGCTCGGCGGGGTTTCCGACGATGTTTCCACCGGTGGCCTTGGCGATTGCCACGAGGTCGCTCTGCTTGAGCCTCCTGTATCCGAGGATTCCGTTCTTGGCGAGGTAGTGCTGGACGAGCTCGTCTACTCCCTTCTGGGAGAAGACGACGTTTGCTCCGGCGGCCTTGATGGACTCGACGATGGCCTTCATGGACTCCTCCTCCTGGTTGAGGAAGGAAGCCATTGCTGCGGGGTCGGTGATCTGGATCTGTGCGTCGAACTCGGTCTTCTTGACCTCGAGGGCGCAGGAGAAGAGTGCGATCTTGGCGTTGTCGACGTGGTCGGGCATCCTGGAGTGGACCTTCTCCTTGTCGATGATGACTCCCTGAACGAGCTCGGTGTCTCCGATGACTCCTCCGACCTTCTTCTGGATCCTGATGTTCTTGGTGTCGACCTTTCCGTTTTCCTCGACGGACTTGCATGCGGCGACGACGATCTCTGCGAGGGCGTCCTCCTGGTCTCCGACGGACTTTCCGGTCAGGGCGGTGGCTGCGACCTTCTTGAGGATTGCATCGTCCTTGGTGTCGACGGCGATGGACTCGAGGACCTCGATGGCCTTCTCAGCTGCCATCCTGTATCCGTTGGTGATGACGGTGGGGTGGACGTTGGCGTTGATGAGCTCCTCGGACTGCTTGAGGAGTTCTCCTGCGATGACGACGGAGGAGGTGGTTCCGTCTCCGCACTCGGTGTCCTGGGTCTTGGCGACCTCGACGACCATCTTTGCTGCGGGGTGCTGGACATCGATCTCCTTGAGGATGGTCACACCGTCGTTGGTGATGACGACATCGCCGATGGTGTTGACGAGCATCTTGTCCATTCCCTTGGGTCCGAGGGTGGACCTGACTGCGTCTCCGACTGCCTTTGCTGCTGCGATGTTGTTGAACTGTGCCTCTTTGTCCTTGCTCCTCTCGGTTCCTTCCTTGAGGACAATGACGGGCTGGTTTCCGTTTCCATACATGGTACTTTCACCTTAGTTGGTTGTAGATAAAATTATTCTTCTATAAAAAGGTTATCTTTTATGCTTTTGATGTGAACGGTGGTGCCAGCAAATGCCACAGGGGTGTTTTCTGTCTTATATCAGACATGTGAATTGAAATCACCGAGACGTTCCGACAAAAATCTTTAAAAATGTCTGATATCCGACAAAAATGGCAACTACTGTAATGATTATTTATTTTGTATTTTTCAAAATTTCTGAAAAAGACTCGTCTTTTTGAAAAATCTTCATTTTTCTAAGAAAAAATAGAATGAAATTGCAAAAAAGTGTCTGATATCAGACATAATCGAAGAAAACACCGAGATGTTCCGACATCGTGTGTCTAAATAGAAACTTATTGTAAATCGTTCTTGATCGAATAGAGTTCGACGAATTCCTTGAACAGTTCGGTTTTGACGCCCCTTTCACGCAATCCGTCCAGGACAAGGGTGACGGATTCGTCGCTGGGTGCGATGCCCATGCGATCGAGTCTCTCCGTATCCGTGAATCTGAGGTTGAGTCCGTCCACGTAGGCTTTCCCCACTCCCGTGTCCGCTATGGCCTCCGCCAGTTCCGTTTCGTGACCGGAGATCGTGGACATGACGGGGGCTATGTTCACTTTGACATCGACGCCCTCGCCCACCAGTGTTCTGATGGCAGCCAGTCTTCTAGACGGGAGCGGTGCACCGGGTTCCGTCATCTTGGAGATACGATCGTCGATGGTCGTGATCCCCATGTGGATGTCCGCCCCCATTTCCCTGATGAATGTCGAATCACGGGTGACGAGATCGGATTTGGTCTGTATCGTCACCCTCATTTGGCTTTTCGACAGGACATCCAGGCATCTGCGGGTAAGCAGGAACCTCCTTTCCGCATACTGGTACGGGTCCGTCACGGTGCCCACGATCAATCTGCCCTTGATTCCCGGCAATTCCCTGGAGAGCCTTTCGACGATGTTCGTCTTGACGCCCACGACCCTCCATTCGGACGGATCGCGATGCATCATCCTGGGTGCATAGCAGTACACGCAACCGTGTTCGCATCCCGAATAGGGATTCAGACTGTAGTCGCAGAAAGGAAGTCCCGAAGGGGAGATGGCCCTTCTGCAGGTCACGGGTTTGGCGACCCCGTCCCATTCCCCCTTCTCGACATCGAAATCCAGGAGGGTGCATTCAATAATAGTCGTCAATCCTCCTTTGCGTGAGGAAGTCCTTGAGAATCGCCGAATGCGCCTTCCATCTGCCGTGGTCCAGTTCCAGGAACGCATCCACGTGTGGCCACAGCCCCTCCAACGTGTCGCTGCGTATCGGTTCGTATTTCAAGGCGGCCCTGCAGTTCTCGCGGATGTTCCATACCCCGAGGGGGATGTCGTACCCGGGATGTATCTCCCTCAGGACGATGACACCCGCACTTCTGCCTTCGGCCTCCAGTTTCTCCGTCACGGCCAGTCTGGCCGCGTAGTAGCTCCCGGTTATCTTGGCGTAATGGCCTATTCCGTCGAAGAACTCGTGGTCCCCCTCCATGATCACCTGGTTGTCGAACTGGTTCCAACTGGATTTGGGCCACCAGGCCTCTATCATCTCGTATCTCCAGCTTACCGGCATCATGATTATGGCCCATCTGTTGTCCAACTGGTCCCAGAAATAGACCCTGTAATCGTCTATGGTTTCGTTGAACCTGATCCCGGAGGCCAGATTCTTGGATATGATGTCGTCCACGGCGGTGATGCTCCATCTGGTGGGGACGAACCTCCTGTCCCTGTCGATCCCCATGGTCCCCACGGAGAAAGCCTTCTCGATCTCGGTCACCCTGGTCCCGGCGCGGTACGATGCCATCACTGCGCCGGTGGCGTTGAGGTCCACGTCGTAGAAGTTCTTCTCGAGGCTTCTTTCGAATCTCCCGTTCCCCACCCTCATCTGTTCCATCCTGCCCGAGGGTCCGAACGGTTGGACCGAATCATCCAGAACGACCCTGCCCTTCGGTTTCGAGCTGAAACTGGTCTCCACCTCCAGGGGTTTTGCGGTCAGGGCCAGTTCCTGCACGTTGTCGACTATCCTCCCGGCCTTGCGGAAGTCCTTGGCATCGATCCTGTATTTGCCACGGACCAGTTTGAACCTCATGTCCACGATGTCGGACTGTCTGCGCCCGACCCATCTCTCGGGCGTGTCCATCAGGGACGTGTCCCCGAATTCCTGTGGGAGCAACGGGCCTATGTCCACCTTCGGGTATCCGAACTTCCCGACGAAGACCGCCGGGGGACTGCATCCTGCTATGTCCCTGGTGTCGACGATGGGGACGGTGTTCCTCTTCGAATAGAATTTCCTCATAAGCGGGCAGCTGTCCCTTCCGCAGAGTTTGCGGGTTCCCTTGCACAATGAACACAATCCGTTCTTGACCACCGGTTCCTCCCGGTCCGCAAGGGTGTCGAGATACGTCTGCCTCGCCATGGGAAGGTGAAAGGGGACGAGATATATAGCGGATTGTAGAAAGTGAAGCAGGGACAGTTGGAACTGGTCCGAGCAAGGGGCTGTCTCCTGCTATGTGTCGGGAATCCAGATTCCTGATTAAAAACCTTCGTAGAAAAGCAACCTCCGGCATCCATATCGTGCAATCGAAGAGGTCGGGACCGGGTGGAAAAGGGTTGTGGG
>JAFVZY010000100.1 GCA_017507885.1 Candidatus Methanomethylophilaceae archaeon | reverse complement strand
TCCCGCCACAAGAAACCAAGATGCCGGAGGGTAGGCTATCCCTGTAACGGGCGCAGGCGATGGCGCAGGGCGAAGCCCGGAGACGAGCGCGCCCCCAACGTCAAGGTCTGCGAACCACTCTGAGTCAGGTTTTTAAACCAGGCCCGGATTTACCTTTGGTCGTCTTGGTTGTTGTAGCAAACATACATTGACGACCACTTTTTTAAAAGGGCGGATTTTTTTACTTTCCTGTATCTCCAAGTCGGCAATCATCATCGATTCTCGTTTCTCCCAGTCAGATTGGTATTCGTGAAGGGAACCGTCTCCGTCAGAGCGGAGCCATGACCCCATCGAAAGGATGTTAAAACCCCGAGACGATTTCCGACGCATGACAGAAGTCTCAGCCGTTCTGAGTTGGATATTCTACGACGAATGCCCCGTGCCCTCCGATGTCGACGACATCCTCGTTCCGGGCGAGAAGGCCATGCACGCCTACAAGACCGTCAGGGACGTGGCGGTGTTCACGGACAAGCGTCTCATCGTCAGGGATGCGCAGGGCCTCACCGGAAAGAAGGCGGAGATCTACTCCCTTCCGTACACGTCCATCCTGATGTATTCCACCGAGAACGGCGGCATGCTGGATTTCGACTCCGAGGTCCAGCTGTGGACGAAACTCGGTGTGATCAAGATCAGTCTCAAGAAGAAGGTGGATGTGAGGAGACTCGACAGGATCATCGCCGAGTTCATCCTCAAATGAGTTTTGAATGAAACGGTTTAAGGGGCGGGACCTCAGACCTTCATCGGGTCCTCGCCCTCGTACATGTACTTCCTGCACGCGGGGATCAGGATTCCGCCGATGGCGTTGCCGATGATCACCACGATGATGAACCACAGCGCCTCGAGGGTGAACACCCCCGCGGAGCAGAAGTAGAACATATCGGCGATGGAGTGTTCGAATCCGGCAAGGATGAACACGGGGACGCAGAAGAACGTGGCGAGGGGGCCCTTTCCGGCACGGAAGGAGTCCGCCGCGATGAACATGAGTATTCCGCACAGTACACCCTTGAACAGGACGGGGAGGAACTCGAAATTGTCCAATTTCCTTTGAACGAGGACCTCGGCACCGGCGGACGGCATCATCAGACCCACGATCAGGGCACCGATGAAGTTGCCCACTATCACCAGAAGCAGGTAGATGAGGTACGATGGGGGATTGTCCACAGCATAACCCACCTTTCCGGTGTACAGGTCGAACTTGTAGGTGAGGATGGTGAACAGACCGACCGCGAACAGGATGGCCCCCACCCATTTCACCTCGCATCCAAGATACACACAACCGCCGATTCCGATACAGATTCCGGCGAGAATCGCACGAACCAGGCTTTTCGGATAGTTTACAGACATGATTATCACAATTCATGGTAGAAGAGCACCACGGTACGGTACTCCCCGTCGGCATCCCTGAACCCTCCGGGCACGGTGCCGATCCTCCGGAAACCCTTCCTCTCGTACAGGTGTATGGCGGATGCGTTGTCCTGGACCACGGCGTTGAACTGCATCACCCTGTATCCCAGGGCCGCGGCCTGTCTCAACGAATCATCCACCAGCATCCCACCCAGACCCTTGTTGGCCATCCCCGCCGCGACGCAATATGACGCGTTGCATATGTGTCCGCAGCGACCAACGTTGTTGGGATGCAGGATGTACAGTCCCTCGACCCTCCCGTCCACCACGGCGACGCCGCAACGGTCCTGGGACCCGAAGAACTCTTTCGCGGAGTCGGGGTCCAACTCGTCCTCCTGCGGGAAGTACCTGCCGGTCCTGACGATGTGGTTCCAGATCTCCGTCATCCTGGGGATGTCATCGGGCACATGGGCCCTGATTTCAGTTTCCATGGGATTGGGATTCCCATGTTGCTTATAAAACTAGTCGGAGGGGTGCTTCGAACCATCTTTATACCTGCTCGATGTGGTCGTGACGATAAGCATGAAGGGCGATCTATCGACGGTGAGGAAGGTCAGCAGGTACGCATCCGCGGTCATGGCCGGAGGGGGTGCGGTCCTGGGGGCGTGCATGATCGCGGTCGCATGCATCGGCATCTGGTCGATGTTCTCAGAGGATGGGGCGGAGATGCTGTCCGGCATCCTCCACACCGGGGGGAACGCCGTCGCGGCATGCGTGGAACTGCTCGTGATCCTCGGATTGGGGTTGTTCACGGTGACTACCGTCAGGGGACTCATGGTGAACATCATGAGGGAACACAGCCCCTTCAACCATGAGAACACCCGTCGCCTGAAGCTCCTGTCCATAGTGTACCTGATCTGCTCCTTCGTATTGGCCGCCACCGACGTGGCGAACACGGGATTCTCGGTCTACACCCTGTTCCTGTTCTTCGGTTCACTGCTGGTGTGTGTGGTGATGTACTGCCTGTCCTGCGTGTTCAACTACGGCTCCGTCCTCCAGAGGGAATCGGACGAGACCCTCTGAGGGATCATCATGGCGATAATACTCAGATTGGACAGGGTCATGGCGGACAGGAAGATGTCCCTCAACCAACTCGCCGAGAAGGTGGGTATATCGAACGTCAACCTCTCCAACATCAAAACCGGAAAGATCTCCGCGATAAGATTCTCCACATTGAACGGCATATGCCAGGCACTGAACTGTCAGCCCGGCGACATCCTGGAGTACGTGGAGGACGATGAAGAGGGGAAAAAGGAAAAGTGAAAGGGGCCGGAGCCCCTGTTTGCAATGTTGTTTCGATTCAAGCGGACCGCTCTGCGGCGAGCTCGCGCTCCATCCTCTTCCTGGAGAACAGGACGGAGTCCATGAACGCGACCCACATTATCTCCACGACGATGGAGGTGGCGACGGCGACCATTCCCATGGGTGCCAGACCGAGGGGTCCGAGGACCGCCATGCACAGGGCGATGGCGATTCCCTTGTTCTTGTATGATGTCATCAGGATGTCGGTGACCCTCTGGGACCAGGAAATCCCCGATTTCTTCTCGATGGTCTCCACGGCGGTTCCCAATCCGAAGGACCTGAGTGCCGCGATGATGGCGAAGGCCACGAAGATTCCCGCAGGGATTCCGATGAAATTGGTGGATCCGACGGACAGCCACACCAGGAAGAAGATGCAGCAGTTCAGGAACACGGCCATGAGATCCTTGGGGATCTCGACTTTGGTCAGTAACCTGGAGACGATCAGGGGGACTGCGATGAGCTCGGCGACGGTGATGATGACGTTCGTCATATCGACGACGTGTCCGAGGGTGAGCCAGATGATGAAGGGGATCCACAGCAGGGACAGGACGTACACGGTGATGGTGCCCCTTGCGGCGTGCTCCATGTCACCATTGAGGATGTAGGACAGTGGAACGACGGATGCGGCGAACGGGGTTGCCGCGATGAACACCAGACCCATGGCCTGGGCGGAATAGGCGGTATCCCTGAGGAGATAGTATCCTATGAGGGGGATGACGGCCGATACCAGGAGTCCGAGCACAACGGCACGTGCCGTCGATTTGGGGTATTTCACGGGGTTCAGGTTCCTGTAGGGGATCCTGGAAAGGGACACGGTCAGCATGATCGCAAGCACGAGGATGGTGAGGTTGGACCTCAGGTCGGCATCGAGGAACGAGGGGAATGCACCACCGAAGTTCGTCAGAAGCGCGACAACCAGTGCGAGCGTCATCATGAACGCGCTGCTCTTGAGCAGACTTATGATCGACATGCCACTGTGATTGAAGGATTGATATAAAAATATTTATCGATAAACGATAAAAAATTAACCTTTTCCAAGAAACCGAAACCCCACCCCTTTATTAATCATCATGGAATCGGGGGACCCATGGGAGAAGTGAAACCCGTCAAGGCGGGTTGGTACAACGCATTCAGGCCGTGGACCCTCCACGGGGCCATCGTGCCCGTCCTCCTGGGGGGCGCGGTGGCGTATCACTCGGGCGAATTCCGCCCGTTGCTGTTCCTCCTGGTCCTGGCCGGGGGCATACTGCTGCAATCCGCAGCCAACCTGCTGAACACCTACGGGGACTTCAAGAACGGATTCGACACCGTGGAGAACGAGACCAGGTCGCCGGAACTGGTCACCGGGGTCCTGAGACCGAAATCCGTCCTCAAGATGGGGTTGGCCTGTCTCGGCATCACATGTCTGATCGGACTCGTATTCATATGGCAGGTGGGTTGGGAGATACTCATCTACGGACTCCTTGGACTCGCCGGTGCCGGACTGTACACCGTAGGCACATCCTACAAGTACCTTGGACTCGGACAGCCCAGCGTGTTCTTCATGATGGGCATACTGATGCCACTGGGAACCTATTATGTGATGACGGGGGACCTGTTCTCATGGGAGGTACTCCTGCTGTCCCTACCCAACGCCTTCATGATCACCGCCGTCCTGGCCGGAAACGAGATGAGGGACTATGAGGAGGACAGGAGGATGGGTGTCGGAACCCTGTCCCAACGTCTGAGCTACGAGGGCGGCATGAGGCTGTACCTGTTCGAGAACATCGTGGCATTCCCGATCCTTCTGATACTCATCGTCGCAGGCCATGCACCCGCGTGCACCGCGCTGGCATTCCTGACCCTGTACGATCTGAACATCCTGATAAGGAACAGCAGAAACGCAAAAGAAGATAAGAAGGCGGGCTTTATGCTGGTACCCAATGCATTCAAACTGAATTGGCATTTCGGCGTCCTGATGGTCGCTGGATACCTTCTGCAGTACGAGCTGCTGCCCATGGTGATGTGAAATGGCCGAAGAGGAACTCAAGAAAGGAACACAGTTCGAGGGGAAGGAGGAGTACATCAAGGATGTCTTCACCGAGATCGCGGACTACTACGACGAGATGAACGACATCATGTCCATGGGCATGGTGCAGGGTTGGCACAAGTTCATGATGAGGAAGGCCGGGGACATCTCCGGGAAGAAGTGCCTCGATGTGGGAACCGGAACCGGGGAGATCGCGTTCCATGTGGCCAGGACCGCGGGTCCGGGATCCACCGTCATCGGAGTGGACATCACCCCCCGCATGTTGGAACTGGCCGAAAAGAAGGAATCGGAACTGGACCTCCCCGTGAAGATCGACTGGCGGGTGGGCGATGCGTTGAAACTGGATTTCGAGGACGATACGTTCGACCTGGTCACGTCCGGATACATGCTCAGGAACGTCTGCGACATCCTACAGGCCGTCACGGAGATGCACAGGGTCCTGGCCCCCGGCGGAAAGGTCATCGTCGCCGAACTCTCCAAACCCAAGAACGCCATCGTCCGTTTCGGATACAACATCTACATGAAGAGGGTCAAGAGGATGGGGCGCAAGTACGACAAGGGCAAATCCATCGACGGAAGGCACTCCGCGTACGAATGGCTCACAACGTCCATCGAGGGATTCCCCTACGGGGAGGACATGGTCAAGGTCTTCAAAAGGGCCGGATTCGACGACGCACACTTCTACGTGAAGAGTTTCGGTGCGGTCAACATCTACGTCGGAACCAAGAAGTGATTTCAAGAATCCCGTCGGGAGGGTTCTCCCGACAGGGATCGATTTTCAAACATCGTGATGTATGATGGGGCCTGTTCCTTCCGGCACCGAACAACTGGATGTGTCCCCGAACACCATCCCCTCCGAAGAATTGGAAAACCACATGACATACATGGAAAACCGTTGCACCGATGACATGAAGATTCATTCAATGAGATTGAAACCGGAACCGTTCGAATCCATACGCAACGGATCCAAGAGATACGAACTCAGACTGTATGACGACAAACGCAAGGGGATTCGGGTGGGGGACCGCATCTCATTCACCGAAACGGATACGGGAGAAACCATCGATACCGTGGTGACGGGGTTGATCGTTCGTGATTCCTTCGAAGAGCTATACGAAATCATAGACCACAGGTTACTGGGCCATGCGGAGGGGGAACGGGGGGATCCGGCGGACATGAACCGGTATTACTCCCCTGAACAACAGGCGGAACACGGGGTTGTGGCCATCGGTATCGATCTTTCAAAGGGTTGAATCGACGGCATGGTGATTCCCAGAACCTGCCGGTTATGTAGTTCGATGAGGTACACGTCACCATTCAACATCACGACACGAAACGACCATATCGAGACACCGGATTCAATGTCGTTTGGATTGTTTTCCCTTGAACAATTCTGTCACGTTACGAATCGACATGCCACCATATCCATGAGACTAACGCCAATCATCAACCTCTTCGGATACAACACCGTTAGACAGCAATCTGGCATCCGAAGTGTATAGGGAAGTACAATTCCCATCCGTTGTCGCAGATGCTATTATTATTGCATCCATCGGAGATATTGAGTCACGTTCATCTTTGGAAAACGAACAGAGATCCCTGGCGATGGTAAATGTCGATTACGGATTCTTTAAAAACCTGGTCTCGAAGAACTCCTTATCCAAAAGGCGATTCGATTCGGACAAGGACTCTTCATAATCCCTGGGATTCTTCTGACGTATCATGTGAAGGGATTCCCCCAATGCAACCATGGGGATGCAGAACGAACCGTTTCTGAGTATTGAATCTATATCGCCCCTCCCGACTCCTATTTTTTTACGAAGTTCGTCATCCTTGTTCACCGACATCATGACCACACAAGTGTCAACATAACTCACAGGAGTAATGCACAAACCTCCTCGACTTCATCCTTGAGGTAAGGAGTTATGTTCAAAGCCACCTTGTGCATGGTTTTGAATGATACGCCATGATTATTGTTCTTCACCAGAAGAACCATCGCATAGGCCTCCGCATACCCGGGGCCCTTTTCGAATATCCCATGGAGCTGATCGATTACATCATCCGGGACACAGGTGAAACCATCGGAAATGGATCCCATCATTTCACAATCCTTGGCGAGTTCCTCGGAATACGGTCCATAGATGTAGATCCCGTAATCATATACGGGTCCGTATCCCCAGGTGTTGAGGATATAACATCCCCTCTGGATTGTGAAACAATCCTCATTGACGTTCACATCCAATCCTCTGCCGACAGCTTTCGACACCGCTCTGACGAGATTCACGGGATTCCCATCCATGTTACGACCTCCGTTTCAATCGATTGGGATTCAATGTCCCGGTATATAATAACTACAATCGTACCTTAGAAACTTAGAATCTTTCGGACATCCTCCTATTCGATGACACACCCGACCCGGAATGCGGATCATGGGGTCATTTCGAAATCGATTCGGAACGGCATGGAATTCGAACCGTATATCGGACCGTGAATCCAGCATCGACCGAAGTCTGGTTCAAACCTCATCCTTACCAGTACTTCTGGACAGAAAAACAATACACCATCCGATTCCACATACTCGTCCAGAACATACTCCAATCCAGACATGGAGGATTATGAAAAGCCCGTTGTTGCACCTGCCTTTCAAAAATCCCGTCATTCCGACAATCACCGAACACGTGTTGTGCCTCAGAGATATTGATTCCGGAATCGAAAAGGCATCGACGGCCATGACACCCGGTTCTCCGATGCATCGTATGATTCATCGTCCAATATCATGGAAAAACCGTTCACCGATACAACCCGCTGTGAAAAGATGATGAAACATGATCAAACACCCTTGTCGTGCGCAACGATTGTGGGACAATCAGAGCCCGAGTTTGTCACATAGGGGTACCCCTAATTACGCGCGCGCATGAGAAAACGTCATCATGGAACCGAAACCCCCGAGGGCATGGGCCCGGTGGGGCGGACCCCCGCCCTACGGACAGGGGTCGTGTTTTTGCAGTTATTTTTGGGCTACTATTTGTATCATTTATCGATGGAATCCTTACGCTTACACAATGGTATTCCTTGAAACGATTCATCTATTGCATCCACTATGGGGTTGCTGTTGCAATAGAACCTCCCCTTCTCCGAACCGTCCTCATAGAGGACGGTAAGTGAAAACTCCCGCAGTCTGTTGATGAGCGTCTCAGCCGTGTGGTTTCTGATGGATGGGGTCATGAATTTGGCGAAATAGAGCACCATCAGTCCCAGATACGCCAACATGATGCGTCCTGTCAACGCATACCAGTTCTTCGAGCGCAGAGGCCTTATCCTGAGACCCGACTTCAGGTCCTTGAACCCGTCCTCGGATTTGTGACGTTCACGGTAGAGGTCAAGTGTCTGTTGCTCGTTCAGTTTCATGTTGCTGATGAGGATGAAATAACCCTCCGTGCCGGTTTTCCTCGACTCCACGGCCGCGAGGATCGCATCCTCGCGGGTCATCCCTTCGAATTCGGGCTTTACCTGGAGGGTGGTGTCCACATAATAGTTCGAATTGCGGTATTTCTTCCTCAGACCCTTCCCCTCCGTCTGCGATTTCATGATCTCCATCATCTCGTCGTAATCGTGTTCGGCCTTCCTGCGATAGTTCTGGAAGGTCTCCTCCCTGCGCTTCTCCGAATAATAGAGCGTCTTGTCGTAACCGAGGTTCCCTTGGAACCTGAATGCGAAGGTGCCGTCCAACAGGTACAGCCACCCCGGCCTGTTCAGTTCGAGATACTTCATGTCCGAAGTGTTGATGTTCACACGGGTCAGGAAATGGAAACCGTTGTCGTTCAACATCGTCTTGTTGATCTTCCCGTTGGCACCCGCATCGAATACGAATTCCGCACCCTTCGGGAGGAATCCCCTGAGGAGGCCGAACATCGTTCTGAAATGCGGGTTGTCGTTGATGTTCCCCCTCCTGACGGTGAGGCCCAAGGGTATTCCCGTGGCCTTGTCCAAGGCGATTCCGTACGCCACCTGCGGCATGTCCGGCCGATGATCCTTGCTGTGCCCGAACCTGATGTTCAGTGTTGCCTTCCCGTCGATGTACGATGTGGACCAATCGACGAACAGACAATCCATCGGGATGCGATAGCGGTTCCTGAGGACCCTCAGGATATGACGCATGATTTCATGCCTTTTGCGACCGAGACGCTTTATGGCCCTGTATATCTGATTGGAATCGGCCTCCCGTGGGAGGCCGTAGAACTCCCTCAACCCCCTGTCATTCCCGACCTCGTTGAGTTCGAGCACTGAAAGACCGTTGCTCTGCATCCCGTACGCCACCAGGCAGCGTATTATCGCGGCCGTACTGGGGCCCTGGACGCGTTTGGTTCCGTCGAGGCAGTCGTCGAGCATCAACGCATCGAATACCTTGTCGACCAGCCATTGGGTGCCTATGGGCACGTTCTTGTTCTCGAACCGGGCGACCCCTTCCACATTGAGGTGGGTCTGTATCGGGCCTTTCGGCCGTTTCTTCTTTCTTGTCAGGATATACTCCTGCCAACGTCGCGGAGAACGGTTTATCTACGATTAATCAATCGGAGACTCCGGTCTCCGTTTGGGATTTAGTTGGCGCTTGTCCATACTCGGAGACCGCCCTTCTAGTTTTCCCTTCGGAGTTCGATTTTTT
>JAFVZY010000099.1 GCA_017507885.1 Candidatus Methanomethylophilaceae archaeon | reverse complement strand
TGCAACTCACCCGGATGGAGCAGTTTCTGGACGGATTCCATGATGATCAGCAACCCCGCCACTATAATCAGGGTGCCTTCGATGGTGGCGGAGATTATCTCCACCTTCCCATGACCGAAGGGATGGTTCCGGTCGGCGGGTTGGGCGGAGAGGTACAACGCGTACAGACCGATGAATGCGGCGACGACGTTCACGATGGATTCGGCGGCATCCGTCAGGATCGAAACCGATCCCGTGGCCCAATAGGCGATGAACTTTATGGCCATCAACGTGACGCCGACTATGGCCACCACCTTCTGGAACTCGTAATTGTCGTCGGCGACCCCGCTCATGCGGTTTTGATGAGTTTCGACAGATATAACAATTTGTATTAATAATGCCTAAAATTCAATTAGGTTACCTTAAATCATTCATCAGTGTGTTTCCTTCTACCCATCATGGACAATACGATCCCCGCGATTCCCAATACGGTGCATATGGAGAACGCGGTCCTGACCACCTGTATGAACTCCTCGTGGTTGCCCATGGCGAGGTTGTCGGCGGAACCCATTATGACCGCTATGAGGGTCATGGCGACACCCATGCTCACCAGCATCCCGGTCTGCCTCATCACGGAGACCATCGCGGAGGCCTCGGCGGTCATCTCGCGGGGGACGGAGGACATGATGGCGGACGTGTTGGGAGTGGAGAACACGGAGAATCCGAATCCCACCAGCACCAGCGTCACGATGACCATCCACAGGGGCGTATCCACCGTGTAGAACACCAGGGTGGACAGACCGACGGTTATGATCGCCATGCCGATGACCGGCAGGGTGCGGGGATCGGCCATGCGGTCCGACATCCTTCCGAAGTAGATGGTGAACACCACCTGCACCAAGGACTGGGCGAGCATGATCAGACCCGCGTACATCGCACTGAATCCCATCAGGTTCTGGAGATACAGGGCCATGAAAAACGCCAGGCAATAGGATGCGGCGTAGCTGATGAACGCGGATATGCAGGAGCCTGCGAACATGCGGTTCCTGAACAGGCCCACGTCGAGAACTGAGTTGGGGCTCCTGGACTGCGAATACGCGAAAAACGCCACGAGCACGACTCCGACCACGACGCATGCGACCGCCCAGACCTCCGGGAGGCTGATCATCCCACCCATGGCGAGAAGGATGGCCAATGCATACAGCACGGAACCCTTGTAGTCGAGGGAACCACCGGCATCCGGCCTTATCTCGTGCCTGAACCTGAGCATCAGGAGGATGGCACCGACGGACATGGGGACGACTATCGCGAAAAGGGACTGCCATCCGAGGGAATCGTTCAGGATCCCTCCGACGACGGGACCTATCGCCAATCCGATGTAGACGCATGTGGTGTTCATCCCCAACGCCATGCCCCTCATGCCGAGGGGATAGACGTCCGTGATCATGGAGAGGCTCATGCATACGACCGCTGCGGAACCCACTCCGATCAGGGCCCTGCTGACGACGACAGTCCAGAAATCGGGTGCCAACATGCCTATGACGGATGCGACGGCGATGATGGCGTTGCCGATGAGGAACACGCGCCTCTTCCCGATGATGTCGCCAATCTTCGCGAAAGGCACCAAGAAAACCGCCGAAGCGAGAAGAAACGAGCTGTTCACGTATCCAAGGTTGTGGGAACCCTCCCCGAAATACTCGCCCAATCCCGTGAGGGACAGGTTCATCATGGTGCTCATCAGAGGGGTTATGAACGCCGCGAGGCAACATGCGGCGAGAAGGGTCCGTCTATCGGATTCCGTGAATTCCGTCATATGCCCATCGCCATATCCAGTCCGTATATACGGATATCCCTCAGACCAGATGGTCCGCCAGAACCTCCGTCATGCGGTCCCTGTTGAGGGTGAACCATTCATCGAAACCCATGCCGCTGTCGGCCACGGTCCTTCCAAGGAACACCACCATGTCCGGGACCCGGTCCTCGGGGATCGCCCCCACGGGGAACCCGAACCTCTCGGTCCCCTGGAGACCGCAACCGTTCACGGTCATGTTGAACACCGGCACCGGGACGCCGTCCACGGTACGCACACCGCCCTGCAACCCGACGACGCCCACCTGGTGCGCCCCGCAGGACGACGGGCAACCGGATATGCGGAAACGTGGCAACGCATCCGCCGGAATCCCGGAATCCCTCACGGCGGAGATCATCCTCTTCAGAAGACCGTTGGAATCCCTCACACCCGTCGTGCACACGGTCCCCCCGATGCATGAGACGGACGCCTCGAACGGTGTGGCCGCACCGCCGCCCGTCACCGATTCCACCAGGAGCGCCTCCTCGCCGGAGAGGTTGACGACGTGTATCGCACTGTCCGGGGAGATCCTGAGCTCCACACCCTCCATGTCGCGTATGGCGTCGCGTATCCTCTTCAACACCTCCAGCTCCACCTCCCCGGCCACGGGCCTGTAGGTGACGTAGTACAACCCCTTCTGCTTCTGGGGCCTGATACGCTCCCCCGATACCTCCATGTACGCCTTTTCGGGGAACGCAACGGGTTCGGAGTGCAGGTCCAATCCCCCACGGGATTCCAACTCGGCCACCCTGCCGTTGTACAGCTCCGACAACCGGGCCTCCCCCAGATCCTCCTTCATGTGGCGGGTGCGGGCGTGACCCCTGTTCCCGAAATCGCCGTTCTCAGAGAACACCTCCATCATGGCACGCACGTGATACAGCACATGCGAGGGCTCCACGGCCTCGGCGACCCTGAACCCCATGGACGGACCCTTTCCGAGACCGCCGGCGATCCACACATCGAAAAGACCGTCGGGACGAGCCACGAAACCCATGTCGCGGAACGTGGCATGGGTCTCGTTCGACGGCGATGACGAGAACGTGACCTTCAGCTTCCTCGGAAGCCTGAACTCGGTCATGATATCCAGGAGCATCGCCTCCGTCGCCTTCGCATAGGGGTACACGTCGAAGTACTCCCCGGGATCGACACCGGACAACGATGTGGCCGAGACGTTGCGGGGATGGTCCCCGCCGCCGCCCTGGGTGTTGATGCCGTGGTCCAGGGCCTCCGTCATGACCGTCGCGATCTGCTCCGGTGTGAGGCGGTGAAGCTGGACCGTCTCGCAGGTGGTGGTGTGTATCAACGGGATGGAGTATCTTTCGGCCACATCGATGATGAAATCCAACTTGTCCCTGTCCATGTGGCCGCCGCACATCCTCAGACGGATCATGCCCGTCCTACCGCCCCGCTCGTTGTAGCTTCCGAACCCGCCGGATATGCCTTTGAATTCCTTCTCGGTGATCTCGCCTTCGGACAGCCTCCTCTGGGCATCCGTGAAAACAGATATCCTGTCGCGATGGAATGAAACGTCCCTAAACATGTGTAAAACCACGGGTGGAATTGCGGAACACCTTTAAAACCCGCTGTGACGATTCCTCATGACGCGAAGGAGGTCGACCATGAACGGTCCCGAAGAGAACATCAAGAACAAGCTAGGACTCGTACACGTGTACACCGGTAACGGAAAGGGCAAGACCACCGCGTGCCTCGGATTGGCGTTCCGCGCATCCGGTCGCGGATTGAGGGTGGTCATGCTGCAGTTCCTCAAACCCGCGAACTCCTATGGCGAACATCTCGCATCGGAGATGATACCCAACTTCACCATGGAACCCATGGGTGCGGACCACATGGTCGGCAGGGAGGTCACGCGCGAGGAGGATCTGGAACTCACGCGCAGAGGCTTGGAGAGGGCGGAGGAGGTCCTGACATCCGGGGATTACGACATGGTCATCCTGGACGAGATCAACAACTCCATGTCGTTCGGACTCCTGACCCCGGGAGACCTCATAGGGATCCTGGAGAGGCGGGCACCCAACACGGAGGTCGTGCTGAGTGGCAGGGGGGTCCCACAGGAGATCATCGACTATGCGGACCTGGTCACCGAGATGAGACTCGTCAAACACCCCTACGACAGAGGGGTCAAGGCTAGGAAGGGAATTGAATACTGAACCGATAGTATTTTCGTAGTTCATATATAGGCGGGCATGGTTACGGTGCATCACAGAAAGGATGTGACCTGCCATGCCCGTTAAGATCCCCGATGACCTGCCTGCGACCTCAGCCCTCGAATCCGAGAACATATTCGTGATGAGGGAGACCCGTGCCCGGTCCCAGGACATCCGCGAATTGAGGATCCTTCTCCTGAATCTGATGCCCACCAAGGTGGAGACCGAGATCCAGATACTGCGTCTGCTCTCCAACAGTCCCCTTCAGACCGAGGTGGATCTCCTGCAGACGGCCAGCCACGAATCCCGCAACACATCGTCGGAATACCTGCACAAGTTCTACAAGACCTTCGACGAGGTCAGGGACCAGAAGTACGACGGGCTCATCGTGACCGGGGCACCGGTGGAGAGGATGGATTTCGAGGAGGTGGACTACTGGCCCGAACTCTGCGAGATCATGGACTGGAGCAGGACCAATGTGACATCCACCCTGTACCTCTGCTGGGGTGCGATGGCGGGACTGTACCACCACTACGGCATCCCCAAGCATCCGCTGGAGCACAAGGTCTCCGGGATATACAGGCACCAGGTCATCAGCCCCACTGAACCCCTACTCAGGGGATTCGACGACTGGTTCTACATACCCCATTCCCGTCACACCAAGGTGAGGTACGAAGACATAAGAAAGAACCCGCATCTGCACATAGTGTCATCGTCCGAGGAATCCGGGGTGGCCATCGTCATATCCGAGAGGAACGAGGTCTTCATCACGGGTCACTTCGAATACGACCTCCACACCCTCGCATACGAGTACGAGAGGGACCTTGCGGCCGGGATGGATCCGCGCATCCCCGAGAACTACTTCGAGGACGACGACCCCTGCAAGGATCCGATCATGAGCTGGAGGAGTCACGCCACGCTGTTCTACAACAACTGGCTGAACTACCACGTGTATCAGGAGACACCATACGACATCGATGAAATCGGGAGGAAGTGAAATGAGGATCATATCCACGGACAAGGCACCCGCGGCGGTGGGGCCCTATTCGCAAGCGGTGGAACACGACGGGATCGTGTACGTCTCCGGACAGATTCCGTTGAATCCGGTCACCGGAACCGTACCGGAGGGGATGGAGGAACAGACCCGTCAGGCTTTGGACAATCTGAAGAACGTGATCGAAGCCTCCGGATCGTCGATGGACAAGGTGCTCAAGGTGACCCTGTTCATCACGGACATGTCCCTGTTCCCTCAGGTCAACTCCGTGTACGCGGAATTCTTCGACTCCAACCGCCCCGCACGTTCCTGCATAGCGGCCGCATCACTGCCCAAGGGAGTGATGATAGAGGTGGACGCGATCGCATCCGTCTGAGATTCACTGCATCACGGAGCTGGGATTGACCAGTTTCCCGAGGATGGCATCCCTAACGAAGGGGTTGTAACGGGACATGTCGGGCTTCTCGTCCAGGATGGATTGGATCTCCGTCGCGATGTGTCCGAAGACCTCCCTGAATATCCTGCAGGAGTCACCGCCGTTATCCTCCAGGCAACCCTCGTGATAGGCATCCATGCTGCATCCGCCGTTGCAATAACGGTATATCGGACAGGATGCGCACTTCTCCCTCCTCTTGACCGATCCGAGGAGGATCCTCCTGAATCCCTCGGACTGGAACGCCTCCGAGATGGAACCGATGGAGTTGATGTTGCCCATGTAGAACTCCTGGGGACACGCCTTGGCACACGGGTACAACGAACCGTCGGGATTCACGCACAACCACTTGGTGAGACACGAGGTGTGTGCACAATCGGAGGGTGTGGGATCCCCGAGATAATTGAGTATGTACAGGTAATGGGGGATCAGCGGAATCTTGGATTCGGAATCATGGAGCCATTCGTCGAAGGCCTCGATGCTTCCCTTTATGAACTCGTCGGGATCCGGAACGGTGCCGTTGCATCTGGCGCATCCCGCGGGGATGACCGGGGAAAGCGAGAGGTTGGTCCCCTTGTCCCTGAAGTAGCGGTACAGCTCCGCCTGTTTTGATGCGGTCTCTGCACAGATGGTGGCCCCCACTGAATACTTGTTCTCCTTGGCGGAGAGTGCGTTCAGGGACTTCTCCACATCACCCTGTCTGAGGATGGAGTTGTAGGGACCCTCATAAGACACCCCGATGTTGATCGCCTTCTCCCTGCAGTACGCCATCAGCCTGCGGTTCAACAGGAGACCGTTGGTCTGTATGGTGTTGCCGTAACGGAACGAGTTCTTGCCGAAGTACTTCTGCTCCAGTTCGATCACGCCCTTGTAGAAGGACATGGGCAACGTCAGGGGCTCCCCGCCGTGCCATATGAACCATGCGGCGTCGTACTCCTCGGAGACCATCCTCATGAGGTTCTCGACGGTGTCCAGGGACATGTTGCCCGGAACACGCTCCTCGGGCGTGTGATAGCAGTGGCTACAATCGGTGTTACAGAAAAGGGTGGGTTTGACTACCACCGAGATGTATGGTTTCATGATAATCCCCGCCGCGCACGATGCCACGCGACGGGGTGAATTTCAGGCGATCAGAAGGGCCAGTAGGTCCAGACGCCGTTGAATCCGTTCGTGATGTAACAGCAGCACGCGCAGCAGACGACGATGCATCCGCCGAGGCATGCGTACCATCCGGGGGTGCTGCAGCATCCGCTGTCGTTGCAGCAACAGTAGTCGCACTTGGAGTTGCCCTCGTGGTCTCCCTTGTCGTAACGCTCGTTGTGGTCGTGCTCGGGAAGACTGTGCATGGAGAACGCGATGAACGCGGAGGGGGATTGGCTTTCGTAAAGTGCAGTCAGGTTCTCTACATTCGCTGCATCGTACTTCATTTGAATTCACCTTACCGAAATCAGTTTTCGGTACGTCCCGCCGTACCCTTTCCCAATATTTAACTGTTGGCGGTAGTATTTAAATCAAACACCCTCCGAGGCACATGGCCAGACATCACGGAACCGACAACAATTAAACCGATGGGCCGATGGGCCGTCGATGTTCGGATACACCGTCCCCTCCTACGGCAGACTGCAGCCCTTGGACATGAAGAGGTACAGAAGATACTACTGCGAGGGTTGCCACCAGCTCAAGGCGGTGTTCGGCCTCAGAGGCACCGCCACCGTGAACTACGACATGACGTTCAACACCATCCTTCTGGACGGACTCATGGGCGAGGCCCTGGATTTCGAAGGGACCAGCAGAAGGATCTGCGTCCTGGAGAAGCCGCATGCGGACTCCGACATGATGGAGAAGATGGCGGCGTACACAACCATCCTGACCAAATGGGAGTTGGTGGACGACGATACGGACAAACCGTCCCTGAAGACGAAGGCGATATCCTCCGTACTCTCCAACGCCATCGACAAGGCGGTGGACATGTACCCCGAATACGACAGGCTCGTGGGGGACGCGTT
>JAFVZY010000098.1 GCA_017507885.1 Candidatus Methanomethylophilaceae archaeon | reverse complement strand
CTTGAGATCGTCCGGGCCCCCACGTTCCTGCAAAGCATCCACAAGATCATAGTTGGCACCGATGATGGATTCCGCAGCTAGACGGAGATTGACTATGGCGGAATCCAGATCCTTGACGGTTCCTTTCCCATGTCTCTGCATTTTGGATAATCTCATCAATATACTTGGATCCTTAGTATTTGAAGAAATAATTGCTAATTTGTATGCCTCTTCATCATCACCTATCGCATTACGCATTAATAATAAACCAATCAATTCGTTAATCGCCATTATGTTATTACTTTTAACACTTAATTTTGACCAAAAAATTGCTTGATCCATACTCCGAGCAACAATTTTTCCTTCATAATATAGTTGAGATAATCTACGCTGAAATGTAGTATTTCCATTTTTTGCCATTTCGTAACAATAATTAAAATGTAAATATGAATCCGCTGGACAATAATTGATTTTTCCAAAAAAAAGCTGATCTGTTTCAAACAACTTCGACGAATGTAACAATTCCGTTGTTTTATTGTCAAGAGTATTGATACGTTTCTTCAACCTATTAGAAATACATTGCAAATAATATTCCAAAGATACGGGCGTATATCTATTGATGATATTGTACCACCCAATCAAATCTCCACCGACATCTGTTAAATTATCATGAGAATAACATTTTACATAATCTATAACCAAATGATCATTTGTAAATGTAATTTCATCAATAGGATATTCTCTAGATAATACAACATTAATCTTGTATTGAAAATCAATATCGCTGATTTTTTCAAATACATCACATATCTCTTTTAACAATACATTTATCGATATCATGTATTCTTTATTGATAAAATATTTTGGAGGAATCTTCATCAAAAAAACAGTCTCGACACGGGATTTGCATAAATCTCCAAACTTATCCATCATATGTTTCAAACGACTGTTTAATTCCAAATATTGCTCATTAAATTCATGCTCATCTATCACATTGTTATGAATAACACTTTTTCTTATGTGGAATGTAATATCTGGATTAACATATCTTATTCCTTTACCCCCCCAGGCCACTTCAACATCTGATTTCAACAGATAATCGGAATCACATAATATCTTTAATAAAGAATGCAAATCAGAGCAATATGCCCACGACCAAGGAAATGAATCAATTAAGCCAAAACAATCGATTATTCTCATCGAAACTTCACAATTATAACCTACACTTACAAAATTTACAATTTTTGCATCTTTATTTACATTTTCTTTTTTTTTCTCTATTGAATCCAACAATCTTATCTGATGGTTCAATTGCTGAACAATTTCATCTTTCAACATTCCATCCACCACCTTATTGCTTTTTTCACATCCGCAACGGTACCGACCCCGTCGCGATACATCTCCGCACATTTATTTTTACACCAGGGATCGCCCAATTTGGCACCCTTCTCGAAAAGTGACAGGGCCCTGCCCGGATTCCGGTCCACGGCCACCCCATCCATGAAAAAGATACCCAGACGCTTACAGGCCTCGACGTTGCCCGTATTGGCCAGGTTTTCCAGAAGGCCTACAAGGGCGATCACCTCCTCCTCGGGGGCATCACTCATCCCCAGGTATATGTTAATCAGACTGGATATGGCCTGTACATTGCCGCGTTCAGCGAGATCATTCAGATGGTGTATGGATTTTGAGACATCCGCAACGGTACCGACCCCGTCGCGATACATCTCCGCACATTTATTTTTACACCAGGGATCGCCCAATTTGGCACCCTTCTCGAAAAGTGACAGGGCCCTGCCCGGATTCCGGTCCACGGCCACCCCCTCAACATACATCTTTCCAAGAATCTTGATAGATTCAATATTATCATTGTCGGACAACAAACATAATGATTCTATATTTTTATGAACATCATCTTTACACGACTCACTGTTGGATAACAAGGCATTTATCATCGCAGAATTGATAATCGGTACACTTGAACTTAATATGCTGGTCAATGAATCCACCCCAGTTTTATTATTTTTAATATACTCAAATGCCCATGTGCGATATATGTTCAGTAAGGAATCATTATATTTTTTATAATACTTATTAGATTTTTCGACATCTGCTTCAACACCAATTCCTTCGGAATAAAATGTTGCTAGCTTAAACAATGCCCCAGCATTACCCATTTCAGCAGCTTTTGTATACAGATTTAAAGCTTGACTCTCATCTTTTTGAAGTAATTTACCTTGCAAATATATATCCGCAAGCAACAATATACTTTGCAGATGGTTATGGTTTACACCCATCTTCAAATACTTCTCCATTTCGATATAATTTTTTCCAATACCGATTCCATCACGATACATTATAGCTATCTGATAAATCGCTGATACATTATCTAATTCAGCAGCTCTCAAATAATAACCAAATGCTTCAGCATAATCATCCATACTCTTTGCACATCTGTATTTAAACTCCGCATATCTATATACCCATGTAGAGTCGTTGCTATGCATCGCTTTCTTTAAAATATCATCCAATACAGCATAGTCATTATCTGAATTCGAATTAATCATAGATAACTTCTGCTTAGCAAATTGATCGCCCTTTAATGCTGCGGATTGTAAATAAATCAAAGCCTCTGTCGGATTACTATCCATCAACACATCAGCATATTCAATTTGAGCTTTTATATACCCCTGCTCAGCAGATTTCTTTAACAACTCACGATACATGTCATAATTTCTATCAAAAAAATTACCACATTTATACATTAAAGCTAAATCATATTGAGCTTTTGATACACCACCCATGGCCAAATCATATATTATCTCTGGAGAAGATATCATAGCATTCTGATAATGTGATACCACGGTTGAAGGTTTTCCAT
Source organism: Candidatus Methanomethylophilaceae archaeon (assembly GCA_017507885.1). Lineage (GTDB taxonomy): Archaea > Thermoplasmatota > Thermoplasmata > Methanomassiliicoccales > Methanomethylophilaceae > Methanoprimaticola. The sequence continues at coordinate 52,308 of JAFVZY010000098.1, read as the reverse complement.
CCTCAACGATTTTTCCATCTTCAATCCATATTATGCGATTGCACATCGATTCCAAATCATGTAAATTATGGGACACAAACACAATTGTCTTTTTTGTTTTTGCCATCTTTCTAAAATGTTCACGTGCTTTTAACGAAAAAGTTGCATCACCCGTGCTTAATACCTCGTCAACAATCATTATATCTGATTCCACATTAACCATTATTGAAAAGGCCAATCTACCCATCATTCCAGATGAATAGGTTCTAACAGGATTATCTATATATCCACGAATACCTGAGTAATCTATAATCGTATCTATTTTTTTATCAATCTCTTTTTTATCAAAACCATAGAGTTCACTTTTTAAGTAAATATTGTCCCGCCCAGTCATATCTGGATGAAAACCCATGCCCAACTCTAAAATTGATGCAACCTTTCCATTACAAACTACCAATCCCTCATCGGGAACTAATATTTTTGCAATTAATGATAATAAAGTACTTTTTCCAGAACCATTCCTCCCAACTATCCCTAAAACATCCCCTTTCTTTATCTCCAATGATATGTCATCAATAACAATGTTCTTTGACCGTTTAACACTGTTTTTATATAACTTCTTTTTAGCGTCTACCGTAACAATATCAACAGAAAAAGACTTAGTTACATTTTTTAATATAATTGCATTATTTTCTTCCATTACAGTCTCTCCGCAAACCCTTTCTTTAGACGATTGAATACGTATTGCCCAACTACCATTGATATCATAGGCAACAATAAGCACATTGCTAACAACCCCAAGTCAGGAACAATTCCAAAAAATACCAACTGATGAATTGACTCTATATAATAGGTAAAAGGATTAAACCATATCAGTGTACTTAATGGACCTGCTACAGAATCTACAGTGAAGTACATGGGAGTCATAAAAATAAAAACTATACTAATTGATGATAAGAAATATTGTAAATCTCTACTGTATACTGCGATAGATGAAAATAATAGAGTATACCCATATACAAATAAAAACATCAATAGAAATATAATAGGTAACAATAAAATTGTAATACTCAATTCAAACCCAGTAATCACCATCGCAATCACAATAATTACATAACCTAAAAGCATTATTATAAACGTACTAATCACTTGCGATAAGACCAGTATTTCGCGAGGAAAATACATTTTTTTAATCATCCCTGAATTTGAAACAATTGTTCCAGAACCTCCAGTAAGATTGGTCACCATGAATGTAAAAGGAAATAAACCAGATCCAAGATAAATCCAAAAATTATCGAGTTGTGCTGTTCTCAACTGGGTGAATGCAAAAAAATAAACAAGCATCATTATAGCTGGAGTAAAAAAATGCCATGCAAATCCGAAGTATGTATTTCTATATCTGCCAAATAAGTTCTTTATTATCAAAGAATGAAGTATATTGCGGGATTCATATATTTCCCTTAAATGATTTGAAATATCTATTGTCTCACACCCATCCATCAAAATGTTATTTTCAATAATAAATCACTTACTTAAATAAATCTGAAATATTCATTCTACAAAACATTTGTTTCATTCTATTTTTTAAATCTGTAATTGAAGGTACTGCAGTAGGCTCCACTTCGCTCTTTTTAGCAAGATACAAAGACATATAATCACCAAGAATAAGATATTTTAACATCCCTTCAACCATAGAATCACAATGGATAAAACAACCCATAAACGGAATCGAATTATCAATACAACCATCTTTGACAATTATCATACGGTTACTATCAACAAAACCATCATCATAACCTAACATGGATACCAACGCAAACTCCCTCCTATGAGAATCTCCCCAAGCATCCACAATTCTCACAATCGAGTCTTTGGTCACATGCTTAAACGCAACCCTCTTGGAATTTTCATTGATTTGGGTCTTCCATCTAAAACCTATAGAAATCAAACTTGGATCGATGCATATCATCGGAACACACCCCTCAATCATTTTGACTATTCTTTTAGCCTCATTATCCGATTTATAATCACTCAACGAATCACGATATGCTTTCAACCCAACTATGCAACCACGAACATCTTCCAAATCATTCACGGCCCCAACCTTATCCATAATAGCCAAGGTATACCCAATCATAAACCCTATCGCATGACGCGGTTGCATATCCTCTGGAAGTAAAATACATTCAACTTCATATTCATCAGCAAGTTTTTTCAATTTACCTCCAGAACACATAGTGATAATTCTACATCCTTTCTCAATACCATCCAGAAACATCTGCAAAACCTCAACAGTGTTCCCAGAATAACTGGATATTACCAACAACGTATCGTCTGACACCCACTTTGGAAGATACGGATTTCCGTTGGTCTTAATCGGTATCTTCGAATCTTCAAAACAATAATCGGAAACAAACATCCCACTGAATCCAGATCCACCCATCCCACAAAGAAGAACATTCTTACAAAAAATATTGGATTTTACCTGATACTGGATGCTCTGCTCCAAATCCTCGACAAAATTGGCCAACTGCTCTTCCACACTCTTCACTGCAAACACCCTTTGAAATTCACGAAATCAGCCATCATCACGCCCTTTAGAATCCTCTCCAAATCATTGCAACCCTCGAAATCTATAATTAAATAATCGCGTCCCTTGGAATCCAACACCTCCAAAGTACAACTCAGGATAGCATCATTCATGTTAAGGACAACACCTCTAGAAAAGAACACAGGCAAAAGATCCCAAGAATGTTCCTTGGCATCCGCCCAACCAACAATCTCATTGTGATTGAATTCGGGAAATTCAGAATCAAAAGCCAAATCTCCAATTTCCTTGATAAAAGTCGTTCTCCACCTCTTTCCGACTGAACGCATATGAGGATAACTGTAGAACGAGGGGACTTTTCCCTTGAAAAAACACCTCATGCCCTTTAACCAATCGTCATCGAGAAGGAAAAAATCACGATATTCCCGTAACACAGGAACCATAGCCTCGAAATCATCTCTGATTCCAGAAACTCCAAGGGAATCCAACATCCCTACCAAAGCACCGAGAATCAGACCCGTGGCACAATCAGAAGCCATGCCTTTGGGAAGAATGCAGACGTCGCAATCCAATCCGTGGATCAATTCCCAATCCCTGTCGGAGGTGACGGCATGAATCCTACACCCAGATTGCTTGGCCTTCTCCAGAACACCTTTCAACTCCCCGACGGAACCGGAATAGGAGACGAGGAACAGATCCGTATCCGAATCCACCCAGCCGGGCAACCTCGCGGAGGAATACGATGATATACAAACATCGGAAAACTCGTTCGAATAGTCACAGAGGATGTCCCCTGCGGTGCAGGAACCGGTGGTGCTGAAGATGCACACCTTCCCCGCCTTGTAATCGTATTTTTTGGAAAAACCCATCCCGAAGCGCAGCTGCTCCGGGAACGAGGTCCTCTCCACCCATGGTGCAAGTTCGACCCCATCCTCCCAACGGATGGATTCGTAGTCGGTCCGCATCATTCACTCAACTCCAGAACATCCATGAGGACGTCCAGATCGTCCTCACGCTCCTTCAACCTGTCCTTCATCATTGCGACGACCTCCTTCGGGGTGTATTTCAGACTGTACACCTGATACGGCCTCCCTTTGTCCTTACCGACCCTCACCAGAAGGTGACCGTGGTAGTTCAACGTATCAAGCGAACGTGAAACGGCGGACTGCTTCATTCCAGTCAATCTGAGAAGGTCTCTTGCACCCAGCCTCTCGTAGATCAGAAGAGCGATTATTATCCGCGCCTCCCCGATGTTGAATCCGGCGAAAAGCAGAATCGGTTCCAACCTCGCCAAGGAATGGTTGAAATCGATTACATCCGGTACGCTTTTGACCCGGGGTTCCCTGGGACAGAGATCGGGACGGTAGTAGTTCCTATCGTAGCAATGCAGGGTTGATCCGACACCTCTCATCTCGTTTTCCAAAAACTCACCTCAGCTTACGCCTTAGATGAGTGAAGTATCTCCCTGAGTTATAATAATATATCCTAAAGAATAAACGTATGGAACCGAAGTAAATGTACGGGACCACATACTGACATGCGCACTCGAAGCACACCTGGGGTGAACGGTTCCTCGACACCATCTCCAGATACTCGTCGCTGTACACATACTCCAGGAATCCCTTGAACGTCATGTGTCCCGCGGACCTCATGCGGGTAAGGGTGAACCTCCTGGCCAGGAAGTCCCTGTCGGGGTCCTCCGGATGCAGGGAAGCCTCCAGATGGTTGTAACGGTCCACCTCGGACCTGCCTCTGGAATCCCTGCTACTCTGACAGATGGACCCGGGCGTCCTCATGTACTTGTACAAAGGCCGGTGGCAGTAGCAGACGGTCCCCGAAGCCATCAGGGATCTGACGGTGAATGATATGTCCTCGGAGAAGCCATCTTCGAAACGGATCCCGTTGTCGAAGACCATGGACCTCCTGTAGATCATTGACCATGACGCCACGGGGAACCTCTCCGTGGCACGGCGTCTCAAAGCCTCCCGGGAATCCATGACATCCACGGAGAACTCCCCCTTCGGGTCCTCGAAGGGACCGCGTTCCACCGAGTACAAGTAGTTGCAACCCACCACATCCGCCGACTCCCTCTCGGCGATCTCCACAAGAGTGGAGAGATAAAGTGAGGAAGGGATGTCGTCGACATCCAGGAACCAGACGTACCTTCCGCGGGACTCGTCGAGGCCCGCATTCTTGGAACCGCCCAACGCCCCGGTGTCGACATAATCCACGACGCGTACCCTGTCGCCGTCGGACAGACGCCGAGCGATGTCCGGGGTGGAGTCGGTGCACCTGCTGGATACGACGATGACGATCTCCCAATAGTCGAACGTCTGGGACATCACATGCCCCACAATGGATTCGAGGTATTCCTCCCCGTTCAACACGGGTATGATGACGCTCACCACAGGTACCTTAGATGCATCCTCTTCCAAACCATCCCTGCGTTTCCATACCGTTATGTTATTTAACGGTTGGTCAATCGTCGGATGGGTAATCCAACATCCTCCGGGACATCATTCTCCATCCACCTTCCCGATAGCTTATTTAGAAAGAAGGGGATTGCAGGTTCATGCATGCAAGAAAAACGATGGCATTCGTCGTGCTGGCCGCACTGGTGCTCACCATCGTCCCCTGGTCCGCTTCGGAATCCGATGCGGCGACCGAGACCGTGACGATACCTGCGGAGAAGAGTGTCGACTTCAGTAAAGAACTCTCCGACGGCACACGCATCGTCATCGACATCAACAAGACCGGTCGCACCGGTTCCCAGAACGTCGACGTCGTCTTCGACATGGGCAAGACCCTCAACACCGCACAGAAGACCACCGCGCAGCGTCAGGGTGGAAACCTGTACAGCTTCTCGATCGACTTCAGTACCGTACCCCAGAACGGTGCGGTCACCATGACGTTCCCCGGATACTTCAGCGGATTCAACGTCAGCCTCCCCCACAACGTCTGCATGATGGACGACCTCGGGAACATCACCGTGAGGAACGCCGGAACCTACTCTGGTGGACAGCTCACCATCACCGGACCCTCCGAGGGACTGTATGTGATGTACACCCCCGTCGACGAGCAACCCATCATCCCCGAGACCGAATCCGAACCCGAGGACCTCACCCCCGCCGTCGCCGTTGCGGTCGCCGGTGCCGGAACCTTCGCGATCCTCGTACTCGTCTTCGTCCTCCTGAGGAAGGGCGAACTCTGAAAAACCCTATTGAAAAAGTTTAAGACGGCCACCCGAAGACTTCTGGGTGGCCGTCATCGTTCATTCCAAAGGCACGTGTTCCACAAGCTCGGGGTCACTGGACTCCATGATCCACCACACAGGTCTGGAGGAGTCCTCGAAACAACACACGGAGAACATGCGAACGTCGGAGAACAAGGACTTCAGGATCCTCACGAACTCCCCCTGTCCGTTGTCGCGCAAATAATCCTCGACCCCGTCGTCGTCCACACCCGTCACATCCCTCTTGGTGAGCACCAGCGCCAGCGGGACGTTGGAGACGGTTTCCGGCCCGAAACCCTTGACGCGGGTGAATATGAAATGGAAGGATTCGAAGACGTCCATCGGCCTTATCTTCGACGTGCGTGAATCCAGATTCAACGGATCCACGCAGAACACGATCCCGTCGGTGTAGGAGTAGTACTCCTGGAAGATGAACCTGTCCTTGCGGGGTTCGAACTCCCTTCCGGAGATGTCGTTGAAGACGAGCTCCCTTCCGTGCAGATACGGGGACCTTATGAACAGACACTCCGAATCCAGCTCCCCCTCCGGGGTCGCGGGGACATCCATCCTTCCCGCGATCGCGGACGACCCTATCCCGGGGGTCACCGCATCCGTGTTGACGCCATGTCTCACGGCGGATTTCTGTATCGAATCCACCGCCGACAGCATCAGGGTCGTCTTCCCGGAACCGACGGAGCCGACCAGCGATATGCATATCGGTCTGGACTCACGGGTCTCGATGGATTCCCCGCAATAGGGGCACACGGTCTTCAGGGAATCCCTGAGTCCGGCCCTGCAGTCCATGCCGTGTCCGTTGTTGCATGTGATCCTGCCGATTCCGTGGATTCCGGGGACGGGATAATCCAGCACAATGCCGCAACCGCAACGCACCTGGGGGTAGTCGAAGTTCCTCTTGCACACGGGGCAGACGGCATACTGGGTGTCCCTTTCGTAGGCCTCCCTGTCCCTCCTCCTGGCACGGTCGACCATCACACCGATGACCAGTTTGACGACCACAAACACGGGGACCATGGATATCGTGAGTATCAGCGACCACCATCCGTACAGTGGGAGGAGCGCGATCGGCAGTATGACGAGATACCTGTTCCTGCCGTACGCCGCCGTGATCAAACCCCAGGGTCCAGAGAGGCACCTGACCGCCGCATTCGGCCTCTCGGTCCAGATGACCTCCGCACGGTTACCCACGCCCTTGACGTCCAAGGGGTATCCGGTGAACATCCCGGCTACGGCCAAGACGAATCCCACGACCATCACGGCATACATCGCCTCCACACCGCCCCATCCGAAGAGGAGTTCCATGACGTCCGCATACGCCTGCGAGAAGGGTCCGGTGATTCCGGACGCATCGAACAGCGGCGAGAACACCTCCAACCTCGGGACGCCCGTCTTCTGAAGTTCCAACACCGAGAACGCGAGACACGCCCCGGTGAACAAGAGTGCAATTCCATAGACGATCGACACGACCGCCTTGTTCATCCCATTCATGGCACCCGTATGGATGTCGGATTATTAACCCGATGCGCCTTAAATACGAACGTACCCATCACGAATCATGTACAAGATAATCGCGACCACCCTACTGGTCGTTGCGATGGCCTGCATCACCCTCATCCCGCATGCGGATGCGTCGACGGGCGATGTGGCGGCCATCGGGAACGACACGTTCCCGTCTTTGAAGGATGCCCTGTCGGCATCCGTCGACGGGGACGTGGTGTTCCTCCTGCAGGACCACACCCTCCCCTCGGACGTCACCGTTCCCGAGGGGGTCGTCCTGGTGATACCCTACTCCGATGAGAGGGATGCGGACGGGACCATGGACGGGGCGGACATGGATTCCACCACGGCGAAGATCCATCACAACGACAGGGTGCACATCACGTTGACCGTCCCCTCCGGAACCACCATGAGGGTCGACGGGACCCTCGTCGTCGGGGGCGTGATGTCCAGACCGTTCACCTTCGACTACCAGGGGCACACCTCGGGGGAACACTCCGTCGTCAGGAACAACGGCTCCATCACCGTGAACGACGGGGGCGTCCTGAGATGCCACGGATACATCAAGGGAACCGGCATGGTGGATTGCAAAGACGGTTCCAGGATCTACGAACCGTTCGTGGTCACGGATTACGTGGGAGGCGATTGCGTCTATGTGCAGTACACCGATGGACAGTCCCCCTTCGACAGATACGCGGTGATCAACATCCAATCCCAGTTCAAGATGGAACACGGCTCCGTCCTCATGGGTATGATGAACCTCTACGCCGACAAACAGTACAACAAGGCGGAGGTGACCCTCATCGGGAAGGACGACGGGTTCATCGTCCTGTCCCCCGGCTCCACATACACGTCCACATACGAACCGAGGGCGTATCTGGAGGAGGATTGGGAGAGTAACATATACCGCGACATCGGAAGGAAGGACATCGTCATATCCGGCGGTGCCGAAACGGGCTCCATCGTCATCCACTTCAGAGGGGAATCCGCGGACACGGCGGAAACGGTGTTCTCCGTCCCCTACAACTACAGCTACACGCTCAGGAACGGGGAATACGTCGTCAACGACGGTTTCAGACTCCTTCCGGGTGCACAAATGACCGTCTCATCCGACGCCGTCCTGAGGGTGAAGGGGGAGTTGCAGGTGTTCCCCGGACTGTATTCCACGGAGTTCAGGGACAAGCACTACCCGAGACCCGAGACCCTTGCGGCATCACCCTGGTATCCCGACACCGCGATGCTGAACATCGACGGGACCATGATTATCGAGGGGAAGTTCAGGGGGACCGTCTCCGGAACCCCCGGCGCCATGATCCACGTGAGAGGGGATGCGGATGTGTCCGAGGGGAGACTGGAACACGGTGCCACCGGTTCCTTCAACGGATCGTCCATCAGGAACCTGTCCAGGTTCCAATCGTCGGGATTCCTGTTCTCCTCCTACGGGACCATGTTCGACATGGTCCCGGGGGAGACGTGCCAGATCGTCGATTCCCAACAACACGGGATCGGAACCATCGAATACCTCTCCGTATCAGAATCGGTCAGGGGGACCATGGACATCGCATCACACGTCACGGGATCCTGGGTCAGTTCGGCATTCGTATTGTCCTATGATCTGAACGGCGGTAACGGCGATGTTCCGAAGGACGGGACTCCGTACGCCCACGGTTCCGATGCGACCGTCGCCGGTTCATCCGACATCTACATGATCCGTCATGTGTTCAAGGAGTGGAACACCTCCCCCGACGGCACCGGGACCGCCTATCGCGAAGGGGATGCGGTGGAAATGACGAAGGATGTCACGCTCCACGCCATCTGGACCTTCACCGGTGGCGAGGGGAACTACATCGTATACGACGGAAACGCGGATTACGACGGACATGTGCCCAGGGACACGGCCGGTCACGAAGGTGACGTCACCGTCCTCGGACCGGGGGGCATGGAGTTCACCGGCCACGAGTTCAGGGAGTGGAACACCTCCCCCGACGGCACCGGGACCGCCTATCACGAAGGCGACGTCATCCCCATTGATTCGGACGTCTTCCTGTACGCCGTCTGGGAGGTGGGGACGTACGCCATCACGTTCGATTCCGCAGGCGGTTCATCGGTCGAACCGATGACCCAGGAATACGGAACCCCCGTGACCAAACCTGAGGATCCGACCCGCGAGGGGTACACGTTCATGGGATGGTCCCCAGAACTGCCGGCGACCATGCCCTGGAAGGGCACGACCGTGAAGGCCCAGTGGAAGATCAACGAATACCTAGTGACGTTTGATTCCGCAGGCGGGACACCCGTGGATTCCATCCTCGTCACATACGGCAAGGCGATTCCGATTCCCGAAGCACCCGTCAGATACGGATACGGTTTCCTCGGATGGGAACCGGGGATACCGGCGACCATGCCCGCCGGAAGCCTCGTCCTGACGGCACAATGGAAGGCGCTGCCGTTCCACGACGTGACCGTGGAGGTCACGGGGGAGGGCATAGCGAATCCGGACAGGGTCAGACACCCGTTGGGATACACGTTCACCATCAACCTGATTCCGGACAACGGATTCCGCATAGATTCGGTGAAACTGGACGGCACGGATATCCCCGCATCCGCCGTTCAGACCATAACCGTGTCATCGGACCATGTCCTCTCCGTGGAATTCGTACCCGCGCCGGGGACATCCACCGTCGTCAACGACGACGGAACGGTATCCACGATTATCGAATCCACCGTGGACGGATGCAGAACCGTGCTCACGAAGGTGGAATCCCAGAACGGGACGGACCTTCTGGAATCCGTGGTGACCTCGGGTGACCTGAAGGCAGTATCCTCAGTGACGAAAAACGGTTCCACGACGGTCGCCACCGTCATCCTTCCGGGACAGAGGATGGAATCCACCGTCATGGATTCGTTGGAGAACATGGCGTCGATAGCGGAGAGCCAGACCGGAAGAAACGCACCCCTGGACCTGACGGTCGTGTCCACGGGACCGGCCACCATCCCGAAGGTCGATGTGAACTCCCTGACCGTCGAATGCAACGGGATTTCTCTGAAGCTGCCCAAGGACACGTTGGGGAATGTTTTCTCCGAAGGTGATGCGACATTCGACATCTCGATCGCCTCGAAGGACGACATGAACGATTCCCAGAGGGATGCCGCCGGCCCCATGACCGTCGTGAGCATAGAGATCAACGACGGAACGGTCTCCGAACTCGGCGGGACCGCATACGTGTCGGTGGACTACACCCCGGAGGGCAGGGTGACATCGGTGGACCGTTTGAACGGGAACGGTTCCATCGAACCGCGCACCTTCAAGGTCGAAGACGGGAAGGTGGTGTTCCAGACGGACAGCCTGTCCCTGTACCGCATCACCGACGACGGGGTCCACGAGGAATCAGGGTTCCCATGGACGTACCTGATCATCGGGTTGGCGGCCATCGCCATCGTGGTCGGAACAGTCGTATACATGCGCCTCAGGACCTGAATCCAAACCCACGGGGAGTTACATCATCCCCGTGGAACCTTTCTCCCCGTTTATAAGCAACATCGGCCACTGCGAACACATCGATTCCATCCGTGGTACACCGGCTCCGGAATCCGATGAGTGGTAACATGAACAAGACACACATAACAGCACTGGCGACCGTGGCCTTCGCCGTCGCACTCTGCCTCGCGGTCGTTCCCGACTGGGACGGGTACTCCGCGGAGGAGGGCGACCTCACATCCGGCGAACGGTTCGTCACGGATGCCAACACGGTCATCGACGGCATCGTCACGTCCGCCGACCCCGAACACCCGTTCCTGGAACTGACCATGGACGACGACGGGATCGACGTCGTCGTCGACCTCTTCGCATTCCAGAATGCCGAAATCGACATCAACGGGATCATCGGGAAGATCGTCGATGCCGCCGAGGGATACACCATCACCGTCGACGGATACACCATCGCCGATGACGGGAAACCCGACTTCGGAAACATCCAGGCGTTCGCATACACCTTTGTGAAGGATGCCTATGACAACATCTGGAACCTCGAGGCGACGTACCAGCAGGAGTACCTCGCATACGACATCGTCATAGACAGGAACATGGACGGGGAGGACCTCCCCACCACATCCACCGAGGTCCGCCTCGTCCTCAGGAACGTCAACGACATGGCCATCGGATTCCTCGGAGACCTCCAGGGGATCGTCGACCTCCAGTACACCGGCATGCCCGTGGTGTCCGTAAACACCTACAACCTCGGGGGATACATGTCAGTCAAGGATGCCCTGGCATCCGTCGACGGATTCACATGCGACAAGATCCTCGGGTTCGAGTACGCGTACATGTACAACATGGTCTTCGGAAAGGTCATCGGGATGACCGGTCTCATGAACTCCGTGACCTTCACCACCGACATCGGGGACGATGAGATGGTCTTCGACCTGACGGGATACGTTACCGAGACCGGTGCGGACAACTTCCAGAAACTCGTCAACGGACTCGTCGGATCCATGGGATCCGATGTCTGGGACACCCCCGTCGCCGCATTCGAGACCGATGTGGAGGGGATCTACCTCGCGAAGGGCACCCTCGCATTCGAGACCGGGTATCCGGAATACCCCGTGATCTCCATGGAGATGGGATTCCAGATCGTCGACCAGGCCACCGTCGCGGACCCCCTCCTCGTGAACGACGATGGCAACCAGGTGTACGTCCTCCCCACCCTCGACCCCGAGTGCATCGCACTCGGATTGACCGTGAAGGAGAACTACGTCATCGACACCATGACCCTCACCTACAACGACGGTGAAAACGAGGTCGTGAAGAACATCCTCCTCACCAGGGCATTCACCATCCCCGCTACCGAATGGAGGGTCGACGCTACATTCAGGGACGTCACCGAATACACCGTCTCCTACGACGGGAACGGCAACACCTCAGGTACCGCACCCCAGTCCGCCGTCTACGTGAACGGAACCGATGCGATCGTCGCCGAAGCGGGGGACCTCGCAAGGGAAGGATACGCATTCGAGGGGTGGAACACCGCCGCGGACGGTTCCGGAACATCCTATGGCGTCGGATCCACCCTCGTCGTCACCTCTGATGTGACCCTCTACGCACAGTGGAAACCCGTCACCGACATCTACGACGTCGTCATACAGCAGAACGGGGACGGAACCATAACCGCCGACAGGAACGAGGTCGTGGCCGGAGGTTCCGTGAGGATCACCGTCGTCGCCGATGAGAATTACATGCTCACCGACCTCGTCATCGGAGGGAACCCCGTCGGGGCCAAGGTCGTCTACACCGTGTCGAACGTCCAGTCCGACGTCGTCGTCTCCGCGGTCTTCACCTACTCCGAGGGATACGTCACCACCGTCGACCAGTCCGGAAACGTCACCGAATCCTACACGGACGGAAACATCCATGTCTGGAAGAACACCGCGACCGACGGCACCGTCTCCGCGACCGCGACGATCGGGAACGTCCGGGCGTCCGCGGATTCCGGAAACGTGACCGCCACCGTCCAGGTCATCTCTAAAGACACCATGACGGATGCGGTCTCCGCAGCGAAGAAGGCCGCGACCGTCGCCGGTTCCACCGCCACGCCGGTGATCGCCGTCACCACCACCGACGGGACCGCCGTGTTCGGCGATGCCCTTCAGGGACTGAAGGACTCCGGGACGGAGCTGCTCGTCACCGGAACCTCCGTGGACGTCAGGTTCGACGGGATGGCTGTGAAGACCCTGTCCGGACTGAACGGGGACATCAGGATGACCTTCATCCCCGGAAAGAAGGCGGACCTCACCGACAAGCAGGCCGGAACCATAGGGGAAAATGCCTTCTACGAACTGGGCATCACCATCAACGGTCAACCCCTGCCCGACTTCGGAGGAAAGGCCCATGTGACCATGGACTACGTCAAAAAGGACCCCGCCATGGACGTCGTGGTCTACTTCGTCGACGACCTGGGGATCAAGGCCATGATGGACTCCAAGTACCAGAACGGAAAGATCGACATGACCCTCCCCCACTTCTCCGTCTACATGATCGCCGAGGAGACCCCGGGAGCGGCCTCCGAGGTGGTGGAGGACAACACCCAGTGGATAATCCTGGGTGCGGTCATCGCGATAGTGATCGTCATCGCGGCCGTCACCTATTACTACACCAGAAAGGGTTGAATCGGACCCGAACGAGGGGGTTCGAACCCCCTCCAAACCCCTTTCCTCCACTATTTTAAAAATAGACTTATACAGGATGTATCGATTATGCCCCCGTGTCCTCCGAACACCCCGTTCTCGTGATCGGTGCCGGGATATCCGGTGCCACCATGGCCAACCTCATCGCAACGAAACTCGACAGGAAGGTGCTTGTGATCGACCGCAAGGACCACATCGCCGGGAACTGCTACGACTACCGCGACGACAACGGCATAATGATCCACAAGTACGGATCCCACATCTTCCACACGTCTAACGACGACGTCTGGAGGTTCCTCCGCCAATTCACCGGATTCAACACATACATGCACAAGGTCATCGCCCTCATAGACGGGATAGAGACCACCATCCCGTTCAACTTCAACACCATCCGCGACGTGTTCCCCGGGGAACTGGCAGACAGATTGGAATCCAAACTCCTGGAGAAGTTCCAATACAACAGGAAGATCCCCATCATGGAGTTCGGCAACCAGGACGACCCCGACCTGAAGTTCCTCGCCGACTACGTCTACGAGAAGGTGTTCCTCCACTACACCACCAAGCAGTGGGGCACCTCCCCCGAGGGTGTGGACGGTGCGGTCACGGCAAGGGTCCCGGTCTACCTCAGCAGGGACGACCGCTACTTCCAGGACACGTATCAGGGAATCCCCCTCGAAGGCTACACGACAATGATCGAGAGGATGCTGGACCACCCCAACATCGAGGTGTCCCTGAACACGGAGGCATCCTCGCTGAACCTGGACGACTACGAGCACGTGTTCCACTGCGGGGCCATAGACGAGCACATGGACTACAGGTTCGGGGCCCTCCCCTACAGGAGCGTGTACTTCGAGTTCGAGGAGTACGACATGGAGCACTACCTCCCCAACGCCGTCGTCAACTACCCCTGCAACTACGACTTCACCAGGGTCCACGAGTACAAGTACTATCTGAACGACCAATCCCCCAGGACCGTCATCGCCAAGGAGTACAGCGAGTTCTTCGAACCCGGGAGGAACGAGAGGTACTACCCCATCCCCGGACGGGAGAACACCGAACTCTACGACAGGTACCTCGAAGCATCCAGGGAGAGGTCCAACATCCACTTCCTGGGAAGACTCGGGGACTACAGGTACTACGACATGGACAAAGCCGTGCTGAGGGCCATGGATCTGTTCGAAGAGGTATTCGAATGATCCTGGTCACCGGTGGTGCGGGATACATAGGAAGCCACTGCGTCATAGCACTCCTCGAAAGCGGATACGACGTGGTGATCTTCGATTCCATGGAGATCGGACACAGGGAGACCGCCGAGACCCTGAAGAACCTGGATTGCAAAGGTAGGGTCGTGGACGTCATGGAGGGCGACCTCATGAACATCGACGACATCGACAGGGTGTTCGAAACCCACCGTGTGGATGCGGTCGTCCACTTCGCGGCATATTCCCAGGTGGCCGAATCCATGAGGGACCCGTCGAAATACTGGAACAACAACGTCGTCGGCACCATGCACCTCCTGGATTCCATGCGCTCCCACGGGGTGAACAGCATCGTGTTCTCCTCGACCGCCGCCACCTACGGTGAACCGGAGTACATACCTATCGACGAGAAACACCCCCAGAACCCCATCAACCCCTACGGCAGTTCCAAACTGGTCATCGAACAGATGATGGACGACTACGACAAGTCGTACGGACTCAGGAGCGTGAGGCTCAGGTACTTCAACGTCGCCGGTGCGGACCACCTGAACAGGGTGGGCGAATGGCACGTCCCAGAAACCCACCTGATCCCCAACATATTGAAGTCCACGTTCGGCGGCGAGGGGGATTTCAAAATGTTCGGAGACGACTACCCGACCAGGGACGGAACATGTGTTAGGGACTATGTGAACGTGGAGGACCTGGCGGACGCCCACGTGTTGGCATTGAAATACCTTGAGAACGGCGGAACCACCGATTTCTTCAACCTGGGAACCAACGACGGAAGCACGGTGAAGGAGGTCTTCGACGAATGCGAAAGGATCACCGGACAGAGGATTCCGTTGAAGGTCGAGGGGAGGAGACCGGGGGACCCGGCATCCCTGGTGGCCGACAACAGGAAGGCAAAGGGGATCCTGGGATGGAATCCCAGACGCACCCTAGCGGACAGCATCTCCACCGCGTACGCCTGGGAGAAGAAGAGAAGGGAGTGAGATCACTCCGACGGCGGCAACGCCGTCAACTCCTTCTCCCACACCTTGTTCTTATCGACGGCGCGTATGAACCATTCCCTGGCAAGGTCCAGGTTCCTTTCCACACCCCTGCCGTCACGGTGCATGCGGGCGAATCTGCCCATGGCACCGTGATCCCCACGATCCACCATCGGTTTCACGATCCTCAGCATCTCCGCATCCGTTTCGGGGGTTTCGATCGCCCAAAGCACGTCGAAGAGCTCATTGGTGAACCAGATGTTCTTCGGAAGGGCCTTTCTGAACCATTCCGCTGATTTCACGAGGTCCCTGGGCACACCGCGCCCGTCGCGATGGGCGCGACCCATCCTTCCCATGGCGTTGGGATCACCCTTGGCGGCGAAATCCGACGCCACCCTGATCATCTCCTCATCGGTCTGCGGGGTGTTGATCCTCCAGAGGGTGTCGAACAACTCGATCTTCGCCCAGCCGACGTTCTTCTCCGCGGACTTCCTCATCCATTCGGCGGCCTTGTTCAGGTCCTGCCCGACGCCGCGCCCGTCACGATGGGCGCGCCCCATCCTTCCCATGGCGTTACCGTCACCGCGGTCCACGAGGGGTTTGATTACATTCATCATCTCCTTCAGGGATTCGGGAGTGTTGATCGCCCAGAGCACATCGAAGAACTCGTTCGTCCACCAGATGTTCTTCGGAAGGGCCTTCCTGAACCACTCGGCGGATTTTACGAGGTCCTTCGGCACACCGCGACCGTCGCGATACGCACGACCCATGCGCCCCATCATCTCCTGGTTGCCGGCATCGGCCTGTTGCTGCGCCCTGTCGATCATCTCCTTGACCGATTCGGGGGTGTTGATCCTCCAGAGGATATCGAACAGCTCGTGATGTGCCCACCAGACGTTCCTACTGATCGCCTTGCGCATCCAATCCGCGGCGATACCAAGGTCCTGGTTCACACCGCGACCGTCGCGGTACGCACGACCCATCCTCCCCATGGCGTTGCCGTCGCCCTTAGCAGCGAAATCAGATGCCACTTTGATCATCTCCTCCTTGGACTCGGGGGTGTTGATCCTCCAGAGGATGTCGAACAGTTCGTTCTTGGCCCAACCGACGTTCCTGCCAGCGGACTTCCTCATCCATTCCGCCGCGAGGTTCAGATCCTGATTCACACCGCGACCGTCGCGGTACGCACGACCCATCCTTCCCAATGCGGAACCGTCACCACGATCCACCAACGGTTGTATGACGTTCATCATCTCCGTCTTCGACTCGGGGGTGTTTATCCACCAGAGCACATCGAACAGCTCGTTGCCCCACACCTGGTTCCAGGAATACGCATTCCTGAAATATTCTGCGGATTTCACGAGGTCCTTCGGCACACCGCGAGCGTCCCTGTGGGCACGACCCATGCGCCCCAGCATCGCATGGTCCTCCGGGAACCTTCCGCAGAGTGCGACCATTTCCCCCTTGGACTCGGGGGTGTTTATCCTCCACAGGATGTCGAAAAGCTCCGGAGCGGCCCACGGTACCGAACCGACGGCGGGCCTAATGAGCCTTGCGGCCTCGTTCAGATCCGCCTTGACGCCGCGACCGTCCCTGTACGCCCTTCCGAGACGGCACATGGCCTCGGGGGATCCCGCACCGGTGAGCACCCTCACCAGTTCCGCATCGTGCTCCGGCCTCCTCTGCATCCACAGCAGGTCCGCATACTCCGCACAGAAGGACCCGTCCTCTGCGCACGCCCTCTTGAGCCACTTCAACCTGTCCGCGATATCGTCGGAGGCACGGGCCATCCTGACCATCGCATGCGGGTTCCCGAGGACAGCCTGCCTCTCGATCATCACACCGGCGTTCTGTACGTAACGGCCCCCCAGCGACATCATCAAATCATACAGTTCTCCCGCCGCGACCCTCTCGCCACGCTCCATCGCCTTCCTGTACCACGCGACGGCCTTCCTCCCGTCCTGCGGGAGTCCGTTTCCGTCCCTGCAGGCCCTCGCCAATATCAGTGCGGAACCACCGTGGCCCCTGCGGGAGCATGCGGAGGCGCACTCCAGCATCCTGTCCCTGGCGAAATCCGAATCCATCGTCCACAGGTACTCCAGATACTCCGTGGTCCATCCCAGGTCCGTCTCGGACGCCCTGACGTACCATTCCATGGCCATCCCCGGGTTGGGGGGAACGCCGTGACCCTCCCTGTACAACCTGGCCATCCACCCCATGCCGTCGGCGTCGCCGAGCTCCGCCAGGAGCTCGCACACCTCGGGCACGGACTCGTACCTCCTCTCGGACATCCTCTCGTCGTAGATGGACTTCAACGTCAGACGGTCCATCACGTTGTCGGATACCATCAGGTCGGACTCCATCTGAGCCTGAACCGCCAGCATGTCCGCCCTCCTGCGGTCCCAGCGGGTCACGGACATGTCCGTCATCTCCTTCAGATACCCCAGGACGTGCGGAACGTAGGAGAACCTGCCCCCGTCCCTGGAGACGGGTTCGAAGGGGACGTTCAGGATCTGGCACCTCAACCTGCGGGCCAACTCCAACGCGAGACGGGAACCCTCGGGGAAACCCGGACTGGAACCCTCGAAATCGGACAGGGCGAACACTATGCCGTCTTCAAGACGGTACCTGCACGGACGGGGGTTCACCACTATCACGTTGGTCCCCCAATTCTCCTTCACGAAGGACACCAGCTCGTCCATCCTCGACAGGGGTTCGGGGGAACTGTCGGTGGGTGCCATGCAGACGGTGTCCATGATCAGCCAATGGGCCCTGTCCGAAAGGAGACGGGACTTCTCGTCCTCCGACAGGACGAGCGGTTCCGTGAAACGGACCGCCGCACGCGGATGCATCGATATGCCCTGTCTGAAACCCACTATCTCGTCGCACAGCCGGCTGCCCATGATGTTGAAGAAGATGTCGTCAGATACCATTGGAATCGTGTTCACATAGGAACGGTTTTTATAAGTGGTTTTCCCAGGTCGGATGCGAGGATTTGTACGTCCAGACCTCGCCACCGTCCCCTTCGGGATTTGGACGAATGATCGAACGGCTCCCACCCGTACCTTTCGATGACCCAATGACCCACGACCAGGATGGACAACGTCATGATGATCGCTGGGATGAGTATGATCCATTTGTGGTACGGATGGCCTACGAAACCGTAGTACAACGAACACATGACCACGGAAAACACCAGCACCCACAACACCCAATACACGAACATCGCCGTATTCAAAGACATCTTACGCATCAAATTCACCTCCGTTTCCATCCCTTGATGAATGGACACGACGACGTAGGAGACGATTCCCGGCATCGTCGGAATCCGTTCCAAGGGTTTGGTTCAGAACACGTGTTCTTCGACGCCATGTTGAAACGCGATTGCCATGGACGGATTGTTGTCATTCAACAATTCCAATGCACGCTCCAACCCCCAATGGATCTCTCTCCCATCGATGTGACATCTTGAACCCATTCTACAAACCAAGACCTCCAGATCCAATTCATCGATTTTCGAGTAATCCCCCTGATACACCCTGTCGGCATAGTCCTGGATGTACCGAATGGAACTCAAAACCGAATATCTTCTAGAACATACATGGGCTTCCAACAGGAAATAGGTCAAAGATATGATGCACACGATGATTATGCCGAACAGAAATGTCATCGCCATCGCATCGGACCAATCCCCCCATAACGGTCTGAATGCCAATACGATTGCAACTATGATGGACAGTGTTGAAACGAATAAAGCATTCTTCAGAGACAGAATGTGCTGAATCCATATGTCCGGATTGGTCCCATCCATGTCACCATCTCCTGCGGGACTTCATAGTATCATCGAAAGGTCCCCATCCGTACCTTTCAACCACCCAACGGCCTATGACGTAATAGAACAACGTCAGAGCGATCGTAGGATAGAGGATGATGTACTCGTGATACGGGTGACCCTTGAAGCCATAGTACAACAAGCACATGGCCACGGACACCACGAATATCCACAACAGGCAGTACACGAACATCGCCGTATTCAAAGACATCTTACGCATCGGATTCACCTTGTTCCTTCTCCGGGGTTCGACCCCATCGAATCCATCCCGCATGGTTATTTGAATGGTCGCCCAGTCACGAGTGAACCTTGGAATCCGCAGGACACGTGTCCCTGATGACGTTCGATCCTCGGTCGTCCCGTGGACGGGGGAACCCCGTCCGCAGGGCGACGACATTCATAGTATTACACTGATGAATGTACAAGTATTTCATACAATCGGTTCGGGGAGTCGCGTCCTGCAGACCTCCCCCGGGGGACAGCCGCCGACCACCGCGTCCAAGGGCCTGTACAGGCCCATGTCGTCCAGGATGTGCACCCTGTCCGCACATCTCCTCAACCCTTTGGACAGACTGCCTTCGAACGAGGCCACTTCCACCCTCCTGCCCATGAGCTTGAGATGCTCCGCCAACGGGACGAAGTCCCCGTCACCGGTCACCAGGACAGCCACGTCGAAATCCCCCGCGGCGGCATGGAACATCACGGTGCACGCGAGGTCCACGTCCACCCCCTTCTGCCTCTCGCCATGGGCGTCGTAGGGCCTGGTGCGGACCGTGAACCCGTTGTACTCCAAACAGTCCCTGATCCTCCTGCCCCTGTCGCATCCGTCGGAATCGCCGTACTCCCCGTCGAACACGAAGGCCCTGACGAGTCTCCTGCCCGCGACCAGACGGTGGGTCATCAACGAGTAGTCGAACCTGCCCGTGCGGGGATCGAAGGAATTTGCGGTCACGTTCCTGAAATCGATGAACACCATAACCCTGTCGCTGCCGTTGAAACCGTATATGCACATGGTATCGTAATACGGAAACATCGCCGCATATGAAGTACCGTTTCGGTTGCATCATCACGAATGATGTATATGCCGAGGGACATGCACCGGGCATGGGAAGAAACAGGAACAACTCGCCCAGACCGATGGAGGTGTGGTGGGTCGACATGCTCAGGTACGGGAATGGCGGAGGCAAGGGCAGACCGGTGGTCGTCCTCGGGACGACCGGTGACAGGTGCACCTGCCTCCCGTGCACATCCAAGAACGGCACGGCGAGGATGCGTCTCCTCGACCCGCTGTACGCGGGATTGGACGGGGACTCTTACGTCACCCTCGATTCCGTCTCTCTGACACCGAACACCCTCTCCCACAGGCTCGGGACCCTCTGCAAGGACGATGCGGAGGAGCTTCGCAACATGATTTCGGATTATCGTTCCCTCCATTCGATATAAACCACCGTCGTTCGTACTCCCATGATGTCAGGATCGTCCTGGAAGGACGCTTTCCCCCTCCTGCTGTTCGTGGGAGGATGTCTTATCGTGGGTTTCTCATCCTCCCTGCTGTCGGATTCGGCCGGAGGGTACACGGGGCTGGACATGCCCCCGTTCTCGCCCCCCGGGTGGCTGTTCCCCGTCGCATGGGTCGTACTCTACATCCTGATGGGCCTCTCCATCTGGTCCGTGTATCTCAAGGGAGGGGACCTGGCGTTCTACATCCTGTTCTGCATCCAGCTGGCCCTCAACTTCGCATGGACCCCCGTGTTCTTCGGGATGGAGGCGATGGGTGCCGCACTGGTCATCCTGGTGGGCATGTTCGCATGCACCCTTCTGGCGACCCTGGTCGCCTGGAGGGTGAACCCCAGGGCGGGGATGCTGCTCGTCCCGTACCTCGCATGGATGATGTACGCCATGTATCTCAACGGGGGCGCATTGGTCCTCAACTGAGACGTGGCATGATGTGGACGGCGGTGGCGTCGTCCCATGGTACCGGCGGGAGGAGGTCCGAGGCGGTCATCGATTGCCTCAGGACCTCCTCGAAACCGGGTTGGGAGTGGACGCCGTCCGATGTGATGCACAGGAGGTTGAACCTGTCGACGGGATTCACCTCCGGGATCGGGTCGCCGTTCCCGATGAAACGCGAAACGAGGTTGGAGCCCTCCCGGGGCGTGTGGTCCGTGGTGCGACGGACCTCGAAGGGGAGCACCGCATGACACCTGGAGTCTCCCAGGTGCACCGTGAACCATCCCTCCGGGGTTCCGACGATCATCGCGACGGTGGTCCCGGAACCCTCCGGGATCGCCGTCTCGCATTGGATCAATGCCACCAGCAGGGCCTGCATGAGGAGACCGTGGGATTCCACGGAGGATGCGGTATGCAGCACCGTATCCACGACCATGCGGGATGCCGTCTCCCCGTGTTCCAAACCCCCGAGGCCGTCGCAGACGATCGCCACCAGGAACTCCCCTCCCGGAGAGTCCACGGGTGTTCCATCGAGGAACGCGCCCTCTGAGGTGCGTGCGTACCAGCCGCAGGAGTCCTGATTGGTCCCGTGCGGACCCGTCGATGATGCCATGGTCACGGTGAGGGTCTCCCCAAGAAGACGGATGGTTGTCATGAGTGCACATACGGAAGAATCCGGATAAATACGAATGTGAAAATGGGCACCGCACCCGTCGAATGGTGGTGGAAGGTGCGGTGCGGTATCCTCCCACGGTCCCGCCAGATGGGTTGCAAAAATGATCGGCCACGTCCGTTCGGAGGACGTTTCCGGTCCCGACCGTCGGAAAAGGATTCCACCTCCCCCCCCCGGTTGCACGTTGGGGGGCTCGGCATACGATTCGGGGCTGAATCTGCCAAGACCATGTCGGATACTGTGCGATATACCAGCGACCGAGGATATAAAAAACAGAATGAAGCATCAAAGGCTTTCCATTTGTAATGAAGCAAATAAAAAATGCTTCATACATTACACGATGGACCATACGGCCAAAGGTGCACCGATGCACATGCATATAAAAATCGATTCAACGAAATGCATACTCTTCATGGTCGATAGGCGAAACCGTCTACGAAACACGTCCGATTCGCAGTGAAATCGGTATCCAATAACATATTCCGACCTCATTATGATATTTAAGTAACGTAATGAAGCAATAATAACACGCTTCATAAATAAAATACATCCCGTTATGACAAATTATATTAAATCAATAAAGAATGAACCTTTATGGAACGACCACTCAGAAGGAGCGCACTCAGGACCATGAAGTTCGAGTACGTCCTCATCCTGTCATCCGTATTCCCCCTGGACCGCACCGAGGCCGAGAGGGAGAAGGGCGCATTCGAGATGCTCAGACTCATGCTGGTGGCCAACAACAGGAAAGCCACGTCCAACAACAACTCCAGGGACTTCAGGGAGTTCTGCGAGGGCGTGAAACGCGGATTCTACAACGGATGGTCCGGGATCGACATGCCCAAGGACATCATGATGGTCCACGAGAGGATCATGGACGCCCGCAATGGCGGCCTGGACGACACTCACCGGTTCATGGGCATACTGGATTCAGAGGGCAGGCAGTGGTACATGGACGAATCGGGAAGCCTCCGCACCGAACCCACGGACACCCCGGCCACGTTCACATCCATCGTCACCAGGTTCTCGCCGGTGGACGTCCCCTTCACCAAGGAGTATTCCAGGAAGACCCTGAACAGGTACCTTTCCGAGATGCTCTATCCGCAACCGTCCATGCGCATGGAGGAGGCCATCGCAAACGCGTACAACTGGATCAGGAAGGTGGACTACGGGTTCGACGACGAACCGGACGTCTACGCGGTCGTGAAACCCAAGATCAGAACGGACGTGTTCATCCCGTTCGGAAACAGGGACCAGAAGCACTCCGGCAACAGGGTGGCGGTCCTGGGACACGTGCCGCTGCTCGACTCCATCCGCGAACCCCCGTACATCAGACAGGGTCTTAGGAAGGGTCTGTTCGACCTAGACTACTTCGGCAACGTCAGGGTCACCGAGGAGTTCGTTCGCGACCTGTTCCGCTCCGGTGCCGTGGTGATCTTCGGCATGACCTCCCACAACACCTTCGACATCGCCATGAAGGTCATCGACGAACTGACGGCCGAGGGGATGTCGCCGGTGTACAGGTTCGTGGACGATGCCGAGGGGCCGATGAACGTGGACTTCGACGACATGGAGCAGTTCATACAGATAGTGTCATCCATAGTGAACAAACACGTAGAATGACGTCCGTTTGCGTTTTTTCACACGGAAAAACATCAGACGCTTTTATACCATCAGCGACTAGCCATATCTCCGCATCCACGGGATGCGGGGATACAGGGTGGGAACATGGATAGGTTCAGAATCTGGTTGGAAGGCATCGAAGACACCGACGACATCGAATTCAGAGGACTCCTGGGCTTCGTGGCATCCAATTGCTACTTCAACAGGATGTGTCGCGACAACAACATCAAACCCGGCACGCTGGGGCGTCTGGACTCCAACGCCCCCTCCAGGAAGATGGTGGAGCTCTCCAAGAGGATGTATGTCAGGCATCACGGTCCCATCCACAAGGACCTGGACACCGTCATGGAGGGCATCGCACACGACATCGTGTCCCACATCAAGGGGGAGGCGAGTTCCGAAAGCGCATGGTCGCCCCTAATCGACATCCTGATGAGCAGGAGGGAGGGTGTGTTCTGCATCCGTGAATCCGAGGAGATCCGGAACATCGCAGGGAATGCGTTCGGCATGGGGGACATGGACGTATTCAGATATCTGAACAGCAACAGGGTGGATCTCGAGAAAGGCAGGATGGCCCAGAAGCACATCAACGACCTGATGGAGTTCAAGGGCGGAAGGGAGATCTGCGCGAATGCCTGCACGGCCGGAGGAAGCTACGCCGATGCGCGGTACAGGATCGACGCCATCATGTTGAACAGTCTCGTGGATGCATGCACCCCCGAACCTGCAGACGACCGTCTGAGACTCGTGTTCACGATGGAATCCGTGGAGAACCTGTGCAACATACCGTCAGTCCCGAACAGGGAGGAACACGACCTGGTCGTATTCGGTTCCATGGACGGGATGAAGGGCAGAACCACGGCGGAATGCAATTTCGGGACCACGATCCTCCGCACGGGGGATTTCGATTCCGCCCACATGACCCTGGAGGTCATCGACACCCTCCATCACGACATGGATTTCGCCAAGAGGTTCATCCTCGCTTCGGAGAGGAGATGCCGCGTGGTGATCGGCGACAGGGTGTCCCCGGACGTGGTGGCCAGGATCCTGAAGGAGTTCGGAACGGTGGAGACGCACCACATCGGGAACAAGCCAGTCCTCATGGAAAGGTTCAGACTGTACGGGACCACGGACGTGGTGGACGAATCCGTGCGCATGACCTCCCTGAGGCTCACGATGGATGCCTGTTCTGGAAAGGGTTTGGACGTACCCGTGTCCGAATGTCTCGAATACGATTTGGAAAGGACGGAGGTGACCGGAAATGACAGGACCCTTTGATTCGACCGGATGCATGTCGTCCCTCGACGGGAACACGTCCAGGGAGGAGCTGTGGGACCTGCAGAGGGAACTGACGTCCCGCATGGACGGGATGTGGGGGAGGTACAGGGACGATCCGACCCATGCGGACTCCAGGGAGATCGCGTACATCATGGACAGGACCGCCAAGGAGCTGATGTTCATGGTCCATGTGAGATCGAGGAAGGGCAGATGCAGGGAGAACACCCTGTTGAAGAACGATATGATATGCAAGGCCCGCTCCGCGGAGGACAGCATAGGAGCCATCCAAGAAACGGGTCGCAGGGACCGTTATGGTCGCATCGACGGATATGAACTCGAAATATGTCAACGCCGTTCATCAGGAATAGAGGGGCTGAGGGACATCGAACTGGGGTGGGATCCCGTGTTCGCCTGTGCGTCGAAATGCGACACGACGGGCATCCAACATATGGATGACCGGATGTCCGAATCGAGAAGGACGTTGCAATACCTGCATGAAGTGGAGATGTCGATGCGCATGGGATCAGACCAAACCCCCGTGAGGAACATACTATGGAGGGTGTTGACGTTACCGGAAAGCGATTTGGACCACAGACTATCGGATGTGCTGCTCGGATCGGACAGGAGCGACGTCCTGTATTGTCTAGGAATCCTCCATGCGACGGGCATAGGGGTGGACAGGGACCTGGACCGTGCCTTGGAGATATTCGGGGAATTGAGGAACAAGGGGATGTCGGATGCCGTCCTGTCATCGACATGCGGGAATCATACAGAGGAATCCGGCAATTCGATGGAATTGATGCTGTATGCCCATGAGATATCGAAGAACGGGGGATCACCAGGCGTGTTGGAGAAACTATACGGACTGTTGAGGGAATCGCCGAACGGGAACCTGTCCGACAACGCATTCCATATGCTGATTCAATTCGCGGAGACGTTGGATGGCACCTCGTTCATACAATCGGTCAAACGCATGATCTCATCGGACATCCAATGGTCCGATGAGAAACTACTGAGTCTATACAATTCATGCATGAGACGTCATGCGGACATACATAGTCTACGTGAATTGATGTCGAACAATCTGAAAACACAGAAAGCAATTAAAACATATCAAAAATTAATGGAATCATACGATTCATCCAATGATACGGATGTATTATTCGATTCACTGTGCAATGAAGACGTCATTGAACACATAGTGATACAACGCATACGGGACATACGCATAAGGGAGCTGGACCTGGACCGTAAACAGACAAGGGATTACATCGAAAGAATCGACACGGTATGCACCATGTTCCCGAAATACAATTCGACACACATGGTGAGGATGTATCTTTGACGGCCATGGGTCCCGACTTCCGGGACCCCGTCGCTCAAAGGGAATCCAGGATGCCCGGGATCGCATCCGCCAGATCGCCGACCCTGTCGATGATGTGGACCACGCCTGCGGATTCCCATCCAGCCCTGTCCATGGAACCGGTCAACACGCCCACGAACACCGCACCGACGTCCCTGCACGGAAGATAATCCGTGATGCTGTCGCCTACATAGAGGATCTCGTCGGGTTCCACGCCCAGTTCCCCCGCGAAATGGATCATCGCCATGGGGGACGGTTTGGCATCGTCGAACCAGGTGTAGTCGCGACCGACTATCGCATCCATGCGGTCGTGGAGACCGAACCGGGGGAGGACCCTGTCGGCATACTCCCTGGAACCCCTAGTCAGGAGCCCGGTGCGGTAGCCCATGGACCTCAATGAATCGATGCACTCCGCCGTACCGGGGAACTCCCTGGCCGAATCGATGAACTGGGTCTCGTAGAAGGTGCAGAGATCGTCTATCTCCCCGTCTATTCCCGGGAACTCGTCGCCCCTGCCGACGGAATCCAACCAGTCCCTGATCGGGGCGCGCCTCCTCCTGACCGGGGGATCCGGCCCGAAGACGTCGTCGAAGGGTATGCCGTGACGATCCAGGACCTCGCGGTCGGCATCGTTGAGCCTGTCGTAATC
Organism: Candidatus Methanomethylophilaceae archaeon; assembly: GCA_017507885.1. Lineage (GTDB taxonomy): Archaea > Thermoplasmatota > Thermoplasmata > Methanomassiliicoccales > Methanomethylophilaceae > Methanoprimaticola. Next base: position 25,298 of record JAFVZY010000098.1, on the reverse strand, counting down.
CACACGGGTGTCCAGAACCGTCCCATCCAGGTCGAAACCGATCGCCTTTATCTCGCGCATGACGCCCAATCACCCCTTCGGTATAAGATGTTCGTCCGACATGGGACGTTCGTGACGAAGCATCCCGTCATGTCTCTGATTAAACAGAGACATGTTCAAAGTGTCCCTGATCGGAACCTGTCCCTCCAGAAACCCTCGGAATGCACCCTGTCCGAGACCAGAGAGTAACGACGGCACAACCCCCTGCGTGAAAGGATGCAGCGGACGGTCCCGAAGGTCATCCCGAACAGTATGCGCAACGTCCCGGGAAGGTCGCGGTCCTGGGCGAACCTCCTCCCGCTGCCCGCATCGTAGTGTATCACACGGGACGCCCTGTAGGAATACGACACGGACCTGGTCCTGGCCGGGGCGATGACCGCACCCCTGGACGGCAGCAGCATCCCGTTCAGGGTCAGGACGGTCAAAAGGCGGGGCCTCCGGGACTCGACGCCGAGGGGCGCGTCGCATCCGCAATCGACCACGACCGGCAACCGGGCATGCAACCCCTCCTGATCGGTCTCCAGGAACCCCATGGACATGAAATCCCCCAGGGCCCTCAGGACCAGTCCGGCGTTGACCGTCCTCATGCAAAGCGCCTCCACCACGCAGTGACGGTACACGTCCCACATCAGACCCGCATCCAGGTTGCCGCCCATGGCGCGCATGGCCAGGTAGTTCCTGACGTCGTAGTAGTACAGTCTGCGCGGATCGTACTTGGTCTCGAAGGAATCGTGCCACACGGACACCCCGTTCAGATGGATCACGGCGGAGCCGTGCCTCAGACCGTACTCCAGGTCGTCGTACCCGGTGAAGAACGGTGCGGGGTAGTCGTCCTCGCCCAGGAACGGGGTGCAGCACAGCCACCACCCGTTCGCCACCGCGGGGTCCTGCGAATCGAACTCCGCACACCCCCCGGGGGTGGAGACGTCCAGGTTGCCGCCGTAGCGTTCCATCCCGATGGACACCCCCTTCTCGTGGACCACGGTGGGCATATCGGAACGGAGCATCGCACCGCCCACCATGCATCCCGCGTTCTCATCCCTCAGGAAGGAGCAGAGCGCCCACATCCTGTGCACCGATTCGAAATCCAGGACGGTGTCGTCGTCCATGAAAACCATGTGCGTGTATCCGCCCTCCCTACGGATCTCGTACAGCCCCCGGGCGAACCCTCCGCTCCCGCCGAGGTTCCCGTTGCGGATGACGCGCACCGGCAGATCCGGAAGGTTCCCGTGGTTGTCCACCACGAACATGTCCGCGTCGAAGCACGCGTCCCGTGAGAAGCGCAGGAAGTCCGCCACCTTGCGTTCCACGTACGGGACCCTGTCGTGGGTGCAGACGTTGAGGGCCATCCTGCACGTACGCACCGGATCGGCGGACGTGTAGAAGCACCCGGACACGAACGTCCCGTCCACCTCCACACCCACCATGCCGTGGTCCGTGACGACGGGCATGACCGCGACGCCGTCGGATTCGACCGAATCCAGAACCTCCCCCGACGGACGTACCAGCCTGACCGTGGCCGGACCGTCGGTGACGACCTCCACGGACACGTCGGACACGACGGTGTACCTCCTCCAGGAATCCACCGAGAACAGGTTCATGAAGGTGACGAAGGAACCGTCGACCTCGTACAGCACGGGTGCAGGGGAATCCCTCCCCGTGACGATGTGCTGCAATACGGTCCCATCCATGCCACCGAAACCATCCGAGAGTACTTTACCGTACCGACCCGAGATGCAAAACCGGTCCGATACGATGATATCCAATCAATTTTATTGTAACTACGCTGTTAATATTGTTTATTACCAGCGTGTGTAAAAAAGATTATTATACAAACTGGAGTATGCACGAATGTCAAAGGCAGAGGCCCGACGTGTCGAGTCGCGCCACGACTTTTGACACGTCGGATCCCTGCAGGAGGTGATCGTCTATGGTCTTCATCCTGAAACTGTGGATCCTGACAATCTATTTCGCCCGTGATTGACGGGTGAATGCGAAACCATGACCCTCTTCGAAGGGTCCGGCTCTCGTGAGAGGGCCGTTACATCTCACCTCTGTTTCCAACATCTCATAAGTGTAATATAAAATTATCCGTCAGAGAAACCAAAGAAAAAACGGAGATTCGACGCGTCGAGTCGCGCCACGACTTTTGACACGTCGGATCCCCGCAGGAGGTGATCGTCTATGGTCTAGGATTTGGATACTGACGATATACTTCGCCCGTGATTGACGGGTGACGTGAAACCATGACCCCCGAAAGGGCGTCGACCTCCGTGCAGTACATAATTAATGTAATATAAAAATGTAATCTGATGAAAAACGTCCCGCCCTCCCCCAGGGAGCCGCACAACGACGGGGGACCTCCCGGGACACCCGTTGCTGTTTTATACTGTTTTAAATAAAATGCCTTGATTCCCCACCTCATGATATTCGACAAGCTCGCGGATTCCATCATAAGACACGCGAAGCTCATCGTCGTCGTATGGGCGGTCATCCTGCTATGCTCCGCCCCCCTGGCCCTGAAGGCCGGGGAGGTCATGAACTACGACATGAACGACATGGGCAGCGATGACAGCGAATCCATGCAGGGCATGTTGGTGATCGAGGAGCACTTCCCCGGTTCGTCCACGGACGTCGCCGCGGTGCCGATCCTGGTGCTCCACTACACCACGCCCGCCGAAAAGGCCGCCGCCGAGGGATTCGCCGGTTGGCTGAACGCACACGGTACGGAATACGTCGACTCCGACGGCAAACCGCTGCTCGGAAACGGACCCGCCTCCGACCCGCCCTATTTCATGTCCATGGGATGCCAGGGCGAGGACGTGGAGAACATCGGAATCCTCCTCGTGGGGGTCGTGTACAACTCCGAGTACCTCACCGCCACACAGGGCGAGGAGAAGGTGGACGTCTTCATCCAGAACGACACCCCCTCCATCAGGGAGTTCATATCCGAACAGAAGGAGGCCTACGCCGCCGTCGACCCCGTCGTCTCCGACGTCGGTGCGTACGTCACCGGATCCCCCGCCATCAGCCACGACACAGCCGCGGGCGCCATGGAGGACATCTCCAAGATCGACCCGTTCACCGTCCTGCTGATCCTCATCCTCGTCGGACTGTTCTTCAGGTCCTTCGTGTCCTCCGGCGCACCCCCGGTCACCATCGGGGCCGCGTTCGTGGTGGTCATGGCCCTGATCTTCGGACTCGGACAGTTCCTGGAGATCTTCTTCATCACCGAGATGCTGCTGCTGGTGGCCATGATGGGTGCCGGTTGCGACTACTGCATCTTCATCATCGCACGTTACAGGGAGGAGCTCCGTGCCGGCAAGAGCCATCACGATGCGCTCCACGAGGCCATCAAGTGGGCCGGCGAATCCATCAGCATCTCCGGACTCGCGGTCATGATCGGATTCGGAACCATGTGCATCTGTTCCATCAGCTTCATCTCCACCATGGGTATCTGACTCGCACTGGGAATCCTCGTGGCCCTGCTCGCGGCACTCACCCTCATCCCCGCCATCATCGAGCTCGTCGGCGACAGGATCTTCTGGCCCACCCGCATGGACGCGTTCCAGGAGGGTGGAAAGGCAACCCGCGGATGGTTCGCCTGGTGCGGAAGGGTCGGGAAGAGGTACTTCGAGAGTTCCGCGAAGTTCTCTATCAAGCACGCCAAGGCCATAGTCATCGCCGCGGTGATCGCCACCGTTCCCTGCGTCTACGTACTCATGGAGGCCGAGACGTCCTACGACATGGTCGGTGCCATGCAGAACGGGGACTCCGGAGAGGGAATGGACCTGATCGGCGAGTACGCCTACCAGGGCCTGATGATGCCCAACTACATCCTGTTCGAGACCTCCGCACCCGTCGCCACGATAACCGTCGACAACGTCATGGGAATGGGCACCATAACGACGCTGGAATGGAGCGAGAAGCTGGCCCAGATGGATTTGGACCAACTGTACGCCGAGATACATCAGGACTCCAACATCGCCGAGGTCGTGGGACCCTTCGTATGGGACGAGGTCGTCGCGGAGACGGCCGCGGACATGAACCTCTCCATCGCCACCCCCGTGGATCGTGCGACCAACGCGACCGCCATCATCGATGCCATCATTGCCGGATCCTCACCCGTCATCGAACCCTACATCGAAGGGGTCGTGACCACCATGCGTACGACCATAGAGGGCCTGTACCCCATGATGACCCCGAGCATGGTCGACACGTTCATACTGGACACCGGAAACGTCATAGATTACAACGTCAACGTCATGGCCGGAATAGTCGGAGGCCCCTTCGTCCAGTCCGCGGACGGATCCGGGGACGTCACGTTCCTGAAGATCAACTACTCCACCAAGGATGCCGCCATGTCCCCGCTGTCCATGGGAACCATCGACACCGTCGATGGAATCGTGGATGACTACGTGTCCGCACACTCCGGCATCATAGCCAACGAGTGGTCCACCGGAACCCCCGCCATCATGTACGACATCTCCAAGGCCGTGGGCGAGGAGTTCACCCACATCGAGGTCCTCGTGGTCATCCTGATCATGATCCTGCTGTTCCTGGTCATGAAGTCGTACACCATCCCCGTCAGGTCCGTGCTCACCATCCTGATGAGCATCGCATGGACCCTGGCCATCACCCACGTCCTGTTCGGCAGCGTCCTGGGTGCGGAGGTCATGTGGATGATTCCGCTCATCCTGCTGGTCATCTGCCTCGGACTGGGCATGGACTACGACATCCTGCTCACCACCAGGATCAAGGAGAACGTCCACAAGGGCATGAGCAACGACGACGCCATCTTCCACGCCGTCACCCACAGCGGTTCGGTCATCACCGTCTGCGGACTCATCATGGGAGGGGCGTTCGGAACCCTGATGCTCTCGTCCATGCTGATGATGCAGGAGTTCGGATTCGCACTATGCTTCGCCATCCTGGTCGATGCGCTGATCGTCCGTACCTACATCGTGCCCGCGGTCATGCACCTCCTGGGCGACCTCAACTGGAAGGGACCCGCGTTCCTGAAGAGACTCGGCAACGGATCCGAGTGAGAAACACCGCAAACACGTTAACGGAGGGGGTGAAATCCCCCTCTATCCCCATTCTGGCACTATGGAATCCTGAAGGTAACTGTTATATTGTATCCAACCGTGTTAAGGCGCAGGTGGATACATGGATTACATGATTCTATTGGCGTTCATCATCTATTTCGCCATAGTCCTCGGTGTCGGATTCTACTTCTACAAGAGGTCCGAGGGAATGGAGGACTACTTCCTCGGCGGAAGGTCGATGAACCCCTACGTCACGGCCATTTCAGCCCAGGCGTCGGACATGAGCAGCTGGCTGCTCATGGGACTTCCCGGTGCCGTGCTGGTGGCCGGTCTCGGAGAGGCATGGATCGGTATCGGTCTCGCGGCCGGTTCCTACCTGTCCTGGCTCTTCGTCGCAAAGAAACTCAGAAAGCACTCCGTGGTCGCAGGCAACTCCCTGACCGTCCCCGAGTTCTTCTCCAACCGCTACAAGGACAAGACCGGATACCTCGCGATGATCTGCGCGGTCATCATCCTGTTCTTCTTCGTCATCTACGTCGCATCCGGATTCAAGGGATGCGGAACCATCCTTCAGACCATCTTCCCCGAGATCGACTTCACCCTGGCCATGGCCATCGGTGCCGCGATCATCATCGTCTACACCTTCATGGGAGGATACAAGGCCGTCTGCTGGACCGACTTCTTCCAGGGCCTGCTCATGCTCGTCGCCGTCGTCGTCGTACCCCTGGCCGCCATGGGACACCTCGGCGGATGGGGCGAGGTCACCGCCGCATGGGACACCGTCGGAGTAGAGGAGTTCGCCAACCTGTTCTGGGACGGCGGGAAACCCCTGAGCTTCATCGCCATCCTCTCGCTCCTGGCATGGGCCTTCGGATACTTCGGTATGCCCCACATCGTGGTCAGGTACATGTCCATCAGGAACCCCGAGGAGGTCAAAATCGCACGCAGGGTCTCCCTCGTGTGGATCGTCATCGCACTCTCCGCGGCCATCATGATCGGTATGATCGGAAGGTCCTACATGGAGTCCACCTACGGTGGGATCCCCGTCGGATACAACCCCGAGCACATCTTCATCACCATGGCCGGCGACATGTTCGTCCCCATCATCGCGGGACTCCTGTTCGCCGCACTCATGGCCGCGATCATGTCCACCGCGGACTCCCAGCTCCTGGTCTCCGCGTCCGCGATCACCAACGACGTCCTCAAGAAGCTCAACAAGGACATCTCCGACAACAAGCTCATGTGGATCTCCAGAGGAGTGGTCGTCCTGATCTCCGTCCTCGCACTGATCCTCGCCATAAACGGAAGCGACTCCATCATGGGACTCGTCTCCTACGCATGGGCCGGATTCGGAGCCGCCTTCGGTCCCTTGATGATTCTCTCCCTGTACTGGAAGAGGATGAACCTCTACGGGGCGTACGCCTCGGTCATCTCCGGATTCCTCGTGGTCATCCTGTGGAACACCTTCCTCGCGGCTTCCACCGGAATCTACGAGCTCCTTCCCGGATTCATCATCTCCCTGATCGTGGGAGTCGTCGTATCCCTTGCAACCCCCGAACCCTCCCAGGACATCCAGGACGAGTTCGACGCCGCACAGGTCTACGAGGAACCGATGAACTACTGAGCCTGAAGGACAAACTCCCTTTACAGGCGGGTCCAGCACCCGCCGACCCCTTTTTCTACATCCTTGCGGATTCGCATCCATCGGAGGCATCCATCATTGACTGCGGACCACGACGAAGGGGGCTGGGGCCCCAAGATGAACGGTGATGCGGGCTATTTCCTGGTAAGGATCGAACTGAGGGACGACCCCTCCACGTACCGCGTGCTGAACGTCCCCAGGACCATGCCGCTCTCCGATTTCGAGAGGGTCATCTGCTTCTCCATGGGCTGGAGGTCCAGATTCGACTACAGGTTCACGGAGTTCGGATTCGTCCTGGAGAGGGAGCTGGAGGAGCTCACACCCATAGGGGAGACCGAGGACAATGCGAGATTCGGATTCACCCCGGATCCCGAGGAGGGTCCCGAGGTCGACATAACGCACGTCGGGGATTCCGACACGGAGGGCGTGTTCCTGGTGGAATACGGCGACCGGTCGGAGGTCGACGTGGGACTCGTCGACGAAAGGCTCAGGAGACTCACCTGGGACAGGTTCTACATGCCGGAGGAGTTGCAGCTGTCATGCCGATGATAGAGGATTTCGAGACGGTCACGGGTGTGTTCGAGGACGAATTCACCCTCAAGGGCTCCCGTTTCATAGGCATATCCATGCCGTGTCCCACCGAGGGGCACATCAAACCGAACCTCGAGGACGTCATGAGGAGATACCCCAACGCCACCCACTACTGCTACGCGGCGGTGTTCGGAGGGTCGGAGAGGAGGGAGAGGTCCAGCGACAACGGGGAGCCGGCCGGAACCGCGGGAAAACCCATGGCGGCCGTGTTGAAGGGGTCAGGACTCGCCGATGTGATGATCGTCTCGGTCAGATACTTCGGCGGAACCCTCCTCGGTACCGGGGGGTTGGTCCATGCCTATACCGAATCCGCCAAACAGGCGTTGTCCGGGATCGTCAGGAAGAGGTACACCGCATGCTGCACCTACACCTTCTCGTTGGACTACCACTGGTACAGCGTGTTCGAATCCAAATGCAGGGACATGATGGCGAAGAGGCCGGAATGCGAGTTCGGGATGAACGTGGATGTGAAGGCGTGGATCCTCACCGACAGGGAGGACGAGTTCGTCAGAAGGATCACCGACCTCACCGAAAGGCACGTCCGCCTGGTCAAGGGAAGGGACGAGTACATCTGACGGCGATTGCGGATCGGTCACATATGGGTGCATAGGGCCCGCTTCCCACGTTATCGGATGTTTAAATGTACTGTCGTTGAGTTTGCCCCCCTAAAAGTAGAATTTCAACCACTTTTTACCCCCCTAAAAGTAGAATAAAATATACGTTCAACGATATGGAGCATATGATGAGAAGATCCGTCGAAGGAAAACTCCTGTCCTGGAAGAATTACGACAGGCGTAAACCGCTCGTATTGTTGGGAATGCGTCGATGCGGAAAGACGTTCATACTGACGGAATTCGGAAAAAATCATTTCGAAGATTACGTTTGCTTCGACTTCGAACGCAACCCCCGTTTGGCCGACGTGTTCCACGACCTGGATCCGAAACGCATATTGAAGGAACTATCCTCATTCAGAGGGAGGATGATCACGAAGGATACGCTGATCATCTTCGATGGGATCCAACACTGCTACCCCGCACTGACCTCTCTCAAATACCTGGGTGAGGAGCTTCCCGACTACCATGTGGTCTGCGCGGGATCACTCCTCGGACTGGCATTGGCTGGACGCGAAAGAAGGGACAAACCCGGGTGGAAGACTTCGTTTCCCGTCGGAAAGGTCGATTTCATCAGGATGTGGCCGATGGATTTCGGTGAATTCGTCCTTGCGGTCAAAGGCGAGGAATACTTCGGAGCACTGAACGACATCTCAGCGGAGGATCCCCTCCCCGAGTGGATGATATCGGATCTGAACGACCTCTACATCGACTACCTGGTCGTAGGAGGGATGCCGGAAGCTGTACAGACCTGGATGGATACAGGGGATGCGGAAGAAGTCAGGAGGATTCAAAGGGACATCATCCGTTCGTTCAAAGAGGACATGGGAAAATACAGCGGTGAGAATTATCAGAGAATCTCCGCATTGTGGGATTCCGCCGCATATCAGGTTGCCGAAGCGGGAAACAGATTCAATCTCAAAAAGGCAGGTGGCACCACCAGGATTCTGGACAATTCCATCCAATGGCTTCTGGATGCGGATTTTCTGAGGCGCACATGGGAGGTCAATGACGACTCCATACCGCCGAACCCACGCGGAGGGATATACTTCAAGCTCTACCTTCCCGATACGGGTCTGCTCACATGCATGGCCGGAATCAGCCGTCAAACACTAATGTCCAAGGATGAAAGCACATCGAAGGTCCGTGGTGCCGTCGCCGAGAACTACGTTCTCATCCAGATGTCGTCATCCCTGGGCATCGAAGGGGATACGTACTTCTGGACCAACCCGAAAGGGGATGCGGAAATCGATTTCCAGCTCATGCGTAGCATGACCATCGTCCCCGTGGAGGTGAAATCCGGGGAGGTCGGCAGGATGAGGTCCCTGGAGACGTACTGCGAAAAATATTCTCCGAAGGAAGTGCTGGTGATTTCGAACAGAAACACCCGCATCCACAAGGGGGGGGGGATACACCTTCGTACCGCTGTACATGGCATGGAAACTGGAAATGTATCTGAAGCATCTGGAACTCTGACATCGGCGGGACCGCATCGTATCGAAACGTCCCACGCCGTCGCCCTTACCATCCTGCCGGATATCGGGAAATCCGCGGATACATCCGTGATGCCTTGACCACCCCGGAACCGCAAACGAAACGACGGAATCGGACATCCGAACGGGGCAACCATATTCTATCCCAAGGGCATCCGGACCCCCATGCTCATCAAGGCCCAATCCATCACCAAAGCCTTCGGACCTGTGAAGGTCCTCAAAGACGTGAGCCTCCAGATAAACAGGGGCGACAGCATAGGCCTCATCGGTGTCAACGGCGCCGGGAAGAGCACTTTTCTGAAGATCATACTCGGGGAGCTGAAACCGGACACCGGCGAACTCATCCGCAACACCGAGAGGATAGGATACCTCGAACAGTTCGCCGAATCATCGGCGGAGTTCACCGTCAGGGACGTCCTCGGAAGACCCTACGGGCACATAGAAAACATCCGCCGCAGGCTGAGGGAGATCGAGGACCTGATGATCGCCGGAGGGGACATCGATTGGAACGCCCTGGCCGAGGAGAACGCCGAACTGGAATCGAAGCTGGCACAGTCCGACGTCGAAGACGAGGGCAAGCTCAGGACCGCCCTGGAGAAGGTGGGTCTGTCCGCGGACATGATGGACCGCACCATGGACTCCCTCTCCGGAGGGGAGAGGACCAAGGTCATGCTCTCCCGCATCGTGGTGCAGGCGGAGGAGTGCGACCTCCTCGTGATGGACGAACCCACCTCCCATCTGGACGTCAACACCGTCGAATGGCTGGAGGACTACCTCCTGGACATCAAGTGCTCCCTCCTGGTGATATCCCACGACAGGTACTTCCTGGACAAGATGGCCACCAGGATGCTGGAGATCTCCAACGGGAAATCCAGGGAGTACAAGGGGAACTACTCCGACTTCATCATGAAGAAGATGCTGGACCTGGACAGGATGGAGAAGGAGTACAGGAAATACGTCACCCAGAAGAAGAAGCAGGAGGAGATCGCCAGGGAACTCCATCTGGACCAATGGTTCCTCACCACCCACAAGACCAGGCAGAAGATGATCGCCAGGATGGAGGAGAAGGAGAAGCCGGAGGAGAGCAGGGAGATCACCGTCAGGATCCAGGCCGCCCACAAATCCGGCAAGAACGTCCTGACGGCCAAGGACCTGAGGGTGGACCTCGGCGGAAGGACGATCCTCGACAAGGTGAACCTGGACATCCACAAGGGCGACAAGATCGGGGTCTTCGGTTCCAACGGGGAGGGGAAATCCACCCTTCTGAAGGCACTCCTGGAGGAGTTGGAGTACGAGGGGGAGCTCTGGGTGGCGCCGGGTGCGAAGATAGGATACTACGCGCAGCACCACGACAGGCTGGACCTGAAACTCACCGCCGAGGAGCAGATCCTCCAGCTGATAGGGAAGGAGCGCAGGGGAGAGGCCAGGAGCCTTCTCGCAAGATTCCTCCTGACCGGTGACGACGTGGACAAGCCCATATCCACCCTCTCCGGAGGGCAGAGGGCCAGGGTCGCCATGTGCATGCTCCTGCTGGAGGAGACCAACGTCCTGGTCCTGGACGAGCCGACGAACTATCTCGACATCCCCGCCAAACACGCCATGGAGGAGGCGCTCAACGAGTACGACGGCACCATAATCGCGGTCACCCACGACAGGTACTTCCTGGACACCGTGTGCACCAGCGTGGTGGAGGTCGCCGACGGACGCGCCAGGGTGTTCAACGGCACCTATTCCGGGATGAAGGGCAGACCCAACACCAGGGAGGTGGTGATGGACGCGGACGAGTACAGGGTGCTGTCGTCGTTCACCAACTGGGTCACCGGAAGGAAGTACGCCAAGGGAGAGAGGGTGCTGATAACCCCCGCGGAGCAGAAGAGCTTCGAATGGGCGTTGGAACAGGGCAAATTGAAGAAGACCGGCGGCCGTCAGAGGAAGAAGGTGGCCGTGGCCAAGGACGAGAAGAAGGACGGATGAGGGCGGACCCCCACCGTCCGTTTTTTATTTGCGATCACTCCATGGACGCGACGATGGCGTCGGCCAGCCTCTCCAGGGCGGCCACGGCCTCGTCGTTCATGGACGACTTGAACACCACGGGCTCCCCGACCAGGGTCATGTCCTTCAACCTGGACATGCGGCCGATCATGAACTCATGGGACCTGGGAACCCAGGAACCGTTTCCGATGACCGAATAGTTCCTCTTCTGGACCGCCATGTTCTCCATGTCGGTGATGGCGGCGTCCATCAGGGGCTGCAGGGAGTTGTTGTAGGTGGGCGCGGCGAGGACGATGTTGGTGAACCTGAACGCGTCCGCCACCAGGTAGGACGGGTGGATGCGGGACAGGTCCCTAAGCACGACGTTGCGGACGCCCCTGGTCCTGAGCATGGATGCCAGCCTATCGGCGGCCGCACGGGTGTTGCCGTACATGGACACGTATCCGATGGCCACACCCTTCTCCTCGGGCTCGTACCTGCTCCAGAGGTCGTACTTGCCGAGGATGTAACCGAAGTCCTGCCTCCAGACGGGTCCGTGCAGGGGGCAGATCATGTTGACGGGGTTGCCGTCGAGCTTCTTGAACAGGGACTGGACCTTGGCACCGTACTTCCCGACGATGTTGCAGTAGTACCTGCGCGCACCGTCGAGGTACTCCCTGTCGAAGTCGCGGAGGTCGGCGTACATGCAGCCGTCCAGGGTTCCGAAGGTGCCGAAGGCGTCTGCGGAGAACAGGATTCCGTTGGTGGCGTCGTAGGTGACCATGACCTCGGGCCAATGGACCATGGGGGCGAAGACGAAGACGAGCTTCCTGGAACCGGTGTCGAGGGAATCCCCGTCCTCCACGACGAGCCTGTTGGAGGGCTCGATGCCGTAGAAGTTGTTGATCATCTCGAAGGTGCGTGCGTTCCCCACCACGACGGCGTCGGGGTATGCGGCGATCACGGACTTGATGCATGCGCCGTGGTCGGGCTCCATGTGGTTCACGATGAAGTAGTCCAGGGTCCTTCCGCCGAGGGAGGCCTTCAGGGAATCCATGAAACCCGCGGCGACGGATGCGTCGCAGGTGTCCAGGAGGACGGTCTTCTCGTCGGTGAGGACGTACGCGTTGTAGGACACGCCCTCGGGTATGGGGAGCATGCCCTCGAAGATCTCGCAGGTGCGGTCGTCCCCTCCGATGCGGTGGACGTTGTCGGCGATGGTGATGTACAGGCTTTCATCCTTCATGCACCCGTATAGGTATCGGATAAATATCTACTTTCCCGTAGGAAATAATATCATGATTAACTATATCAAGTGGGATGATTCATCCATGATGCATGGCAGAGGCACCGGAGAACATCAGGATCCAATACAGGAACCCGCAGGGCGAGGACGGAAGGGCCGTCCTCGAGGGGATGAACGAACACCATTCCGAACTCTGGGACTGGGGCATCTCCCGCATGCCGAAGGGGTTCGACGGAACCGTCATGGACGTGGGCTGCGGCGGCGGGGGGTTCCTGAAAAGGCTGTCCGAGAGGTACCCGTACGCATCGTTCATAGGCGTGGACATCTCGGGGAAGGCCCTGGAGGTCACCTCGGAGGTGAACCGGGACCTCCTGGACGACGGGTCCCTGGAACTCATCGGGGCGTCGGTGGACGACCTCCCGCTGGCCGACGGCTCCGTGGACCTCGCGACGGCCGTGGAGACGTACTTCTTCTGGCCGGACCTGCCGCGTGCGTTGAGGGACCTGGAGAGGGTCCTGTCCCCCGGGGGGATGCTGGTCGTCCTGTCGGAGATGCAGCTAAGGGACGACAACGCGGAGGAGATGGCCATCGCGTCCGGACTGTACGGGACCAGGCTGGTGACCGACGGTGAGATGCTGTCGCTGCTGTCGGATGCGGGGTTCGAGGCGTCGTGCGAATCCGTCCCCGAGAAGGGATGGGTGGTCTACAGGGCAGTGAAGGGCATCTGAACCGTCGACCCCTGTTTTTAAAGCTATAAATAACGCGCACGTCAGGTCATACGTGCGAGTATTATATTATATAGGGAAGGCCTATACCCCTCCGCTGACGCAGGCCACGCCCCGCATGGATGCCATCGTCCGTGCCGGGAAGGCCGTCAGAGGATGGGATTCAAAGACGGGATGTTCCACGTCCCGTTGTCGCTGTCTTCTGCGGCACCTGCGCCGGATTCAATCCCGAAAGGGATGAAGGAGCAGATGTTAGAAATGAAAATGAAAGCACTCACAAGCAAGAAGCAGATTCTTGCAACCGTCCTGGCCCTGGCCATGGTCGTTGGTGCAGTGGGAGTTATCGGAATGTCCGATTCCTACGATGCAGAGGATGAGGAAACCCTCTACATCGGAGGAACTCTTATTTCCGGAATTACCGGATTACAGAACCAGAAATTCGTGGTCAACCAGGACCTGGTTCTTGAAAACGGCACATTCATCAGACTCAACGACACCAACACCCTTACTGTGAACGAGGGAGTCACTGTAACTCTCAAGCAGAACTCTGAGTTCACAGTCAACAGCGGAGCAGCGGTCGATATCAAAGGAGCCATCGTCACCGAGGGAACCAACGCCCTCACCATGAACGACGGCTCCACTATGACCGTTAACGGAACCCTCACCGTCAATGGAGCAGACTCCATGGAAGTTAAGAACGGAGCAACCTTGAATGTGCCCGGAATCCTTAACATCAACAAAGATGGGTCCGCAATATACAACGGAACCGTCACCGTGACCAACATAGTCAACGTTAACGGAACCGTCGCTGGTACCATCATCCTCACCGGAGGAGAAGCAACCGTCAACACCACCAAAACCGGCCTCAACGCCGTGTTCAAGATGAACGACACCGCAAAGGTCCACATCATCGATGCCGCCGGAGAGGTCTCCATCACCGATGCCGATGGAAACCAGGTCTATCTCAAGAACCTCAAGGGACTCGAGATCACCCACGACGACAGCGCCGTCATCAGCGGAACCCCCATCATGTCCGATGAGAATGCGGAGGCCGCATTCTCCATCGTCAAGGGAGTCGCACAGATCGACGACATGGTCACCAAGAAGGTCATCATCAACATCGAGTACGATGCAGAACTCAAGGTCAACGGAGCACTCGATGCAAAGGATGACAACGGAGTCCCCATGATCAAGGGAACCGGTGCACTCACCGTCACCGGCATGGATTCCATCATCACCACGTATGTGAACCAGCCCCTGACCATCAACACCAAATCCGCACCCAACGTCGGACTCGACTTCAACGGAGTCACCTACGCCGATGCGAACTACAACTACTACGTCACCGTCGAGAAGGCACTCCAGAACCCCGCAGAGGGGTCCGTCATCAAGGTCTACGGAGACGTCGTCATCAACGAGGACCTCGTGATCCCCGACGATGTCACCCTCGACATCTCCGAGGCGGACAGCCTCACCGTCGCCAAGGACGTCACCGTCACCATCAAGGCAGACGAGGACGCCGCCGGAACCGCAGGAGCCGGTGTCGGAGGAAACATCAACTCCGCCGGAACCGATGTCATCGTCAACGGAACCATCATCGTCGAGGATGTCAACGACAGCACTGAACTCCTCGATGCAGACGTCACCAGCGACATCGCACTCAAGGATGGAGACACCCTCACCTACACCAACCTCAACAAGGCCCTTGGAGAGGTCGAGGGAGGAGAGACCGTCACCCTCCGCAAGGACGTCGTTCTGACCGACGACCTCCTCATCCCCGAGAAGGTCACCCTCGTCATGGACGGCTACGACATCACCGTCTCCCCCGCAGCGACCAAGACCGTCACCATCACCGTCATGGGAACCCTCGACGGAAAGAAGGCCGACAGCATCGTCGACCTCGGAGAGAAGGGAGTCATGATCGCAAAGGATGACACCTCAACCACGGATGCCCTCCCCTACATCATGATGGACACATTCGACAACATCGAACTGAACGCCGCAGGAACCAACCAGCCCCAGGGCGCATGGTACAGCACCGCCGATGCAGACGTCATCACCTCCATCCTCGGACTCGAGGCCGGAATCGGAGACGCCACCAGCGATGTCGCGGTCTACGGACAGACCGAAGTCCCCAAGGACCTCGTGTTCGAGAACGACAAGACCATCGTCTTCAACGACGCAGTCCTCTCCGGAGGAGATGGCATCGACTTCGGAAAGAACAAGGCAGTCTTCATGAAGAACGTCGACGTCGGAACCATCAAGACCACCGACATGATCACCTTCATGGCCGGAGTCGACGCAACCGTCATCGGAACCATCAGCGGTGCAACCCCTGTCACCGGAGACGTCACCCTCGTCAACGCCAAGCCCGCAGAATCCCAGGCACTCGTCTTCGTCTGTGACGGCGGACTCGTCAGTCTCGTCGGAAACATCGTCAAGGACGATGCAAACGAGGAGTCCTCCGCATCCTTCGGCGGAAACCTCGGAATCATCGGAACCCAGGTCGGATACTACGACGCACCCGTCAACTTCTACATCAAGGACGGAGCCAAACTCGAGGTCAAGAGCCCCATGTTCCTGATCTCCTCCGATCTCACCGTTCCCGCAGGAACCTCCATCGACTTCGTCTCCGATCTCGCCGGAAAGGTCGCCCTCGTGACCGTCGACGGAGACGTCGTCGTCAACGGAACCCTCGGAACCGCAGACAGCAACATCTTCCTCGGACTCGCATGCGAGGACATCGAGGAGAAGCACAACCTCACCGTCGCCGAGGGTGCAAAGGCCTACCTCGCAGTCGCCGGAGTCAACGGAGACGTCGCAATCGACGGAACCGCAGACTTCCTCGGACTCGCAGCAGCCGGAGACGTCACCATCGACGGAGACGTCACCGCCATCATGATCGGTGCACTCGGAAACGTCGCAATCGACGGAGACGTCGCAATCCGCGACTACGTCCCCACCGTCAAGGAGATCAAGGACTTCGTCGCAGGAGTCGTCGGACAGACCGTCATCGACAACATGGTCGCACAGCTCGACCCCGAGGTCCAGGCGGTCGTCTACAACGTCTACAACGCGATCAGCGCCCTCAAGATCCCCGCAGCCATCTGCGGAAACAACGTCGACATCACCGGAACCGTCGAGACCCAGGCCATCGTCGCCACCCTCGTCCCCATCGATGGAAACACCGAGGGCGGAAACATCACCGTCGCCGAGGGTGCAAAGGCCGAGACCTACGTCATGGCTGCAGGAAACTTCGATGTCAACGATGAGATGACCGTCTTCACCGTCGAGGGAGGAAACATCAACCTCGCAGGCGATGTCGACAGCTACGTCATCATCGGAGGAGACGTCGTCATCCCCGGAACCGTCGACGGAATCGCAATCATCGCAGTCGACAACGTCGTCGTCGACGTCACCGATGAGAACATCGTCATCAACGAGATCAACCGTCAGGTCATCGAGGACCTCATCCAGACCGTCATCGAGAACACCACCGGCGAGTTCGGAACCGTTTCCGTCGCCGGAGTCTACAACGGATCCGCCATCGTCGCAAAGGATGTCGCCGTTGCAGGAACCGCAACCCTTGTCGACTTCGAGGGATACCACTCCGGAATCTACACCGAGACCCTCGACGTCGATGGAAAGATCACCGTGTGCTTCATCGAGGCCACCAAATCCGTCGACATCGCAGCCAAAGCGATGGTCGTCAGCAAGATCTTCAACACCGTCAACCTCGACCTCGCCGGAGAGCTCACCATCAACGGACTCGCCGGATACACCTCCATCATCGAGGAGACCACCTCCATCGACGGTGGAAAGCTCATCGCCAACGATGTCCTCGTCCTCGGACACGCCGACATCACCAACGGAGGAGCACTCGCAACCGGAACCGCCGCCAACGTCGTCGTCGACGAGCTCGTCGTCGGTATCGACGTCGAAGACATCTTCCAGAACGGAAAGGGAGCCCAGAGCACCGGAACCGTCGGAAACAACGTCTACCTCGACACCGCAGGAGTCGCATACGCCTCCGCCGGATCCACCATCGGAACCGGAGTCGCAGACGAGAAATCCACCACCTTCTACATGGTCGACTCCTACTACAGAGGAGTCGAGTGGTTCACCGCATACGTCGAGGACAGCAAGGTCATCGCCATCAACAAGGTCGTTGAGGGAACCGATGCCTACGCATACGTCGACGGATGGAGGCTCACCGCCACCTTCCCCGGACAGATCATCGAGAACGAGATCATCGGAGCCGTCGAGAACGTCTACCAGAACATCAGGTACGACATCTACGCCGTCACCGTCGTCGCAGATCCCGCCATCGGTGGAGTCTACATCGAGAACATTCCCCTTTCCAAGTCCGGAAACGTGTTCTTCATGGACTCCAACATGTCCTACGACGCCAACAAGACCAGCTACTCCGTGAAGTACAACCTCGTCAACGGTTACACCGGATCCGTCGAGATGTACGTCAACGGAAACCTCCGTGACAACTTCGATTTCGTTCTGCCCGAGAACACCGAGAACCTCCAGCAGATCGACATCAAGATCTCCCTCACCTACGACGCCTCCACCGCCACCGGCGGCGAGGGCGGAGACGAAGGACTCACCCTCATCGAGATCCTGCTGATCATCATCACCGCAGCGATCATCGTCATCGGTGTCGTCGTCATCTTCAGGATGCTCAGGTCCTGATAAACGCCAAAGGAAGTTTAAGGGTTGAACACCGACAAAAGGAAGAACATCTGCTCCCACGTTGAGTGAACGTGAACCCTCGAGCACCCAAAGAAACAGGGTCCCGGAATAAAGGGCCGGGACCCCACTTACCTTTTCTACACAACCATTAACACCCGACAACGGATTCCACCGGACATGATGTTCATCTACTCCGGAACAGGCAACTCCTACCACGTGGCCCGTCGCATCGCGGATGCACTGGACCACAAGATCATAGACATGGCCGTGGCCCACCGTTACAACCGCCATACCTACGATGCCGAAGGCGGGGATGTGATATTCGTCGTCCCCGTGTACTGCATGGGACTCCCGCACACAGTCATGGAGTTCGCATCGAAACTCGATGTCAGGAACCCGGGAAAGGTGTATTGCGTATCCACGTTCGCAGGATCATCCGGGGTCGAGGCACACCAGTTGTCGGAACAGCTGAACGGAAGACTGACCGTGGACGGATGTTTCGGCGTCAGGATGCCCAACAACGCCGTGTCCTACAGCGAACCCCCCACACCCGAGGAGGCATCGGAAATCCTCGCACAGGCGGATGCGGAGACGGATTCGATCATCGAAAGAATCAGAAACGGTGATGTCGGCGACATGCGCACGATCCGTTACGAAGGGGACGACGGCGACGGCATGTATGCGGGATACGAGGACTTCCGCGTGACCGAACACTTCCATGTGAACGACAGGTGCATCGAATGCAGGGTATGCGAAGAGGTCTGCAACACCAGGGTCATCAAAATCTACCACAGGAAACCCGTATGGGACGAGGAGAAGTGCGACATGTGCATGTCCTGTCTCAACCTGTGTCCCAAACAGGCCATAGAATACGGGGATTCCACACAGGGCAGGAGAAGATACTTCCACAAGGATTACAAGAACAAGGTCCTGGGCATCCCGCTGAGGTATTGAATTGATAATAACGCGTAATACAGGGAGAATCCCGGAACTCCTTCAGACCCTGGTCCGTCTCGACGACGCGGAATTCATGGAATCGGAAAGCCCCATCCACGATGTGGAGACGGGTGTGGCGGACGCGTGTCTGATGGAACTGCCGGATGTCCCACAGAATCTGGGAGATCTGGAGATCGTGACGTTCCTGGAAAGGACGGTTCCGGGAGAGGTCTCCCACCCCGCACCGGTGGAGGAGGCCGATTCCGTGTGTACCGACTGCGACAGGATCTCGGCCCAGATGGATTCCGCGGGGATACCGTTGTCGGAGGAGGGGGTGAGGATATGCACCCGCGCCTGGGCGGAGGCACTCCATCCGGAGGGGGGATTGCATCCTGTTGATCCGGACATCCTGGTCCCGGCACCCGGACAGGGCACCGCGGTGATACTGTGCAGGAAGGACGACGAGTCCACAAGATCGATCCTCAGGAGACTGGACCACAGGCCCACGCGCATCACCATCACCGTCGAACGCGGGATCCAGCACCTGTCGGGACTGGGGCCCCTTTCCCCTCTGGGAGTGCTGGCGGAATTGGAGGGGATGCAACTCAGGGTCAGATGCTTCAACCTTCTACCAGACGGAACGGAAAGGAGGATAGACTGCTGCATATTCGTGGACTATGTCATGGACGATCTCCTGGGGATGGCGGAATACCTGAACGGAAAACGTTCCGAAGCCCTGTTCTGCGAATCGGCAATGTATTAAGCAACCAATCTTTGCTCCGGACCATGACTAGAACGATAGGGATACTCTATCCCGCCAAGATGATCAAGGACCGCGCGGCGGAGGCCACCGAGGCGGGATTCCAACCCTTCGGCATGCAATGCTCCGAGATAACACCCGTCGAACACGTCCTGCCCGATTGCGACACCGTCGCGGTGAGGTCCCTCGCCGCACTCGAAGCCTGTCATGGCGAATTGAAGGGAAAGGTATGGTCCGAGAATCAGGACGTCATGGGCGTCATGCGCGGTCTGGGTATGGACGTCTCGGACGCATGCACCGGAAGAATCGCATGCGTCAGGGCGAAGGAGGACCCGGTGATGGACGGCGCGGATGACATCGTGGTGTGCGAATGCCCGGAGGTCCTCAAGGGAAGCGCCCTGCTCCACATCATGATCGCATTGAAACGCGGGGAATTGGACACCCTGGTGCTCAACAACGCCGAATCCGCAGACCTGTTGGTCAAATCCCTGGACGACAAGTACGGGATCGACGATTCCAGATACTACCTCGAAGAGCACGTGAAGGTCGTGACGGTCGGACCCACCGCAAGGGCCTACATGGGGCACATCGGAATCGAACCCGACCTCGTCCTGGACGACCAGCCCCTTCCGAAGATACTTGAAAGAATATGAGCAGGGGGCCCCGGACGGAAGGTCCGGGAAACCCCGTTTTGTTTTCACCCTCAGAGCCTGGTGGCAAGAGGGACCTGTTTGCAGGCGGTGGACGCGAATATGATCTCGATGTCCCCTCTGCTCCTGTACCTTCCGAGGCACATCTCCCATCCGATGACGGGGAGGTCCTCCCTGACGAGGATCGCCTTGGGACCGTCGGCGGCCACCTGGGAGTCCAGATACCTCTGAAGGTCCCTCTCGAAATCGATTCCGTTGTCACAGAGGACGTCCCTGTCCAGACGGATGATCCTCGTACCGGGGCGCTGTCTCCTGATTTCGGCCTCGATGATATCCATGAGTGAGAATGCGCCTTCTGCACGGAGTCCCGCCATGGTCTTCTCGTTGCGATTCGCCACGAAGGCCTCTACGGTCTCCCTGGGATCCGATTCTGCCGGACATACGTTAACCATGTGGACGGGAATGACGTGAGGGCGGATATACTTGCCGTTACGACGAACGGTCGTCCAGACAGTCGCGGTTCACCACGATCCATCTGCCCTTGCGACGGTTACCCTCGCGCACGATGACCCCTCCGGACGTCAGACGGTTGATCATGCGGGTGAACCTGCGACGGTTGATACCCAATGCGGCGGACAGTTCCGGACCGGTACGGAGCTCGCCGGCCTCTATGTAATCCAGGAGGGTCTCCTCCAGGGCACGGTTCTCCGTGTGGATGTCGGGTTGTTCCAAATCGTCCCCGAACTCGGATTCATACGCCTTCACCGGAAGACGGAACTCCACGGACACCCCGTCGGAGACCCTGAAGAACGGCCCCAGGACGCCTGCATCGACGCACCCGTCCACCATCGCGTTGACACCGCGGCCCCATCCCTCGGCGATACCGAGGGCTTTGAAGACCTCCATCAACCTGATGTTGGGGGATTTGGACCTGTGTTCGGGATCCATGAGGGAACCGGTGTCCCACCCTTCCGGAAGCGTGCCGTCGTTGAGTACGACCACCCTGTCGGGATGGACACGGACTTCGACGGGGTATCCCGACGAATAGTCCCTGTGCATGACCGCGTTCAACACGGCTTCGGAGACGACCTCCGGAGGGAAATCGTATCTGGTCCCCATGAACCCGTCCCCATAGACGAAACGACCCTCCATGTGCTTCTCGTAGAGCTTGCTTATCGCCCTGGACGGAAGCATCACCAACGGCACCGCCACGGAATCCTGGGAGACGAGGTTCCCTTCGGAATCGAATACGCCCATCTTCACGTATGCACCCTGCGAGATCAGGTCCGGCCTGCGTGACAGCAGTAGGGCCCCTGCGAGGGTGTATCCGTCATCACGGACCAGTCCCAGCTCGTTGAGCATCCTGTCGGCGTCACCCGCCCTTCCGTTCCTGCGCCATGCGTCATGCATGAAACGCAGGGCCTCCTGGGAGATCATGTTGGCATCGAATTCCGCGACCTCGTCCATGGGATCCATTGAAATCTAATCCTCCTCGATCAGGGACATGTCTGTACTAGGGTATCTATTTGTCGATAGCACCATAGGAATTATACCCGACCGAAACGGATATCCGTCCCATCGCCCATCCGACATGCATGAACATCGGATGCCCCGTGGAACATGGAGACCCGAAGACGCTCGTACCCAGAATCAGACGTTTCCTCAGGGATGAGGGATCGAACATGATCGCCGGACCCAGGAGGATGCCACGCAGCGAACTGGTGGAACTGGTGGCCTCCGTGGCGGAAGAAGAGGGGATCGAAGCCACGTTCTTCGATCATTGGGAACTGCTCGAACCGGTCGATGGACAGGTGTTCTTCGGGCAGGACCTGTGCCACCAGGTGCCTGCGGTCGTGAGGTTCACGGGGAATCCTGAACCTTCGACGGGATGAGTCTGCGGACCAACTCCACGATCTCCGTACCGGATGCGGAATAACCGTCCCCTCCGATCTCATCCACCCATTCCTGGGAACAGGGAGCGCCTCCGAAGATCAGCATGGTCGTCGCATCCTCCTCCTTGAACACGCGGACTACGTCCTTCTGCTGTATGAGACTGACGGTCATGAGTGCGGAGCAACCGACGATGTCCGCATTGTTCTCCAACGCTGCATTCACGAAGTCGTGGGAAGAGACGTCGGGACCGAGATCGATGACCTTGTACCCGGCACCGCGCATCATGGCACAGCACACGTTCTTCCCGATCTCGTGGATGTCACCCTTGACGGATCCCATTACGACCACACCCTTCAGGGACACGCGGTCGTCCGACGTCATGTAAGGCTCCATGATCGCGATGGCCGACTCCATGGCGAGGGAGGCCGCGAGGATCTGGGGCAGGAACACGGTGCCCTCGTCGAACCTCGTACTGATGACATCCATCCCGCGCGCCAACCCATCCGTGATGGCATCGGCGGGGGACATACCCTAGTCCATTGCCATCTGAGCGTATTTCTTGGCGTTGGGGACGTTCCACGTCTCGACCGACCGTGCGAGTTCAACCAGTATCTCCTCTCTGTTCATGGAACCGTTTCTAACATCTACTCTATGGGATTTATATGTTGGTGATTGAAGCAGGGAAACCCTCGGAGAATACCCTTTTTCAAGTCGGTCGACCCCGATTTCACCACTCCGCATCATGCATCCCCCGTGAGATCGGAACCCTGTTGAAAACAATACCACCAGTTGTGGAATACTTGTAATTTTATGCATATTATTATATGAACTTTTCTAAAAATATATAAATTGATTAATCCAACTCAAATGTCGATCCAAAAACGACACATAACCCGCGATTATACTACGTTGGTGTTCGGGTATAAATATGAAAAGACACCTGGTCATGGACAGGTGATTTCTTGGAAGTCATAATCGAAAAGAAATACAACCCTTGGAAGAACACGCTGATCATAGGGATCTTCCTTCTGATCATAGGCATTCTGATGGTGGTGTATCAGGAGGAATCCCTCCAGTGGATCCTCATGATCTCCGGAGCGTTCATCCTCATATCCGGATTGATCGGACTCGTGGACGCGATGAAATACAAGTCCACGATGGGCATCGTGATAGGCGTCGTCGAAGCGGTCCTGGGATTGGCCCTGATCCTGGCACCCAACTTCTTCCAGGACATCCTCATGATCCTTCTGGCCGTGATGCTGATCATCATCGGACTCACCACCATCCTCGGAATAGGAACCGTCGGTGCATCGAACGCCGGCAAGATCATCTCCATCGTGGTCGGAGCCATCATGCTGATCATGGGTGTGTACGCGATCCTCAACCTCAACGACACAGCCGAGATCGTCATGATCGTCATCGGAGTGATGGTCGCGATATCGGGAATCCTGAACGTCGTGGAGGCATTCCAGCTCAAAAAGGAATACTGAGAAACCGATGATCAGAAACCACTTACACGACCTTCCATCCGGAAGGCGTGGATTCCCATGGATTCGAAGAATGATATGATGGAAGTATGGGACGGATGGACGTTCCACCCGACCCGTTTTCACGAAGATGCGTTCACTTCTGACCGTTGATCAGGATGATGTGGTAGCCGAACTCGGTCTTGACGGGTCCGACGACCTCTCCGACCTGTCCCTCGAAGCATGCCTTCTCGAACGCGGGGACCATGTCGCCCTTTCCGAACCATCCGAGGTTTCCGCCCTTGCTCTTGGAGGGGCACTTGGAGAACCTCTTGGCGAGGGCCTCGAACTCCTCCCCCTTGGAGAGACGGATCATTATGCCCTCGGCGTCCCTTGCGTTTCCAACCAGAATGTGCGATGCGTTTACGGATTTGACCATACGGATGGGCATGCTGGACAGGTTATAATACTGTCGGTCCTGGAACTAATGCCACCCATTTAATAGGATTATAGGGATGACGGTTGGATTAAAATGGTCGACGAACAGGCAATCAAAGCGGCACAGGAGAAATTCGGTGCCCTGCTCAGAAAGCAGCTGGAGAGGGTCGACGTCCTCAAGGACGAGGGCGACTGGACCGACTACTCCAAACTCGACAAGCTCATCATCGGAGTCTGCGGCGGAGACGGAATCGGACCCTACATCTGCGCATCCGCACAGAAGGTCATGGAGTTCCTCCTGAAGGACAAGATCGAGGCCGGAAAGGTCGAGATCAGGCAGATCGACGGACTCACCATCGAGAGACGCGTGGAGGTCATGAAGGCCATCCCCGACGACACCCTCGAGGAGCTCAAGAAATGCCACGTCATCCTCAAGGGACCCACCACCACCCCCAAGAAGGGAGACCCCTGGCCCAACATCGAGAGCGCCAACGTCGCGATGAGGAAGGAACTCGACCTCTTCGCCAACGTCAGGCCCGTCTCCGTCCCCGAGCTGGGGATCAACTGGACCTTCTTCAGGGAGAACACCGAGGGATCCTACGTCATGGGACCCGACGGAATGAACGTCACAGACGACCTCGCCATGGACTTCTGCGTGGCCACCTCCCAGGGAACCGAGAGGATCCTCAGGGCCGGATTCGACTACGCCAGCAAGAACAACCTGAACTACGTCTCCGTGGTCACCAAGGCCAACATCGTCAAGACCACCGATGGAAAGTTCCTCTCCCTCGCCGAGGAGGTCGCCAAGGACTACCCCGACGTCAGGTGGGACGACTGGTTCATAGACATCATGACCGCCAAGCTCATCGACCCCGCAAGGAGGAGCGACTTCCGCGTCTTCGTCCTGCCCAACCTCTACGGCGATATCATCACCGACGAGGCCGCCCAGATCCAGGGTGGAGTGGGAACCGCGGGATCCGCCAACCTCGGAAAGAGGTACGCCATGTTCGAGGCAATCCACGGATCCGCCCCCAGGATGGTCACCGAGGGAAGGGCCCAGTACGCCGACCCCTGCAGCATGATCAAGG
>JAFVZY010000097.1 GCA_017507885.1 Candidatus Methanomethylophilaceae archaeon | reverse complement strand
TATAGGTACATCGATCGTCACCTTGGATGTTCCGGTGAGGAATCCCGTGTATGATGCCTGGAGTGTCGCGATGTACCTCCCAGGGGTTACCCCGGTCATGTCCATGACGAGTTCCCCGTCATCGATCCACAGGTTGTACGTCTGGAGTCCGCCGTATGTCGATACGGACACCTTGGCATCCGTGGGGTCCGTGAACACGGGTACCCTGGATGTCTGGTCACGTGAGATGGTCGCTGTTATGTCGTCTACGGATACGGTGTTCCTCTCCCAGACCGCGTACAATGTGACGTCCGATGTCACCCTGTATGTGGACAGGATGTCGGATGAGGTCTTGGAGAATGACCATCCCAGGAAGGAGTATGCTCCGGTGGAATGGACAGCATCCGGGAGTGTCGCATATGTTCCCTCCACGATATCCTCCGACCAGACCACCAGGCCGTCGACGGTCCCGACACCTGCGTTGTATGTCACGCGGAAGGTCTCGGGGGAATCGACGACGTATATGGTCAGATTAAGGAAGGCATCGTAGGATAACGCCACCATGGAATCATGGAACCTGAACCCCAGTTCATAGTTTCCGATCTCGGTCGGTGTTCCGGATATGATCCTGCCGTCCCTGGACATCCCATCGGGAAGTGAGGCATCTGATGTGTACCGGTCGTAGTTGGTGTGGTTGTAGGTGTCCCCTCCCATGTGGTCGGAGAGGTCGATCTCGCACCATTCATCCAAGGGGATGGTGACCTCGGAGGTGTAGGTCGTCGCTGCATCGGAACCGTCGGAGCAGGTGCCTATGAGGACGGTTGATGCCGCGATCATGAACATCATCAGGACGATGGTACGGAGACCGTTTCTCACGGAGGCGGAGTGCATGGTCGGGGACATGGTGTTTTCAGCTCCTGCCCTCGTCCGCCGTGGTCACCCCTCCGGACCTGCCCTTGAAGAAGAGTCCGGGGTTCTCGTTCACCACTTCCGCCATGGCGACCTTGTCATCCTGGGATGTGGTGGGGTTGGTCATGACCCTGAGTCCGTACGCCGTGTTCCTTGCACGGTTCCTGTTCCGGAATGCCCTGACGAAGAACTTCTGCTTCTTGGGTGCCATGCTCTTGAACTCGTCCTCGGACTTCCACAGGTTGGAGAATATTCCGCGCCTGCGGCCCTGCATCTGGGGTCCCGCTTCCTTTGCGGTCTCATCGGAGGCGAAGATGCCGGGGTTGTTGTTCCTGAACCTGACGAGGTTGTTCAGGGTCTCGGGATTGGTGTCGGGGTTGTTGGCCACCTTCATGAAGTACCTGGTACGACGGACATCGCTTCCCAGGGACATCAGTGTCTGACCGAGCTCCTCGTAGGAACGTGCCTCGGAGATCGGACGCCTGTTCCCGTTGGATCCGCCGTTGGGATTACCGTCGTTGCGGTACCTGTTGGGAGGTCTCTGGTTGGCCGCACCATAATAGCTGGAGAATCCGTTGGGATTGCCGTTGCCGCGGAAGGACCATCCGGAACCGCCGTCACGGAACCCGGTGTCTGCGTTGCCGTATGCGTCGTAACGGTTGCCGTCGCGGTCGTACGAGAAGCCGTCACCGTCTATCACATGGTTGCCCTTCTCACGGAACCATCCGCCCTTACGGCTTCCGAATCCGGTGGATCCCCTGGAGGACCTCATCTGCTCGTCGGAGAGGAACCTGTCCGGGTTCTGCTCACGGTACTGCCTGAGCAGGAGGATGTTCTCCTGAGGGGTGTCGGGGTTGACCATGCACCTGTTGTAGAAGCTCGTGGCCTGACGCGGACTCATCCTGCCCATGCGGGAGGATACCTCGGAGGCCGAGAGCTTCGGAATGTTGGACATGTGTGTATCACCTCTATGTCTCGTTTCCCCGGTTGGATTCCCACCGGGTAAGGGATGTTCGTTTAGGGTCGTACCCACAATTTTGGATGGGAATGATACGATGGGTACGACCCATGGTTTTCAGGATGATTACCTGGACCAGACCTTCATCTTGGAGATCTGACGTCCATTGCCACCGATACGTCTGGAGATTACAATACGGGAGGTTCCTGGAAGATCGCTTCTAATTTTCATCATATGGATTGCTGACTCGAAGGAGTCTGACTCGTAGCGTCTTTTCTGAATCTCATTATCCGATCCCACTGAGAACACATCGATGACGAACGGCTTCATGCCTTCTTCACCGACCTGAACCTCTGGAGTTTCTTCTTTGCAGATTCTACGTCGAGATTTACCTGAGATCTATCCATTTCGACATCCTGGATTGCTTCGGCCAGATCCATAATGAATGCAGCGTATTCCTTGAGGAGATCGGAATTTGCGGGCAATTTGTAGAATGTTCCGTGGGATCTTGCTGTGATTGCCGGAGTCATCTCACCATAGGCTCCTCTGGCGTTATCGTAATACGCCTTCAGGTCGAGACTGATGTACATCTCATCCTTTCTGAAGAGCAGGAGGTTCTCCTTTAGAGGTGGGTTGGGGTTGGGTTTGAAATTCTGACCCTGTTCGTCATTACCGAAGGCACCAGCAAAGTTGCCGTTCATAGCTGCCGCTAGTCTGTTACTATTCATCATTCGCTTTTCCTCCTTTTGAGGTCTTTAAATCGTTTATAAATGGTTTCTAAGGAGTTTTTCATGCTACAATAATGAACGATGAACATCCATTCCATCTGGATTATTTTTGGCAGATTACCAACTGAAAAACTTCAGGAAACAACCATGCAATTCAGATTTCAACTTATATGAAATCGAATCCCATGTGTTATTATGCGAATTTCGT
>JAFVZY010000096.1 GCA_017507885.1 Candidatus Methanomethylophilaceae archaeon | reverse complement strand
TGAAGACATAGGAGAATTCGCTGGTAACTGCCCTTGCTTCCCTATTTGAGAAACAAAATGGAGCGGATTGAAACGGATACCGACTAATGTCGAATTATCATGATAGGAAAAATGTTCGTTTGTTAATTATTCAACACAGTCTTATTTGATGGGCGGTTGAGAAATATTAAACGAAAATATTATATACTTTGCTGATATCCCATGTTTTGGTAAGACGGCCACAGCGGCGGGGCAACACCCGGTCCCATCCCGAACCCGGCAGTAAAGTCCGCCCGCGTATTTGCCTGTACTGTATTGCGCAAGCGTACGGGAACGCAAGTACGCTGTCTACCACTTTTTTCCTTCATATACATTTCTTCTCGATACGTGTCGTATTTTTAACCCCGATAAGACCTTTTATAGATTGATTTCTATCGGACGAACGATGATGCTTATCAAACTCGGAGGCAGCGTGATAACGGACAAGTCCCGTTACAGGACTTTCAACAAGGATCGCGTAGCCTCACTCTGCAAAGAGATCGTCCAATCCGGAAAATCCGCCATGATCGTTCATGGAGCAGGTTCATTCGGGCATATGGTCGCAAAACAGTACGGCCTTCAGAACGGTCTCGTGGATTTCCGCCAGGTCATCGCGGTGGCACAGGTCCAGAACGATGTGAGGGACCTCAGCAGCATGGTGGTCAAGGAGCTGATCGCCTGTGGAATCCCCGCCGTATCCGTTCCCCCCGGCTCATGTTTCGTCATGGATGACGGCGAACTGGTAATCGGCGATGATGAACCCCTGAGGGCATTGGCCCACATAGGGGTCATGCCCGTGATGTTCGGGGATGTCGTCATGGACCGCAAGAAGGGATTCGGAATATGTTCGGGCGATCAGGCCATGGAGGTCATGGCGCGCATGTTCAAACCGGAGAAGGTGATATTCGTCTCGGACATAGACGGCCTGTATACGGCCGACCCCAAGACGAACCCCGATGCCGAACTCATACCGGAGGTCACAACGGAGGGTTTGAAAAGAATCTCATCGGAACACACCATGGACGACGTCACCGGAGGGGTGGTCGCCAAGATGGAGGCCATGCTGAGGATGTGCGACGAGGGCAGGGACTGCATACTCGTCAACGGCACCGTACCCGGAAGGCTCCTGTCCGCCATGAGGGGTGAAGAGATACCCTGCACCATAGCGAGGCTTTGACAATGATATCCATTAAAAACAGGAAGGCGGACCACATCAACATCTGCGCCAACGAGCGTGTGGCCCCCGGATACTGCTACTGGAACGACATCAGACTGTTCCATAACGCCCTGCCGGAGGTGAATGCTGACGACATAGACATGAGTTGCCACATCTTCGGAAAGAGACTCGAATTCCCCCTCATAGTCACCGCCATCACGGGCGGGTTCGACGGTGCAGTGAAGATCAACTCCAACATCGCCGAAGCCTGTGCGGAACTGGGCATAGGCATGGGGGTCGGAAGCGAGAGGGCAGGAATCAACGGGGTCCACCCCGAGAGCTACTCCGTGGTCAAGGAGTACGACGTGCCGCTGGTCATCGGAAACGTGGGTGCACCCCAACTGGTGGACCAGAAGAGCAAAGACAAGTTCAGCAACGACATGGTCGGGCAAGCCATGGACCTAATCGATGCGGACATCATGGCCGTCCATCTGAACTTCCTTCAGGAGGTCGTCCAACCCGAGGGCGACACCAACGCCGAGGGATGCAGGGACGCCATACGCGGACTCGCCCTCGAATACCCGATACTGGTGAAGGAAACCGGCGCGGGCATATCGCGTGACGTCGCCATAAGGATCAAGGGAATAGGCATACAGGGCATAGATGTCGCAGGGATGGGGGGAACCAGTTTCTCTGCGGTGGAGCTCTACCGCGCCAGGGATGCATACGACAACATCCGCACCGGGATGGGGGAGACGTTCTTCGACTGGGGCATCCCCGCCCCCGTGTCCCTCATGGAGGCGGGTTGCAGCGGACTCCCGCTCATAGCATCGGGAGGCGTGCTCAACGGTCTCCATGTGGCCAACTCGATAGCACTGGGTGCGACCTGTGCGGGTGTGGCCAACGCCATCCTCAGGGAGGCGATGGTGTCCGCGGAAGCGGTCATCGAAAAACTCACGATAATCAGGGAGGAACTGAAAGCGGCTATGCTGCTGACGGGAAGCCCGGATCTTAAAACACTCTCCAAAACCCGCCATGTGGTTCTGGGAGAGACCAGGAAATGGATGGAATCGCAATGATTGATGCCAAGGAATATCTGAAGAAGACCTCCGCCGAACTCGACG
Source organism: Candidatus Methanomethylophilaceae archaeon (assembly GCA_017507885.1). Classification (GTDB taxonomy): domain Archaea; phylum Thermoplasmatota; class Thermoplasmata; order Methanomassiliicoccales; family Methanomethylophilaceae; genus Methanoprimaticola. The sequence goes on along the minus strand of JAFVZY010000096.1, from coordinate 15,174 downwards.
GTCCCATAAAAAGCTACATCGGCGACGAGGAACCCGCCAACCTGATGGAATCGTCCAGACAATATCCGTACGCCGGCGGAAAAAGGATGCGTCCCGCCATGGCCGTCGCATGCTGCGGTGCCGTAGGCGGGGACAAATCCAAGGCCGTCCCTCTGGCGGTCGCCATCGAATACATCCACAACTTCACCCTGATCCACGATGACCTCATGGACGGGGACGAGGTCAGGAGGGGCATGCCTACGATCCACATGGGATACGGGATGCCCACCGCCATCCTTGCGGGAGATGCACTCTTCGCCAAAGCGTACCAGATCATGTGCGAACTCGACATCCCCGCCGAAAGGATGAGGGAGGTCCTGAGATACGTCAGCAAAGCGGTCTGGGATCTTGCACGCGGACAGCAGATGGATGTCAACAACGAAGGAAAAATCGTCACCGAGGAGTATTACACCGAAACCATCAAACTGAAGACCAGCGTCCTCTTCGCAGCGGCGGCGGCCGGTGGGGCGATCATCGGGGGTGCGGACGACGAGACCGTGAAGGCCATCAACGAATACGCCTTGGAGGTCGGACTCGGATTCCAGATGTGGGACGACTACCTTGGAATCGCAGGCGATTCATCCAAGACCGGAAAGTCCGTCGGAAACGACATCCGCAAGGGAAAATGCACATGCATGGTCACCCATGCCATAAGAAGCATACAGGACCCTGCGATTCTGGAGGAGTTCAAAGGGATCCTCGGCAACATGGACGCCACCGACGAACAGTGTGCCCGTGCGAAACAGATCATGGAGGAGGCGGGATCCATAGAGTACGCCCTCGACCTCGCGAAGGGGAAGATCGAATCCGCCATCGACAGGATCAAGGACCTTCCCGAAGGGGAGGACAAGGAATTCCTCATCTCCCTCGCCAGATACTCCATCGACAGGGAAGTCTGAAACACCCCTTATCAAACATCTCCAATGCCGGTTTCGGTGATGCGGTACATCGCCGACCTCCCTTCGGGGAGGCTCCGGTGTTTCATTATGACCGCGGCCCTTCTCCCCTCGTTCCTCTTATCCAATCTTATGATGGTCTTCGCATTATGGTGCAACGCATGACCCCCCAGGAACTCCACACCCCCGCTGGACAGGTTGGCATACACCTGGGATGTGATCAGAATCGGGATGTCGTATTGCCTGGCGGTGTTCAGAAGAGTCTCCGTCTGACGGATGAAATCGTTGCGGGCGACGTTGTCATCGTGATTCAGACGATAGAACATCGTGAGGGAATCGATCACCACCAGGGAAATCGTACCGTTCGCGGCCAGCTTCACGATCTTGCCAATACGGTCCGATTGCTCCTCGAAACTATGGACCTGGAATATGAGAAGGTTCTTCATCGCATCCTCATGGCCTGCAAAGACCTGGGACAACCTGTCATATGACAGGCCCTCGGTGTCTATGTAAGCCACCCTGCCCCCTTCGATAGCCATGTTGCGGGCCAACTGTATGCAGACGTTGGTCTTCCCCGCCCCCGCCTCGCCATAGAGGAGTGTAACGCTACCCCTTTCAATCCCTCCGCCCAGGAGACGGTCGAACTGGGGGCAACCCAATGGAATGCGATTCACGAAGAGGCTAATGCAACAGACATAAAAAAGCCCATTGGGCAGGGTTGCAACATGTTATCTACGACCCGACATATTCCGCAACCATGGAGAACGAGGTTGCACGCGGTGCGGAAGCCGTCGTGACGGATTCCGAATACATAGGTCGGGCCGCGGTCTGCAAGACCCGTCCCCCCAAGGGATACAGATTTCCGGAATTGGACTCCCGTCTCAGGATGTCTCGCACACGCAACGAGGCGAAACTCATGCATGAAGCCAAGAATGCAGGGGTCCGTACGCCATGCATATACGATGTCGATCTGTCCGAATGCAGGATCACCATGGAACGGGTGGAAGGCAGAACCGTGAAGGATGTGTTGGAATCGAACCCGGAAATGGCGTCCGGGATCTCCGTGATGATAGGTGCCACGGTGGCCAGACTCCATTCGGCCAGGATATGCCACGGGGACCTCACCACATCCAACATGATCCTCTGTGACGAGGGCATATGCCTCATAGACTTCTCCATGGGATGCGGAAACGCCACCGAGGAGGATATGGGTGTGGACATCAGACTTCTGGAAAGGGCGTTCACATCCGCACACCCGGGCATGGAATCGGAATTCTCCACACTCATCGAAACATACTACGACGGAATCCCGGATTCCAAGGCCATCAGAAAGAAGGTCGAGGACATAAGGAACAGGTGCAGATACACATGAAACTGAAGGTAATCACATCCAATCCAGGCAAAGTGGCGGAATATGAGAAATCCCTCTCCCAATTCGGATTGGAGATGGAACATCTAAAACTGCCTTATGACGAGGTTCAGACCGCGGATCTGGAAGAGGTCGTGTCCAAAGGAATGGACGAAATCGTGTCCAAAGGGATCAGAAACTTCATCGTGGATGATTCCGGGCTTTTCGTGGACTCCCTCAAGGGGTTCCCCGGAGTGTGGTCCGCGTATGCTCAGAAGACCATCGGCAACCAAGGAATCCTGAAGCTGATGGACGGCGTCGAGGACCGTGGTGCGGAATTCAGATGCTGCATCGGATGCGACATCGAGGGTCAGAGGATCATCGTCACCGGAATCTGCAGGGGAACGATCACCCACGAAGAATCAGGTGATGCTGGATTCGGGTTCGACCCCATATTCACACACGACGGTGAAAGGACGTTCTCGGAGATCCCCATGGACGAGAAGAATGCCGTGTCACACAGGGGAAACGCCGTGAAACTCCTCATAGAGGAGCTCCGCACAAGAAATATTATTTGAAAACATCGACCCGAAAGGGATTTTCAGAGAAAACAAAAGGGTTTGGGGGGTTCACCCCCCTGTCCCCGACTTCAGACGAAGGGGGGATTGACCATCATGATGCAGATACCGAGACCGAGTGCGAGATAAACCAGATAGTTCCCCAACATGGTCTTCATCTCGAGCATCTCAGGGTAGAATCCCATGAGGGTGAGAATCTTCTTCATGAGACCCAGAACTATGAAGGATATCGCCGTGGCGATGAGCCAGGTGTATTCCATGTCGATGTTCGCGCAGAGAAGTCCGCCGATGACACCGACTATGAGTCCCAGAACCAATGTAACCAGGAAGACCTTGGTTCCATAGATGTCCTTGAGGATGAACTCCCTCTCGTTGAACTCTGTGGGAGTGAACTCGTACTGCTCCTCAGGTTCCTCGACTATCATTCTCTTCTTCTTTGCCATCGCGACCGCATCCAGAAGCCCATTTAAAAAGTTATTCTATTTCCAGTCACTCCTGGGAGAACTTCTCCTTGGAATGTTTCAAAGCCTCGATGACAGGGAGGGGATCGCCGAGCAGGAAGGTCTCCAAGGCACCTCCTCCGGTACTCACGTACGAGAACCTGTCTGCGAGATCGAACCTCTCCGCGGCACCTCCGGTGTGTCCTCCTCCGATGACGGACTGACCTCCACTGTCAACCATGGCCTCCATGACGATACGGGTTCCGATCTCGAATCCGTCCTTCTCGATCATTCCGGCGGGGCCGGACATGAAACAGGTTTTGGAGGAACGGACGACCTTGGCGAACTTCTCCGCGGATGCATCACCGATGTCGAGGGCGGGCTCCACCGTGGGAAGGTCTCCGACGTTGACGGATACGCGCTTTCCATCCCTCTCGACTGCGACATCGACGGGCAAAAGGACACGCTGACCGTAACGGGCGAGAATGTCCTTGGCGGCCTGGAGGTTCTCAGGGGTGAGCTCATCCTGAAGGACCTTGGTGCTGGCCTCTCCGATGTCCACGCCCTTGGCGAGAAGGTATGCGTTACCTGCGAGACCCTGAAGGATGACGGTATCGGCGACACCGCTTCCGAGGACACGGTCGATCATCTCCGAAACGTCACCGAACTTGGCACCTCCGAGGATGAACACGGAAGGCCTCTTGGGATTGGAGAAGATCGCGTCCAGTGCGAACATCTCCTTGGCCATGAGCCTCCCGGATGCGGAGGGAACGAGTGGCTGGAATCCCACAAGGGAGCACTGGGACCTGTGGGATGCACCGAAGGCGTCGCAGACGTAATAGTCGATGACGGGTGCGAGTGCCTTGACGATCTCCCCTTCGGAATGTCCGGCCATGTCGAGCTTGGCGGTTTCGCTGTCGATTCCCCTGACGTTGCCCAGGAGGAGTACCTCCCCGGGTTGGAGTGCACCGATGGCTTCCATGGCATCCTGTCCGATCACATCATCCACGTATTTCACGGGGGCATGTATGTGGCGGGACAGGTGCTCGGCATGTTGCTCGAGGGGAATGAAATCCCACTTGCCCTTCCTGCTCTGATGGGCCAGGATCACGAGTCTCGCCTTCTTGCCCATCAGCTCCCTGACGGTGGGGACGATCCTCCTGATCCTTGAGTCGTTGACGATCTTCAGGGAAGTCTTGTCCAGGGGACAGTTGATGTCCACCCTGAGGAGGACCGTCTTGTCCCTGTAGTTGAAACTCTCGAGCGTGTTGAAATCCATCGGTCCACCTACCTTCAGTTCTTCTGGGGGATTCCGAGGGCTGCGTTCGTCTTGGCGACGGAGGCTGCGACGTCCTGCTCGGCCTTGCACATGGACCTGATGCAGTCGATGTTCTCGGGAATCACATCGGACTCCTGGTGGACGGCCTGGTACATGTAGAGGGTGTTGCCGACGACCTTGATTCCGTCCCTCCACACGACGATCTCATACATGTCGGACCTGTCGCGTCCGAGGTCCCTGGCGAGCTCCATGATCTGGGCGGTGGTCTTGATTCCGTCCTTGCTGCTGACAAGTCTGACACGGGGTGCCTTCTCGAGGATCGCGAGGATCTCCTCGGTGGTGGTCTCACGCTCGAGCTGGGCGACGATGGTGTGCAGGTGCATCAGGGTGGTGGACGCCTTCACCGCCATGGTGCTGATGTTGAGCCAGGGCATGATGCTCTGGACATCGGGTCCGTGGTGGGTGGGCAGCTTGACGGAGGGCTCAAGACCGTTGATGGGTCCGTTCTTGCTGTCGCCGGGATCGGCCGCACGCCTGACGATGGTTACGAAGGCGTTCTGGATCTTGTTGACGCGGTCGATGGGGTTGAGGGTCCTGAGAAGTCCGGTGGTGTTGCAGGAGACGACACGGGAGAACTGTGCACCCCAGGATTCGGAATAATTGGCGGTGGAGTTGAAGGAGGTTCCGGCGAGTGCGTGGTCCTCTCCACCCTGGAAGATGGCCTTGACGCCCGCCGCCTTGTACTGGTCCCTGTAGAACTCGCCCACGTTTCCGGGGGTGCAGTCCACGACGATATCGACCTTCTTGTACATGTCCTGAAGAGTTCCTGCGATCCTAACGCCGGCATCGTTGAACGCCTTGACGCTCTCCTCGGGAACGTAGAGGTCGTATCCCTTGTCGAGTGCGGTGAGCGCCTCGAAAGTGGGCCTCGTCTTGGTTACTCCGACGAGTTCCATGTCGTCCTGAGCTGCGATGGCGGTGGCCACTCTCTTTCCGATGGTTCTGTATCCGTTGACTGCGACCCTGATTTTAGTCATTTTAATTACCTGAAGGGGCGAACGCGGTATCACTAAAATAATATTGCCCGCGCGAGAGAGATTATGGGAACCGGAGGAAACGTCACCACGCGCGGAAGTGCCGATGGTCGTCCCCCGTTCCCGGACGGGCAGTTGGCGAATCGACGGACATCCATGGGATGCTTCGTCCAAGGATGTTCATCCGATGATGGGGTCGGGTTTTGAATTTTCGATTTTCGTGCTGAAACGGGGTTTTGAATTTTCGATTTTCGTGCTGAAACGAGGTTCTGAATTTTTCGATTTTCGTGATAATCTAATTATATCGAGATTGCGACGGAAATTCCATGGCAGAGTTCATCCAAATCCGGAAACAAGCTGTCGTCGTTCATTCGGTTTCCAATCCGGATGCCGTGAATCATCGACGGTGACCTGTGTGGGCAGACACCGTCGGCCCCGGGATCCAATGAGCCGTCCTCCCTGCAGGCACTGATGGACGGATATGATGTGGGAAATGCGTTCATCCGAGGATAATTATACACGGTCGGGTTATGAGATGAATCGAGGATACACATGAAAGGTACCAAGGCACTGGTTAGCCTGCTCGAGAATAAGAACGCGGAGATCGTATTCGGATACCCCGGCGGTAGCGTCATTCCGATTTACGACGAACTCTATGATTCCAATCTCAGGCACGTATTGGTACGTCATGAACAGTGTGCCGCCCACATGGCCGACGGATTCGCACGTGCGAGCGGACGTCCCGGGGTCTGCCTGGCCACCAGCGGACCCGGTGCGACCAACCTCATCACCGGTGTGGCCACCGCGTTCGCGGACTCCGTCCCCATGATCGCACTCACGGGACAGGTCGGAACAGGCTCCCTCGGCCTCGGCGCATTCCAGGAGGTGGATGCGTACAGCGTCCTCATGCCCATCACCAAACACAACTTCCGCGTCCTGGACGTCAACAGGCTCCCCCATGCGATCAAGGAGGCATGGGAGATATGCCAGACCGGACGTCCCGGCCCCGTCCATGTGGACCTGCCCGTGGACCAGATGAATTCGGACATGGACGAATCCCTTCTGGATTCCGAATACGGCATCAAACCCCTGCATCACGACATGTCCGGGATCGATTCCGCGATCAGATGGATAAGGGAGGCGAAGAGACCCGTCATACTCGTCGGAGGAGGGGCGATCAACGCATGGTCGGAGGTCAGGGAATTCGCGGAGGCGATACGCGCACCGGTGGCGACCACCCTCATGGGCATGGGAATCGTCGCATCGTCATATGATTTGAACATGGGTCCCCTGGGAATGCACGGGAGACAGGCCGCCAAGGTCGCGGTGAACGAAGCGGACCTCCTGATATCCATAGGAAGCAGGTTCTCCGACAGGACGTTCAGCAAGAAGAGCCGCATGCAGGATTCCAAAGCCAGGGTCATCCATATAGACATAGACCCCACCGAGTTCGGGAAGCACAAATGCCCGGACTGCATCAACCTGCTGGGCGACGCAGGCGTCGTCGTCAGGAAACTCAAGGACCTTCTGAAGGGCTACAGCGTCAACCCCGAATGGACCGAGAGGGGGAAGACCCTGAAGAGGAGATGCGCCTGCAACCCCTGCGAGGAGGGGTACCCCATCCTCCCGCAGAGGGTCATGCACGAGATCAACTCCATCATCGGGAAGGACACCATCATCACCACCGACGTGGGTCAGAACCAGATGTGGGCGATGCACTACCTCGACATAGAGGATCCCCGCAGATTCCTGTCGTCCGGAACGTTCGGTACGATGGGGTACGGACTCCCCGCCGCAATCGGTGCCAAGGCCGCCAAACCCGAATCCGACGTCATCGCGATCACCGGTGACGGTGGATTCCAGATGGTCATGCAGGAGATGGCGACGTCCATCGCCGAGGATCTGCCGGTCACCGTGGTGCTCCTGAACAACGGAACCCTCGGAATGGTCAGACAATGGCAGAAGCTGTTCTGGAACGAAAGGTACTCCAACACCACCCTCAAGGCCATGCCCGACTTCGTGAAACTGGCCGAGGCCTTCGGTGCCAAGGGAATCCGTGTGGAGAAGCCCGGGGAGATCGGAGACGCCATCAGGGAAGGAATGGATTGCGGAAGGACATGTCTCGTGGAGGTCGTGGTCGACATGAACGAGGATGTGCTCCCCATGCTTCCCGCGGATCCTGCAGCCGCCATGGTCAGGGGGCGCTGCGAATTCCTCCGTGGTGAAAAAGATGGATGCTGACTCCGTAGAGAGGTCCGTGTTGGACAGGATAATCCCCACGCCCGAGACTGAAAGGGAGTTGGCGGACAAGTCGTCCAGACTGAAATCCATCGTCCTGGAGTATGTGGCATCCCACGGGATAAACGCGGAGGTGCGCTTCGCAGGTTCATACTCCAAAGGCACATACCTGTCCAATCCGGACTTCGACCTCTTTATAATGTTCCCGGAGGACGTTCCGAAGGAGGAGATGGAGAGGATAGGGTTGCAGGCAGGAGACGACATCCTGCACGGGGAGAGGATCTTCTCGGACCACCCCTATACCAGAGGATTCTTCGAAGGCGTGGAGGTAGACATGGTCCCATGCTATCATCTGGAAAGCACCGAACACCTCCGTAGCGCGGTGGACAGGACCCCCTTCCACACGGCCTATGTGATGTCCAGAATCGACGGGGACGGAAAAAACCAGATCCGTCTGCTGAAGAAATTCATGAAGGGCATCGGGACCTATGGTGCGGAGCAGGATTCCAGAGGCTTCTCGGGATACCTGTGCGAACTCCTGGTGATAGCCTACGGCTCGTTCCGCGGGGTCCTGGAGGGTTGTCGGAAATGGAAGGAGGGCGTCAGCATCGTCATCGAGGAGAGGGGGCCGAAGTTCAAGGAACCCCTCGTGGTGTACGATCCCGTGGATCCCCGCAGGAACGTCGCCTCCGCGGTGCACCTCGACACCATGTGCCGTTTCATGGTGGCCGCGAAATCGTATCTGAACGACCCACGTGACGTGTTCTTCTTCCCCGTGGGGATGGACATCCCCGACAGGGATGAGATCGGAAGGGAATTCGACAAGAGACGGACAAGGCTGGTGTCCGTGTCGTTCCCAAGACCGCAGGCCATAGAGGATTCGCTGCACTCCCAGCTCTGGAGGACCCAGACCGCAATCGGGAAACTGTTGGAGAGGAATTCGTTCCACGTGATGCGTGCGGCACACCTCATGACCGATGAAACCCTGACTGCCGTGTTCGAATTGGATACAGACTCGTTGCCTCCCGCGATCAAACACCAGGGCCCGCCCGTGTGGGTCGCGTCGTCGGAGGATTTCCTCGACAGATGGAAGGGACTTGCACACGGGGAACCATTCATAGAGGATGGCAAATGGACCGTGGTCGTGAACCGCAGATATCGTGATGCGAAGACATGCATAGATTGCGAGAGGGAATATGCGGGAGTGGGGAAAAGCCTGGATCCGATGATCATGACGGTCAGGGACCATGATGCAACCCTACGTGAAACGGATCCGTCACTGTTGATGGAAGTGCTGGGTGCAGGATTCCCATGGGGTCCCGTGTCGTGACCATTTAATACCTAATCGACAATAGCGCAACAGTGGGCCTGTGGGCTAGCTTGGTATACTTGTGGCTTTGGGAGCCATTGACTCCGGTTCAAATCCGGGCAGGCCCACCTTATTGTGATTTTCGGATTTCGACGGGAGTACATGACACGCCGTTCGACGAACGATGAAGTTAGACGAATGACGAACCCATACCCCCTTTGAATCGTTCGGGCTCCACGTTCATTTCTCATTCGAAACAAATCGTTTGAACAAGGACTTTAATATCATAAACAACTTACACTAGTATACATATGGGAAATATTGCTAACCTGGAAGTGAAATAATGCAGATGTCCACGAAGAGCAGATATGCCCTGCGTTTGCTGATCGATATGGCAATCAACGAAGGGGAAGACAACGTTAAGATCAAAGACATAGCCGCGAGGCAGAACCTCTCCCCGAAATACCTCGAGCAGATCGTCACCGTCCTCAACAAGGCAGGATATGTCAGAAGCGAGAGGGGGCCCCAGGGAGGCTACCGCATGGTCATAAAACCCCGTGACATCACCGCAGGGGAAATCGTCCGTCTCTTCGAGGGAAGCACATCCCCCGTACCATGTCTCGGTGTACATCCCATGCCCTGTGCCAACGAGCCCGTTTGTTGCACCCGCTCCCTCTGGAAGAGGATGGACGATACCGTGAACGAGGTCCTCAACGGAACCACGATTCAGGACATGGTGGATGAAGCCAAAAAAGAAGGCAACCCCGCCGTCATCAACATAAACTGCCCCGAGTGAATCACTTTCTGCAAACATCATCCAACGTGGTCAATCTCACGTTGGAGTCCCCTTTCACACGATTCCTGAGCTCATCGGTGAACCCGGAACCGGAGAAGAGACAATACAGCTTCCCGGTTCCCTGGACCGCCTTCGATCTCCTCACGAGCTTATCGAGATCCTGGACGCCCATGGGGGATCCTTTCAGCCTACACAATGCAACCACCATGCGGGATATGGAGTTCTCCTTCACGGATGCGACGAAGTCCATATCCGGGTCGGCGGAATCCCCGTCCTTGCGTACCTTTCCTATGAATTCGCAGGAATAAGTGGCGGAAGTGTATTCCTCACAGACCTCCTTGAAGACCACTTCCATGTAATCGTCGAGACGTTTCCTGTAATCGGCCCTGTCGACCCTGTCCAGCATCATCCCCGCATCCGCCATCACGGGTGTCACGACACCGTAATAGAATCTGAACAATGAATTGTTGAAAATATACATCTCCCTCTTGGAGTCACGGGACGGGACCTTTTTCACTATTCCCCTGTCCTCCAGTTCCACCATGACCCTGGACACGTTGACACCTATGCCCTCCTGTTTCACGTATTGTTGCATGGCATGAGGTATCACCATCCCAGAAGCCATGATGGAGAGCACCTTGTGATAATGGCCCTTCGGATAGGAGCCGGGCACAAGGACCCTGTCCATCTCCGACCTCATGGCGGAAGGTCCGGTGAAGAATTGATCGAAGACGGATTCCTCGGGACAGCCCCCTATAAACGAGTGGTATGCGGGACAACCCCCTGCGACGAAGTAGGACAGAACGTGTTGCTCAGGGGTGTATCCGGGATGGAAATCGAGACAATCCCTGAACTTCAAGGGCTTCAATGTGAGTTTGTTGAACACCCTTCCGATGTGCACCTCCGTGCGATCGCATATTATGACCATCATCCTGGTGTTTTCGATCCTACGTGTGCGGAAGGTGTGGAAGAACTGCATGAACTCTGGGAAATTGTCCATCAAAGCCTCGAGATGATCGAACACGACGACGACGTGTTCCATGGAGCACATGAGGATTATCCTCTCGAACATATCCTCCAGATCCTCGAGATGGATGAATGTCCCCGAGAAATCGCTCATCGTACGGGAGATCATATCGAGATTGTCCTTGGGCAGAACGGGGGCACCCGAAATGTAGAGATGCCTCTTGTCTTCGCAAAACTTGTGGACGAGTGCGGTCTTTCCGATGTTTGCCTCACCGCATATGGCACAAACCGATGGTTTTCCCGTATCGAACCTGTGTTGAAGATAATTCAATTCAGCTTTACGTCCCACGAACTCCGTCATCTGCATCCCAAGCATACTATCATCGATTGCATAAAATCGTTTTCGTCAATTCCCTATAAATCCCGTAGTGTTTAGAATCATATGAACGACCCATATATAAAATGACAAGAACCGTAGAACCGCGTCACATTTCCCGTGGTCGTAGACGGCACAATACAAACAGATACAATTAGGAATTCCTAAACTATAAATATAATTTAGGTATTCCTAAAATTATGGCAAACGTGGCAGTGGTCTACTGGAGCGGGACCGGAAACACCGAAGCGATGGCGAACCTCGTTGTCGAAGGCGTCAAGGCTGCAGGCGGGAACGCGGAGCTCCTTGTCGCAAATGACTTCGGATCAGGAATGGTTTCGGAATACAACGCGATAGCATTCGGATGTCCTTCCATGGGGGACGAGATCCTCGAAGAAGACGAATTCGAACCGATGTTCACGGATGTGGAATATCCCTGACGGGCAAAAAGGTAGGCCTGTTCGGATCGTGTGGATGGGGCGACGGGTTGTGGATGAGGAATTGGGAGGAAAGATGCATGAGCGGGGGCATGAAACTCGTAGGAAGCGGTGTCATCGCCAATGAATTCCCCAACGAAGAAGACGCAGAGAATTGCAGGAACCTCGGCAAAACCCTCGCATCCTGATTACGGGGCCATCACGATGAATGGAATGAACAAGGAGGTCTGAAAACAACAACCATACTATCAGCCGATACTCACATCACTCCCCGGTCGACTCGATGTTGTCCATAGTATCCGACCGGGGACCTCACAAAATCATCCACCATGTTTTCCAATATCGGAATTCACACCCATCCGGAATCGCATGGGACCATTCTGAACCGATGGGTTCACATCCCCGCCCGACAACAACATGAGGGGGATGGAAAGGGTTTGAAAAATGTTTCAACCCGACATCATTCGATGACTGTGGACTCGGATTCCATATCCTCGTCATCCTTCGGAACCTGGACCTTGAAGAATATTCCAATGACCAGAAGGAACAGGATGATGAATCCTCCGACGAGGAAGGAGAAGTCCACGCTGTTGGAGAATGCCAGGATTATGTTCTCGGCCTGAGACAGGATCCCCATATCCAGAGGGGTTCCGACACCGGCCATCACATTGGCGGCCGCGCTTGCGAGGGCGTCAAGAACACCCGTGTCATGGGGAATGATGTCATAGATCTCGGGAGGAACGAGGCCGGACAGCTCTCCGGACAACTTGTTGTTGATGACCATGGAGAAGATGGCGGTACCTATGGTCGCCCCGATGGACCTGATGAGGTTGACGGAGGAGGTGGTCATACCCATCTCACGGGATTTGGAACTGTTCTGAACGGCGGTCATGATGACGGACATCATGCATCCGAGACCGAATCCGAAGATGAAGAGACATATCATGAGATACTCCGCGGTGGTATCGGGATTCATCCTGGACATCAACATGAGACCGGCGAAGGTGATGATGGGTCCGGCTATGAGCCAGGGCCTGTATCCCGTCTTGTTGACCAATGCACCGCTGCTCATGGCGGTGATCATCATACCTGCGACCATAGCAAGGGAATACTCTCCCGCCTGGAGGGGCGTGTATCCGAGAACGGATATCGAGAACATCGAAGAATACATCATCGCACCCATCATTCCGATTCCGAAGATGAACATGAACACGGACGCCATTATGACGGTCCTGTTCTTCAGAAGGGTGGGAGACAGGATGGGTTCCACGGCCTTCCTCTCGACGATGCAGAACACCACGAGAAGGGCCAGGGCAACCGCGATCATGACCACGGACTGCACACTGATCCATTCGAAATCCTTTCCGGCCCACTCGAAGAACAGGAGTATGTCCGCAATGAACAGAGTGAGGAGTGCGATACCCTTGTAGTCGATGGAGGGCTTGTCATCCCTGATGGGGGTGGGGAATTTCTTGATGGTCAGAAGGAAACTCACCAGGGCAAGGGGGACGTTGATGTAGAACAGCCAGTGCCATCCTGCGAAATCGTTGATGTATCCTCCGAGAAGAGGTCCGATACCGCTTCCGATACCGAACACCGCACCGAGTATACCTTGGATCCTGGCCCTGTCACGAGGGGAGTAAAGGTCTGCCACCGCCGCCGTCGCCACGGGGATGAGGATTCCTCCCCCGAGTCCCTGCATACCACGACAGACGATGAACATCTCCATGCTTGTGGACAATCCCGCGAGGATCGATCCGAGGACGAACACCCCCAGACCTATGAGGAACAAGGGTTTCCTACCATAGAGATCGGACAGTTTCCCTGCAATGGGAATCATGATGGTCTCGCAAAGCAGATATGCCGTAACCATCCAGGCGTAAAGTTCCGTACCATTCAGATCCTGGGCGATGATCGGTGCACAGGTTCCGACGATGGTTCCGTCGAAACATGCGGCCAACATGGCCAATCCGAGACCGAACATTATGGTTCTACGGACCTTTGGGTCTATGTTTTTATAAGTAATCTGTTCAACGGCGATTTGAATCACCTTTCCAACTCGGCGAAATGGGCGTAGTAAATATAGTTTGCTAAAAACACCATACCAACCATATATTCTGAAAACTAACAGATATTTTATCAAAAAGTGATATTAAATATACTATTTTTCCAAATATTATTGGAAATCAGATAATTATATTATTCGTATGTATCGGTTGACAAAACAACCATACGCATCCGAACGAATCGGAATCGTGGAGGGGCGCCGTCAACTGTTTTCGGAATCGGACAGGTTCTCCAACATGCGGTCCAACTTATTGTTCAATCTTGTGAAGAAATCCGCGAACTGCTCCAACTCCTCCCTCGTGAATTCCGAAAGAAGGTTGTCCTGGGCCAGACTCGTCATCATTGTACATATAACGTTGATGTTGCGGCCATTGTCCGTAAGATGCAGGGAATAGGTTTTGCCGGGACCGTCGTTGTAGACGAGCCCCATCTCGATCAACTCGCGCACGACGGTTGACACATACGACTTGTCGAACTGCAGAAGGGAGTTCAGATCCTTCTGGGATATCCCGTCGTATTCCCCTATGTAGGGTATGAACAGGAGGTGCTGGGGCTTGATGCTCCCATCCTTGAGGAAACGGTTGGAGACGGCCATCATGTAGCGCTTGACCTTGGTGGGATAAAGCATCATCATCTCCGAAACCGTCGGTCCCCTCATACCCTCGCACCTCCCTGATCACCCTTTGGACACCATCGTCAGAACAGTGTCACTCCGAACGTCTCCGCCACTCCGAACGCCAGGATGAGCACGAGGAGTATGGGGCAGACCCACTTGATCATGACATGGTGTAGTGCCTTCTTTTTGAACTCACCGCTGCTCTCGACCTCGTCGACTATGGTGTCGAGACCGACGACATACACCGCGAACAGGCATATTCCGATTGCCACCAGGGGCAGGAATATGGTGTTGGCAAGGAAGTCGAAGAAGGACAGGAAGTCCATTCCGAGGATGGACACGTTCAAAGGTCCGTATCCGAGACAGGACAGCATACCGAATGCTATGAAGAACACGAAAACCAACGCACTGGCCTTCAAACGGTTTATGTTGCGGACACCCGTATGGTCCACCACGGCCGCGACAAGGGCCTCCATGATGGACATGGATGATGTGAGGGCCGCGATGAACACCAAGAAGAAGAAGGCGAATCCGATCACGTCCCCGAGGGGCATGGAACCGAACACGAGAGGCATCGTCTCGAACATGAGTCCTGGTCCGCTGCTGACCACGCCCCCGCCGAGTGCCATGACCGATGGAACGACAAGAAGTCCGGAGAGCATGGCGACGGCGGTGTCGATGAGACTGATCTGCGTGACGGACTTCTCCAAGGAGACGTCCTTGGTAGTGTACGAACCCAATGTGATCATGATACC
>JAFVZY010000095.1 GCA_017507885.1 Candidatus Methanomethylophilaceae archaeon | reverse complement strand
GACCGTATATATGGAAGAATCCGGGGATGAGGGCCAGGAGCAGGGCGATGGGTGCATACTTCTTCATCCTGATGGGTACGATCGTCGGACCGGAAGGCATCAATGCGGCACCGCAGGACCTGCAGAAGTTCTGTCCGCGTTCCACGGCGGCACCGCAGGAATGGCAGACGTTGGGGTTGATATCCCCCTTCTCATCGGTCCTGAAGGCCTTCGTCTTCAACGCACCGCAGTAATGGCAGAAATCCGAATCCTCTGGAATGGTCTGACCACACTCTGAACAGATATGCATTATCGTACACCTCAATCGGATATGAACATCCTGTACACACCGTTATCGTCGGCGACCTTTATAGATTCCCCGTAGAGCTCCGAGACCTTCGAATCGTTGAGAAGGGATTTCTTATCGCCGTCGGCGAAAACGGTGCCATCCCTCATCATGACGACCCTGTCCACGGAGACGGGGATGTCGGTGAGGTCGTGGGTTATCATGACTATGCTGACACCCGACGATATCAGTATGTCGAACATGGCGCGGAACCTGGATTTCATCACTATGTCCAATCCGGTCATGGGTTCGTCCAGGACCAGGAGGTCCGGACGGGTGACGAGTGCCCTGGCGATGAGGACCCTGCGGGATTCACCCAGGGACAGTTTCTCGATGGGTCTGTCGAGGAGGTCCTCGACCGCCATGGTGGTGGCGGATTCCACCACGCGTTCCCTCATCTCGGGGGTGACGGTCACACTGCGGAACACGTCGAGACTGTTGAAGAATCCCGAACAGATGACCTCCCCGACGGTGGTCTCGGGACGGAAACTGTTCTGAAGGTCCATGGATACGACGCCCATGCGACTCCTGATGTCGAACAGGTTCCAACGTTCCATCCCGAATATGCGCATGAAGGCAGGGTTCTCCTCGTCGTAATACGGGTATACGTCGCCACGGAGGAGTTTGATGAGGGTGGTCTTTCCCGAACCGTTCGGTCCGATGACTGCAACGTTCTCGCCTTTGTGGATGTCCAGATCGATGGATGACAGGATGGACACCCCATCCCTTCTCACGGACACGTTCCTCAATTCCAATGCCTTCTCCATGGTCAGACCCAACTGTTGGAAGTACTTAACCCAAGCGAAGAACCGTTCGGAGATTCCTGAGGATGTCGTCGATTTCGAGTAGTTCGCGATAGACGGCCCTGCCTTCGGATGTTAGAGCAATCTCCAAGGAACGTGAACGCGGGACCTCGTAGGTCTCCAGAAGTCCCCTCTCCTCCAACATGACGATCCTGTCGGCGACGACGGGATCCGAGGAGAGTTCCTCGAAAAGGTCCAACTTCCTGCAATGTCCGCGATCCCCGACGAACATGATCAGTGAAATCACAAGTCTGGACTCGAGAAGCTCGGATACCGGACCGGGGGAATATTTCCCTTTCATGAACGGGGGATAGGTTACAAGGATAAACAGGTTGGCAGAACAAGGGAAAGGGGAGGGGGGTTGAACCCCTCGCGTTTGTTCAGGATGGTCAGGCGCCGCGTCTCCTCAGGAGGAGGACGGCGAGTGCGGCCGCGATGACGATCGCCGCGACGACGACCGCGACGACGGTCATGTCCATGCCTGCGGATCCGGAGGACCCAACGGTCACGGTGCAGGCGTCGTTGAAGGAGCCGTCAACGGTGGTGACCGTGACGACAGCGGTACCGGCCCCGATGGCGGTGACCCTTCCGGAGGAGTCCACCTTGACGACGGACGGGTCGGATGAGGTCCAGATCACCCCGTTCAGAGTGGCGTCGGAGGGCGAGACCGTGGCGGAGAGCCTCAGGGTGTCCCCGGGCGCCATGGTCAGGGATTCCGCGTCGAGGGTCACGCCCGTAACGGGCGTGTCCGAGACCGGTGCGACGACCGTCACGATGCACGATGCGGTGAAACCGCCCTCGGCGGTGGTCACGGTGATCATTGCGGTTCCGGCCTTGAAGGCGACGATCCTGCCCTTGAAGTCCACCGATGCCACGGAGGGATCGGAGGAGGACCAGGCGACGCCCCTGTCCGCGGCCTTCGCGGGCAGGACGTTCTCGATCAGTGTCTCGGCACCCCCGACCACAAGTGTCGTGGACGACTTGTTGAGCTCCACGCCGGTGACGGCGACCTCCTCGTCGTAGACGATGGAGTACACGGAGAGGTGCCTGAGGGTCGCGGTTATGCCGCCCTCCACGAAATCGAAATCCACGGGTTCGTAGTCACCGGAGTCGGCGACGTGGTAGAATCCCACGTACCTTTCGTCGCGTCCCTCCATGTCGTAGGGTAGGAAGACGTCGAGCATTCCGTTGCCGAAGGTGGACCTGTTCTCCCCGTTCGCGGAAACGGTGATGCGGAACGTCTCGTGGTCCTGACCGACGAAGTCAGTCTGGCCCTTCGTGAGTTCCGGCTCGGGGTCCACGGTTATCGAAATCTTACCCGCACCGGCGACGGATGCGAGGGCCTCGGGGTCCAGGGTGATTGTACCGTTGGAGGTCTGGATGGTGACGGATGCGTTCGCACCGACCATGGCATCGATGACACCCTCGTCGATGACGGCCTCCTTCACGGAATCGTCGACGATGTTCACGACCACGTTCACGGGGGCGTCTCCAGCATCCGAGATCGCATCGGAGACATCGTCGGGGTCGACGACGGCCACGCCGTCGGAGACCTCGGTCTCCACCTCCACGTCGGTGGCGGGTGCGATGACGGTCACGGTGCATTCCGCGACGGGTCCCCATCCCTCGGCATGCACGGATATGACGGCCACACCCCTTCCGACGGCCTTCACGACACCGTCCTCGACGGTGGCGACGGATTCGTCGGAGGATGTCCAGACGAGGTTCTGGTAGTGTGCGTTCGCGGGTTCGACGGTCGCGGCGAGTATCGTCTCCCCGCCGATCTGGAGCCTGACGAGGTCCCCGTCGATGACGATGGAGGTCACGGGGATGACCACAGCCACTTCGCATTTCGCGGTGAATCCGCCGTCGACGGTGGTCGCGGTGATCACGGCCTTTCCGGGTTTCTTGGCGGTGACCTTTCCGTCGGCATCCACCGATGCCACGGAGGCATCGGAGGAGGACCAGGTCACGGAGGGTTCCGTGGCGTCCGAAGGGGCCACGGTGGCGGTCAGGACGGTGGAACCGCCGACGGGGACCTCCACGGAGGTCCTGTCCAGCGTCACTCCCGTAACCGGGACCACGACGCTGACGTCGCATTTCGCGGTGAAACCGCCGTCCACGGTGGCGACGGTGATCGTCGCGGTTCCCGCCTTCAAGGCGGTGACCTTTCCGTCGGCATCCACCGATGCCACGGAGGCATC
The DNA here is from genome assembly GCA_017507885.1 of Candidatus Methanomethylophilaceae archaeon. GTDB lineage: Archaea > Thermoplasmatota > Thermoplasmata > Methanomassiliicoccales > Methanomethylophilaceae > Methanoprimaticola. Next base: position 5,205 of record JAFVZY010000095.1, on the reverse strand, counting down.
GGAGGAGGACCAGGTCACGGATGTGTCGTTCGCGTTTCCAGGGGTCACGGTGCATGTAAGGGTTGAGACGTCCCCCACGGCCATCTTCAGGACATCCCTGTCGAGTTCCACCCCGGTGGGGTGGATGGTGGAGGAGACTTCGAACGCCATGCTGTCGGAGACGTCCGAACCGCCGCCGATGGCCCAGAGCGAGTACTCACCGGAAGCGAGGGTCTTTCTGAAGGAACCCTCCATGGACCCGTCGGATGCGTCGATGCGGGGTCCGAGGTAGACGATGGCCCCGTCCTCGTCCCTGACCTGCAGGAACGCGTAGGACAGGTCGGTCTCCACCGAATAGGTGACGACGCCATCGTTGTACGAGACCGACCTCACGTCGATCGAATGCACGGGGGCGGGACCGGCGACGGTGAAGGCGCATTGGGCGACGTCGCCGTCGGAATCCTGGACCCAGAGCTTGTAGACCCCGGGTTCCAGTTCCTTCTTGAACGAACCGGTGACGCTTCCGTCGTCGGAGTCCGCCCTCGGTCCCAGGTAGACGATGCCGTCGGCATCATCCCTGACCTGCAGGAACGCGTAATCGGCATCCATGTCCACGGAGTAGATGACCGTCCCGCCCTCATACGAGGCGGAGACGGCCCCGGACCCCGGGGAGGACCCGTCGGTATCGGCCTGAAGGGCCATGGGCACGGCCAGGACCATCGCCATGACGGCCAGCAGTGCCATGATTCCCTTTCTGTTGTCCATGGATCGCACCTCAGAATGTGACGAAGTCGGTTCCGAAGCTCTCGATGTCCCTGGGCGAGTCGCCGTCCACAAGGGTGACGGAGACCTTCTTGAGACCGTCCGTGGTGACGGAGATCCTTCCGGAGGAGGTGTCGCCGTTCCAGACGATCTTCTGGTAGGTCCAGATGACCTTGTCCTCGTACTCGACGATAGCCAGGAGGTACGCGTCCTCGATGTCGGCATGGTCGAGGTAGAAGACGTCGGAGGTGACGACGGTCATTCCGTCGGACTCGGCGGTGGATACGGTGACCACATCGGGCACGAATGCCGCGACGGCCTGGATGTCGCCGTTGACGAGGGTCTCCGCGGTGATCTCGTCCCCGTTCAATCCGTACCATCCGGCGAAGACGAATCCATCCCTGACGGGTGCGTCGGGGAGTTCCACCACACTGCCGTTCACCGCCTGGTATGTCTTGACGACCTTTCCGTCGACGGTGAACGAGACGTCCTGTTTCACCTTGCCGTAGACGAACATAATGGAGGAGTCGTTGTGCCAGAACATTCCTCCACTCTCGGTGAATCTGATGTTCATGGTGGAATACTGCTCGTATCCAACGTTCTCAATATTCCAGGTCTTGCCCTCTGTCTGCCCCTGACAGTCCTCGTAAACGCAGATGGACTTGGTAGCGTTGTAGGGAAGGACATAGATGTAGACCTTGTAACCATTCTCGGGGGTGGCGTAGTGGGTGTTCACGACGATTCCGCCGTGAGTCCTCTGTCCAGTGACCTTGTAGATTATCTCGAACTTCTCGATGTCGATCACTATCAGGTCGGCACCACTGTGGATGTATCCGCGACCATTGAAAACCACGAGACCCGACTGCTGGGTGTTGTTGGGCATCTCGATCCACTGCACGGAGTTCTCTATGAAGTCCCCGTCCTCGACGGCGACCCTGATAAGCTTGGGCGTGGTGTCATGGAGGTTGTTGCTCTCCCCGAAGAGACCGGATGTGTAGGATGCCAGGTACAGATATCCGTCGTAGTAGGTGAGCCATCCGTCGTCCAGATAGTGACCGTATATCCACTCGTCGAGGCTCATGGTCTCCTTGATGACCATGTTCTCGAGGTCTATTGATGAGACCTTACGGGGGAGGTCGGCGGAACTGGTGGTGGCGTTGATGGTGTACATATACTGTCCGTCGATCACCTGGATACCGTACATGGGGCTGTCTGTAGGTATGAGGAACTCCTTGAGAGACGAGTACACGAGGGGGAGCCAGGTCTGGCCCTCGACGGGTTCTGCCGTGTTCTCCACAAGATCGAACTTGATGAACCACCTGTTGTATGTTCCTATAAAACAGTCCTCGTACTCCCAGATCTTGGTGAAGGAGGAACCGTAGGATGCGACCTGCCTAAGATCGGGTGTGAACACCATCCTGTTGTTGAGTTCGAAGATGTATCCTCCCGCATAGACAAGCTGTCCGCCGTTGGATGGGAGCTCTACATGGGGCATTTCATCGAGGGGGACCTCCTCCAAATCCTGATTCAGATCAACCTTGTAGATCCTCTTTTCGATGGTGATGTAGAAACAGTCCCCTACGGACACGTATCCCTTGGGCATATTGGAATCGTAACTGGGCTGGAGGGGATCGTTGTACTGTCCGAACCAGATTTTCTTCACGAGATTGTCGCCGGTCGTCACGGATGGGACGTCCACGATATAGGAATAACCAGAATGACGGAACTCCATGCAGAGGACGACGTCAGTGGCCATGGATGCGACGATGTCGAAGGAATCGGAGTCCGCCTCATAGTATACACCGTTGACCCTGTAACCGGTCAGGGTATAGTTCGCCCCTCCATCGAAATCGAAAGAGACCGTGGAGTCCACGGGGACGAGTCCGCCGGAGACGATGGTCTCGCCGTCGACGGTGACGGTCACATCGCCGGCGACGTGGGAGTAATAGACATTGACGAAGACGGAATCGGCCTCGGTAAACTCGGGGTACAGGACCATGTCCGAGGTCAGGGTCTTGGAGAAATCCACAGGGGTCTCGGATCCCTTGACGTACCACGTAGTACCGATTCCAAGATGTCCGATGTCGAACACGACGCCGTAGATGGCGGTGGCCTCCACTGTACTTCCGTCGGACCTGACGAAGACGAGATCGTATGTCTCGGGAACGACTCCGGAAACAGTGATCACGGTGTCCCCGGTGATATCGACCGTGATTTTTCCGCCATGGTATGCATTGTAAACCGCTTCCCCGACGGTCGCCTTGAGTCCGTCGAAGGTGTATCCATCCACTGGGACTACCTGGAAAGTGTATGAACTGCCATAGGTGTCGTTGTAGACGAGGTCCACGATGTCGAAAATCTCCGAATCCTCAATGGACACGTTATATCTATTGGGCTCGACTCCGGAGATGACGAGATCCATGAACTTTCCGGTGGGTGTTGCGACGTATCCGTTCTCACCCTCGGCAATCTCAGTGTCCCCGAGTTTGATGGAGACCTCGGAATCCGTATATCCGGTCTGAAGTGTGAACGACATCGTGACGGAGGTTTCGGTCTTCTCCACGACATCGTATCCGATACCCTCGACGACGGGGAGAATGAAGCTGTTGCCGTTGCCAACCATGACACAGTATGCATAGGGGAATGCATCGGTCATGGATGACCAGTCCTGATCGTCCAATGGGATTATTATGACCCCGGTGAATCCGTAGAATGCATCGGAACGGACATTGGAGGACAGGTTGCTGCATAGCAGGTAGACGGTCTCGAGTTCGGGACAATTGGAGGTCACGAATTGCCACATGTAGTCGACACCTGTTCCGAAATAGGCGGTCTCGAGAGAGGTGCAGGAGTTCAACACATCGTTGCTGATCTTTCCATTCTCCACATGGAAGGTCTTCAAGGCGGTGCTGTTGAATGCGGACGATCCGATGTCGTAATAGCTCGTGTCGTTGAATACGACCTCGTACAGTTCGGAACAACCCTGGAATGCATTGAATCCGATGGTCATCTTCTCGGCGGTGACCTTGGATAGGTCGACGGTCTCGAGGGACGGGATGTTCCTGAACGCATACTGCCCGATGGACGTCAGGGTGGCGGGTGCGGTGAACGATTTGATTCCGCAGGAATAGAACGCGTAATTATCGATGGTCGTCAGGGAGTCGGCCTCCGACGTGTCCAAGGTGAGACCTTCGATGGAGGGGGAGAACGCATATGAGCCGATGACCTCAACCTGGGAGGGGATCTTGACGTTCTTGCCTTCCTCGGATACTAGGACAAGGGTCTTCTTGTCCTTGCTGTAGAGGATTCCGTCCTCCACGAGGTAGTACTCGTTACCCTCGTCGACGACGATCTTCTTGACATTGGTTCCCATGAAATAGTATGCGTCGAAGGAGAACATGTCGTTGGGAACGGTTACGGTGCCGTCCCAGTTGTCGGGGGCGGAGAATCCCATCAGGGAAACCTTGGTGGAATAGGAGCCGTCGTTCTGAGGGTTGTACTTGAATGAGAATGTCTTCGTTCCATCCTCGTTCAGGACGAGGAGTTTGTCACAACCTATGACGACGTCATCACCCATTTCCGGAAGGGTCTCTCCGAGGAACACGAGGGACTCCAGAGCGGGACAACTGTAGATGGCCATGGAACCCATCGATTCCACAGATGCGGGGATCTCGAGGGATTTGAGATTGGGACAGGTGAAGAACGAGTACGAGGCCATGGTCTTGAGACCCTCCGAAAGGACGATTCTCTCGGCCAGGGTGTTAAAGAACATGTTGCTGTTGAGTGCCTCGGTTCCGGAAGGGATTATGATCGTTCCGGTGATGCCAGTGGGTACGGCGGTGACGTTGGCATCGTCGGGAACCAGGAAGGAACCTTCGACGGGATCGATCCCCTGGTAGTAAACGGTCTTGACGTTGTTTCCGGAAAGTTTGACGGTCTTCACCTTGTCTGAAAGCATGACGGTCTCTGCACCGGCACAATTGAGATCGACCTCTTCGTTCAGAATGGTGATCTTCTTCAGATTGGTACATCCGTTGATGAACATATTTCCGGCTGCCGCATCTTCCCCGATATAGATCTCCGTGAGTCCCAGACAATCCTGGAAGCAAGAGGAACCGAAGTTCTCCACGGTCGAAGGGATGTTGAATTCGTAAGGCCAACCCGACATTGCGCTGCTCTCGAAGGATACGAGTCCCTCCGGGAAGGTAATCTTCAATTCGGGACAATCCTCAATGGGATTGGATTCGAATCCCACGTATTTCCATGCGGCCTCGACGAAACTGCTGGAGAATGTAAAGTTGAATGCACGTGATGATATGGTCTCGACCGTGGAAGGGACGGTAAGGTCGCCGGTAAGATTGAGTGCCTGTATCAGGACGGTCTTGTCCGCATTGTACAGGACACCATCGATGATAGTGAAATTCTGGTTTTCCTCGGCGATTTTGACGTTCATGGGAATGGGTG
>JAFVZY010000094.1 GCA_017507885.1 Candidatus Methanomethylophilaceae archaeon | reverse complement strand
GGGATTCCGTCGACACATCGCGTTTCGACGAGAGCATATCCACGTTGGAGAAGGCGGGGATACATGTCATCCGCATGGTCTGTTCCACCGAATCCCACATACCCGCGGGGGAGGCATCGGACCTCGTCCACGAGTCCGGCATGTCCGTGCTTCCGGTCACCACCTATCAGGGCGCGGTCATCGTCTCCGGTGCATACCCCACGGATCAGGACCTCGCAGATTTCCTGGATGTCCCGGACGGGGTGCTCAGCGTAGACAGGATGAAGGCACCTGCGATGCCCAACGACATAATGCCCGCATGCGACTGCGGCAACAGGAACGTCTGTTCCAGGGACAGGATGTGAATGGGGAACCCCCGTCGGAGAAGAAGCCCGACGGGGGCGTTCAAAGGTTTTACTCGGCCATCCTTCTCAGGACGTACTGGAGGATTCCACCGTTGGCGATGTAGTCGACCTCGGCGGGGACATCCACCCTGCAGAGGGTGTCGAACTCGAGCTTCTGACCGTTCTTGTAGGCTGTGACCCTGACGGTGCACTTGGGCTCGAGGTCCTCGAGGTCGATGTCGAAGATCTCGGTTCCGTCCAGCTGGAGGCTCTCGCAGTTCTGTCCGGGGAGGAACTGCAGGGGGACGATTCCCATTCCGACGAGGTTGGACCTGTGGATCCTCTCGAAGGATTCGGCGATGACGGCCCTGACCCCCAGGAGGAGGGGTCCCTTGGCCGCCCAGTCCCTGGAGCTTCCGGTTCCGTACTCCTTTCCGGCGAGGACGATCAGGGGGGTCATGTCCTCCTCGTATTTCTGGGAGGTCTCGAAGATGGTTCCCTCCTCGTTCTCGGGGATGTAGACGGAGCGGCTTCCCTCGCTTCCGGGGACGAGCTGGTTCCTCAGCCTGATGTTGGCGAAGGTTCCGCGGACCATGACCTCGTGGTTGGCCCTTCTGGATCCGTAGGAGTTGAAGTCCTCGGGTTTGACACCTTTGGCCATGAGGTATCTTCCCGCGTCGGTCTCCTTCGCGAAGGCACCCGCGGGTGAGATGTGGTCGGTGGTGATGGAGTCGCCCAGTTTGGCAAGGCATCTGGCCCTGCTGATGCTCCTGATGGCGGGCTCCTCGAAGATCTCATCGAAGAACGGGGGGTTCCTGATGTAGGTGGACGCCTCGTCCCATCCGAAGAGGGGTGAATCGTCGCATTGGACCGCGTCCCATCTGGCGGATCCCTTGAAGATGTCGTTGTACTTCGCGATGAAGGTCTCCCTGGTGACGTATTTCTCGGTGATCTCCTCGATCTCCTCATCGGAGGGCCAGATGTCCCTGAGGTAGACGTCCTTCCCATCGACGGTGGCGAGGGGTTCCCTGTCCAGGTCGATGTCCACGCGACCTGCGATGGCGAAGGCCACCACGAGGGGCGGGGATGCGAGGTAGTTGGCCTTGACGAGGGGGTGGATCCTACCCTCGAAGTTCCTGTTGGATGATGCGATGGCGGCGACGGCGAGGTCGTTCGCTTTGATGGTGTTGCCCACCTCGTCGGAGAGGGGTCCGGAGTTGCCGATGCAGGTCATGCATCCGTATCCGCAGACCTGGAACCTCAGCTTCTCGAGGTAGGGGAGGAGACCGGAGTTCTTCAGGTACTCCGTGATGACCCTGGATCCGGGTGCGAGGGAGGTCTTGACATGGGGCCTGGTGGTGAGTCCGAGTTCCGCGGCCTTCTTCGCGACGAGACCCGCGGCGATCATGACGGAGGGGTTGGCGGTGTTGGTACAGGAGGTGATGGATGCGATCACGAGGGATCCGTCGCCGAGCTGCTCGCCGGCGGGCATCCTCTGCTTCTCGACGCCGAGTGCGTCCAGGGTCTCCGCGAACTTCTCCTTCATCTCGGAGAGGAGGATCCTGTCCTGGGGCCTCTTGTGTCCTGCGAGGCAGGGCTCGACGGTGGAGAGGTCCAGTTCGAGGGTGTCGGTGTACTCGGGTTCACCGGTGTACCACATGGTCTGCTCCTTCATGTACTTCTCAATGGTGTCTATGTGGGCCTCGTCCCTTCCGCTGAGCCTCAGGTACTCGATGGTCTTCTCATCGACGGGGCAGAATCCCATGGTGGCCCCGTACTCGGGTCCCATGTTGGCGATGGTGGATCTGTCCGCGAGACACAGGTTGCTGTATCCGGGTCCGTAGAACTCCACGAACTTTCCGACGACACCCTTCTTCCTCAGCATCTGGACGACGGTGAGGACCAGGTCGGTGGCGGTGACCCCGGGTTTGAGTTTGTTGGTGAGCCTGAATCCGACGACGTCGGGGAGCTTCATGTAGCTGGGCTGTCCTACCATGACGGCTTCGGCCTCGATTCCACCGACACCCCATCCGACGACTCCGAGACCGTCGATCTGGGTGGTGTGGGAGTCGGTTCCGAAACAGGAGTCGGGGTAGGCGACGGTCCTTCCGTCGATCTCCTTGACGTGGACCAGTGGGGACAGGTACTCCAGGTTGACCTGGTGGCAGAT
>JAFVZY010000093.1 GCA_017507885.1 Candidatus Methanomethylophilaceae archaeon | reverse complement strand
TTCACATTCTGGACCTGATATGGGGTGATTTCTCCCGTGGATTCATCCAGGTATTCGAAGGACATCCTGTCCCCCTCATCGGACGGTTCCACGACCCTTTCGGGACTCAGGATCATTCTGATTCCGCTGTAGATCACCATGGCCGAGAATATGACCATCAGGAGCCATTCCTCCATGAGTGTGGCGACGAATGCACCGATGATGGCACCGGTGGCGGTGGTGATCTCCAGAAGCAATCCCAGACGGACGTTGGATTGACCCTTGTCCACGTACACCGTGGACGCCCCGACGGAACCCGCGACGATTCCGATCAGGCTCACCGCGACCGCCTCCGTGGGTGCCAATCCGAATATCAGCATCAGGAGTGGAACGAAGATTATGCCTCCTCCGAGTCCGAACAGGGTCCCCAGGACCCCGGCTCCGGACCCCATCACGATCAAACCTGTCAAAGTCAGAGGGTCCATGGGTGCGGGAGCGTGTGGAGTTATATTATATCTGTGCGGGATAACCACCCATTCAAGCGGTGATCGACCTTGGCGGTACTCCTTATAAGATATGCGGAAATTGGATTGAAGAGTGCACCCGTCCGTGCACGTTTCGAGAGGCAGTTGAAGGACAACATCCTCAACATGTTGGCGGAGGATGGGGTGGAGGCTCTGGTCACCAAGAGGGGTGCCCGTTACTATGTCGAGGCCACCGATCCGCAGAAGGCCGTGGAGTCCGTGAGGAAGGTGTTCGGTGTGGCATCCATCTCCGTCGCCGAGACCTGTTCGTCCGATTTGGAGGAGGTCTGCAGGGCGGCCGCGGAGTTCTCCGTCGGGAAGATCTCGGAGGGACAGTCCTTCGCAGTCGATGCCAGGAGGGAGGGTTCTCACAACTATACCAGTATGGACCTCGGCCGTGAGGCGGGTTCCGCCATCTTTCTCAAGAACGAGCATCTCGGCATCAGGGTGGACCTGACCAAACCCGATGTGAAATTCTTCGTGGAGGTCCGCGAGAACCTCGCATACATCTTCCTGGATTACATCAGATGTCATGCGGGGCTTCCCATCGGTACGCAGGGGCGCATCATCGCGGACACGTCCGACGACCGTGGACTCGTTTCCGCATGGTTGATGATGAAAAGGGGTTGCAGGGTCCTCCCCATGGACGAGTCCAACTTCGATGTCCTGAAGAGATACGACCCCGGACTCAGGGTTCGTGACAGGAACAATTCCAAGAGGGCCATAGCGATATCCCTCGGAACCGACCTGGCGTCCATCGAATCCCTGGACTTCTCCCAATACGACCTTCCCGTCTTCTATCCCTCCATCGGAATGACCGATTCCGAGGTTTCCGATCTGGCCGGAAGGATCCGTTCGGGATTCTGAGCGCCGGACCCATACGGTTCGAACCCTTGTAATGGGCCTTGGGGGTGATTCCTCCGGGGCATCCATCATTTTCGAAGCCCTCATCCAGGGTTCACGTTGCCGAATGGGAATATGGAATCGATGAAAAAACGGGAAAACCCGCCATGAGGCGGTAAAGGGTTTGAAGGTTAAAAGAATCTCACTTGACCCTTCTGCCGTTGGCCCTGACGGAAGGCCTGGCTTTCTCGGCACCCTTTCCGGTGTGCCTCATTCCACGACCCTTCTGACCGGCAGAGGTCTTTCCACGGTAGACACGGTTGGTCTGCTTCCTGTCGCAGATCCAGTTGATCTTCTTGTCGGCCTTGATGACGGGGTGTGCGGGGTCGACGAGAATGACCTCGTACCACTCCTGCTGTCCGTCTGCACCGACCCAGTAGGAGTTCAGAACCTCAAGGTTGGGGTACCTCTTTGCGGTCCTCTCCTCTGCCATCCTCTGGAGGCTCTTTCCGACGGTAATCTGGTTGATTCCCTTCCTCTTGGCTCTCCTTCCGGCCCTGATGGCCCTCTTCTGGAAGCTTCCCTTTCTGACCCTGGCCCTGACGATGACGTAGCCCTGTTTGGCCTTGTATCCGAGTGCTCTGGCCCTGTCGAGACGGGTAGGCCTCTCGACGCGGATGAAGTTCTCTTCCTTTCTCCAGACGATACGGCGCTCGTAGTTGAGCTCCTTAACGTAGGATTTCGCGGGTACATCCCATGCATCAGCGATGTAGCTGTACATGCTCTTCCCGTTGACCGGGCGTGTTTCCTGAGTCTCTTCGCTCATTGTAATCACCTTTACGGATTCGCCCTAAGGCACATTTCCGTTCGCGGAGCAAACGCTCCACGACAGGGGGTATGCGTGGTGGTATTTCAATACTCCGCATCACAGGTCAGAAGAAATCGTCGAGACTGCTCATCTTCGGTTTCGGAGTGGTCTTTCTCTTCCTCTTTTCCTCCGATTTCGATTCGAATCCGCTGAAAAGAGTGGCCTGTTGACTCCCCAGCATGAGGTCCTTCTCGCTCCATCCGAACACCTCTGTGATGCGCGACGTGGTCTGTGCGAGACGTTCCGCATAGTATCTGTAATCGGGTTTCGCCGTGAAGTCCACTCCGCTCACATACGGTTCCACCTTCTGCGGGGTGGATTTCCCGTCGGTGACGATCCATGACACCTTCATCCCGGGGATGAAGTCGTATCCCATCTCGATGAGTTTCTTCGCCGCCTGCACATTGGCCATCCTGTCGGGGTTCTCATAGGCGTCCAACCCCTTGCATGTGCGGGATATCACCAGATCGCTCGTATCGACGTTCCCTTTGAGGACGTTCTGGACCCTGTTCTTCACCATCGACAACGCCTCGTCGTTCCTCTCCTCGAGGATCATCCCGAACAGTTCGGAGAGGAGGTCGCTCTGAAGGTCGAAGGAATCCGATCTTCTGATCTCGTATCCCCTCACCAGCAGTTCATCGGATTCCGTGGGCCAAACGATCCTTCCGACATACCTCTTCTTCATTCCGTGGGTGAACATGGGTTCGAGGACCTTTTCGAATTCGAGTGTCCCCCCGTCCTTGGAGAACCTGTCCGCCATGGCCTTTCCGAATTCCACGGTCCCCTCCATGTCCTCGTGCGGGGATTGCATGAAGACCGAGTCGGTATCGGAATAGATGACCGACACGCCCTCCGACTCCACCGTTTCTATTATCCCTTTGACGTTGGCTCTGGCGAATGCGGTGATGGCCGCACCGATGCTCTTGTCGGTGAATCTGTAGAACGAGGATGCGAACACCCCGTAGAACGTGTTCATCAGGACCTTGACCGCATTCTGTAGTCCGTCCAGATAATGGCGCTCGTGTTCGTCGGTGGATTTCTTCATCAGTCCCTTGATCCTGTCCCTCTCGTCCATGAGTTCCGAGAGGATCCTCGGGAGCAGACCCATCCTCTTCTCCTTGGACATGAACCTCGCACCCGAGGGACTCACGATCTCCCCGTCCACGGAGAGTGTGGTGAAACAGATGTTCTTGGCTATGATCAACGAGGGGTACATGGATTTGAAGTCCAGTACGCAGACCCTGTGATACAGGCCCGGAACCATGGAATGCACGTATCCTCCCTCGATCTGATCTGATGACGAGGAGCGGACGCCCATCGGGGGGACCCCTATGTCCGCCCTGTCCGCGGCACGGATCAGCAGCGAATCGGCAAGTTGCGATGAACCGGAGGTCATGACGTCCTCCAATGTGAGTCTCGACACGGCGGACAGGTCCATGTTCTTCCTGACCGTGCCGACCTCGAGGAGGATCCTGAGCGCCAGTTCCGCATCCTTGATGCAGTATTCGATGACCCTGTCCCTGTTCTCGGCCCATTCCCTGTCCATGTGTTTGGGGTCGACGTCGAGTTTCTGTTCGCCCAGGACCTGTAGGGCGACCGCGTTCAGGGTCTCCTGTTTCGGTCTGAGTTCCCTCTTGGCGGCCCACCATGCGTCGGCCACGACCCTTCCCTTGACCCTCCAGTATCTCTCGCCCACGAGTCTGGGTTGGCTTCCGTCCCTTCCCCATGAAAGGGAATCCTTCAGTTTGTTGACCTTGGCCCTTTCGGAGATCTTCCTGATGTCGTAGTTGTCGATGTTGTAACCCGTTATGACGTCGGGGTCCTCTTTCCTGACGAGTTCCTGGAACGCGATGACGATCTCCTTTTCGCTTCCGGTGATCGGGGGACACGTCCTGAACTCCCCCTTCTCGTACACCACGGAGCAGATGCAGTACAGGAAATCGTGTTCCACGCTGTTCTCTATGTCGAAGGACAGGAACCTGAGGCCCGGGTCGAATGGATCGATGTTCTCGAAGGAACCCATCTCGATGACGATGTCCGTCAGATACTCCCCGTCGCATGGTTCCCCGGTGACCCTTATGCACGCGCCCATGTCCAGGTCGTACATGAAGCGGTGGTTGTGGGATATGTCGCCGGACAGGATCACATAGGCCCTTCTGAGACGGTTGCGCCATTCCGACACCTTCCACGGGTCGGAGAACGTGATCTTCAGGACGTCATGCATCTCGGAACGGTACAGTTGTCTCCCGGTTTCGACGGAATGGACCTCCTTCTCCTCCGCAAGCTTCTCCGCCAGACCCTCGGAGGGGTCCACCACGTAGAAGTACGGCATGAAACCCTTGGAGAGGATCGTTATGGATTCCCCCGTCCTGCATCTACCGAACAGCTCTATGATCCCCGACTCGTCCTTCTGTGCGAAGGAGGAGCTGACCAGACGCACATCCCAGGTTCCCATGGGAATCACTTGTTCGCCACGATTCTTATGACGTCCCCGTCCTGGAGCTCGTAATCGGCTCCGACGGTGCGTTTGGTGCGTGCGTTGACCGCGCGGATGAACTTGTCGCCCAGATCGGAGTGAACCCTGTACGCCAGATCCCTGGCGGTGGAGCCGCGGGGCATCAGGAACGCATCCGGGAGCACCCTTCCGAAGTGGTCGGTGAACTTGGTCTCGTCCTCGACGGGGTATACGGCGATCAGATCCAGCATCTTGAAGGTGGCATCCTCGATGCACTGTTGGATTCCGGTTCCCCCGTATTTCTCCATGTTGGCGGCCATGTAGTCCAAAGCCTTCCTCTGTCCGTCGTTGACCTTGGCGCCCTCCGCGATCTTGAAGGAGGGGTTTCCGGGCACGTAATCCACGAGTCCCCCTGCGGCGGCCCTCTTCAACGCCAGTTCCGTTTCGGCCATGGTGACGACGCACATGTCGTTGACCTCGCGGACCCTGTCGATGTTGCCCTCGGGTGCGATGTCCGCCTTGTTCATGGCCGCTATCATGGGTTTTCCCCTGGCCCTGATCTCCCCGCAGAGTCTCAGGAGGAGGTCGTCATCCCATTTGGTGGGGTCCTCGGGCATGGGCACCACCCTGAGGGCGTCCTTGATCTGCGCTTCGGTGATGTTCAGTCCCGCAAGCCTCTCGTGGAGGATGGCCTCGGGTTTGCTTCCCTGCATCTTGGCCTGTCTGGCGATCCTGGAGAATCCGTTCTTGATGATCTCCCTCATCCAGCAGTCTATCTCCCTTCTGAGGAACAGTATGTCCTCGGCGGGGTCGTGGGATCCGGGTTCTCCCGGGACCCCTTCGATGTCCGTGGATCCGCTCACATCAACGACGTTGATGAGGGCATCCGCCTGCCTGAGGTCATCCAGGAACTGGTTTCCGAGTCCCTTGCCTTCCCATGCGTCGGGGACCAGTCCCGCGACGTCGAGCAGTTCCACGGGAACCATCCTGATTCCGTCCACGCAGAGGGAGTTGTGGGGTGTGCATGTCACACCGAGCTGTTTGCAGGGACAGGGGGTGCGCACATGGGCCACGCCCTTGTTGGGTTCTATCGTGGTGAAGGGATAGTTGGCAATCTCCACCGGTGCCATGGTCGCTGCACCGAAGAACGTGGATTTGCCCACGTTCGGCTTTCCTACGATACCTATTTGCATTTGGATCGGCACGGTCTATGCATTACAGACATTAATGATGTTCGGGGGTCCGTCTCATTTCAAGGTCATGCGTTGCGGTCACCGGTTCCGCGTTTCCTGTCCGAGAGGCATATCCTCTGTTTCGGGCTGCGCGGTTTGTCCGGATACAGGTACTCGATGATACCTTCGGACATTAGGGCTGACAATTCCTCCCTCAGGCCTTTGTTCATACCCTTGTATCCGAGGGCGATGGCGAGTTCCGTCGCGGTCATGCATCCTCTGGATCCGAGTACACCCACGATGCGTTCCGACAACGGGCCCGTATTCGACGGATTGAATCCCGTTTTGAATTCGGGATGGATTTCCAGGATGGCTTTGAAATATGTCCTGCCGACGTCTGTTATTATCTTCAGTGGTGGGGAACCGTTCTCCTCCAGGGCGCGAATCACCTGGGGTATTCCTGTGAAACGGGATTCCGCAAGATCCAATTCCTTCAGATATTCTCCGATGCGACTGTTCCTGTATGTTCCTGCGTTCAGTCTGTTGTTGCGTATATCGTCGTCGCTCAGACTGTGGTTCGGTCCAGGATAATTGAGAAATTCCATGCTTGTGGGTGTGATGGTGACGGTCACAGGGGCATAGATTTCGTAATTTTTGTGGAATGCCGCATTGACGAGCAACTCCCTGACGGCGATGTACGGATAACTGACGATTCTTTTCGCCTCTGGTCCCGAATCTGACTTGTAGATTCTTTCGCGTATGAATCTGTTCTTGATTATGGACAGTGCATCCATGATCTGTTTGTCCAACGGACCTGTGATGTGGTATTCCTCCATTCCGTTTCCCGTCGGATCCGGTTTATCCACGATGTCGATGTATGAATGATCGATGTAGAGATCGGGGCGGTCGGTGAAGAACAGCACGCCCACATTCAACGGTCTGGGGTTTTCGGGAGGCCCTCCGATGATCCTCATGTCTTTGCACAGGGATTCCAGGGTTTCGTTTTTTGATTTGATGTACAGGGAGCTTTTTACACGGTACAGGTATTCTGTGATGAGGCTATTTTTCAAATCCTGTATGGATGCATCGTAGTTAAGACACACATCAAAGGATTTGTTGCGGGAAATCCCATACAATGTGCGTTCATCATCGCGATTCGCGCGTATCGTACTGGACATCTTCCTGATATAGTATCCTCTTTCGTTGTTTTTCCTGTCCTTGGAATAATTGATCGGACACGAATATGGGCGACGATCCCCAGTGGTTACCCATATGATGAGTATCGTTTTATCATCTATATCGACGATTTCCGTAGATGGGAGGTAACGTGGTTCCAGAAGGTTGGACATCCCCATGAGTTCTTTCTGTATGTCGTCCAGTGATGTCTTGTCCAATCCCGTAATTTTCGGTTCACCCGAATTCATGTCGACTCCGACTACTATGTATCCCCCGCCCCATTCATCGATGTCATTGGCAAAAGCACACATGGTGTGGAGGATCTTTTCAGGGTTCCATCCTTTTTTGAATTCCAAACGCGGGCTTTCGACTCTTTGAGAGTAGATGAGATCCATTGCATTTACAGGGATTGCCATTTCATCGACCTCTTGTAATCTAACGGATTACGAACATATGTTTAAACATATGTCTGAAACATATGTCTGAAACATATGTCTGAAACATATGTTCGAGCATATGTTTCTGTTCCAGACAACCCCCTTCGATTCAAAAATCCATGGAAAAATCATCTCAGATTATATCCATCTGTCTTGTAGCAAGGAACATATGTCTCAGACATATGTTTAAAACACATGTCTGAACCCATGTGGGGGACGGCTCATTCCGACTTCTGGCGGTTCAGGTAGACCGCATCGGCTATTTCGGCGATTTCGGAAGGCCTGAGGTTCTCGATTCTCTCGTCGAGATAGGGGATGTCGTCGCCGGGGGACACCATGCGGGCGGATTTCAACGATGTTCCGATCTTCTTCCTGCGGTGGTTGAACGCGACCTCGGTAACTTTGAAGAACGTCCTTTCGTCAAGGACGTCGAATGGAGCTTTCCTGGGGGTGATCCTCACGAGTGCGGAGTCCACCTTGGGACGGGGGTTGAATCTGGATGCGGGAACGGTTTCCATGATCTCGCAATCCGCCCTGTAGAAAAGATTGACCGTGAGGCGGGAGTAGTCGGGGCTTCCGACATCCGCGACCATGCGGTCTGCGAATTCCTTCTGCACCATGACCACGGCGGTGCGGAAGTCGTATTCGAGAAGTTTGAAGATGATCGGGGTGGACACGCTGTATGGGAGGTTGCTGACGAAGACGTCGAACTCTGGGAAGGGGACCTTCACGGCATCCCCATGGATGAGTGTGAGCACATCCCCGAACTCGCCGGATATGTATTCGGCCAGGATGTCGTCCAGTTCTATGCAGGTGACATCATCGGAGCATTCCACGAGCCTGCGTGTGAGGATCCCCAGACCGGGCCCCACTTCGAGGACCCTGTCCGAGGGGTTGATGCCGGCGTATCCTATGTGGCGGTCCGCCACACGGTCGTCGATGAGAAAATTCTGGCCTTTGCTCTTCTTGGGCACGATTCCCGTGTCCGCGATGAGTCTGCTGGTCTCGTTCATCTGGACACGAACAGATAGCGCTTTCTGCCGGAGTCCTGGATCTCCAGCATGATGCGTGCCACGATGAGCTTTTCGGGAGCCTTGACGTTGGTCCTCTCGGACAGGTCGGCGAAATCCTTGAAGGCACCCTTCTTCCTCTCCTCGAGGATGGCGGTCATGGATTTCTTTCCGAGTCCGGGGAGTTCCTCCAGCAGGTGCTTGCGCATGCTGATGGCCTCCGCCTCGTTGAAGAACTTCACGAACCTCTCCTGTTTGGCCATGACTATGTCGGTCACGGCGTACTCGAGTTCGGTGACCGCGTTGTTGGTGAGGTCCTCGTAACCGATCCTCCTCTTGACGTGGTCGATGACGTCGCGTTTGACGGTTGCGGAATCCTTTCCGATGAAGACCCTGTCTCCGATGATGACCGTCGCGCCCGCCTTGGGGACAAGCTCGAAAAGTTTGAACTCCTCATCCCCTATGGCGTAGGTTATGGACTCCTTTTTGGAGAAACCGCTGCCCTGGGGTATATGGTCTATGATGTATGCATATTCTTCCAAGATTAATTCCTCCTTCGGAGGGTTCAGATGTACTTGGCGACTATGTCGATGATGCCATCGATCTGCTCGGGCTCCAGGACGATCCTCTCCTTGGAGAAGATCGCGCGGACGTCCTCGGGGTAGCGGGGAAGAAGATCCGCGATCTTGACCGCGATCGCATCGGTGACGATCTCCATCTGGGAGACCTCCGCGATCAGGTCGTTCACGGATTCGAGGGAAAGGGAGGAGACCGTCTGAGCGTGCTCGAGGGCCTGTTTCTGGGAAGTAAGCAGTTCCCTCTTCTCAGCTTCCTCTGCGAGGAGATCCCTCACTTCTGCCAGTGTAACATATTGCTCAGACATGTCTGTATTCCTCCTGATTTGCTTGTTTAGTTGACGTTTCTGACGAGGTGCTCGGGGCGTGCGACGACGATCTTGGTCTTGTTGCCGTCCTTCACACTGACCTCGTATGCGCTGCCCCTGGCTCCGATGACGACTCCGGTGAGTCCGTGGAACCTGGAGAAGGGCATGCCCTTGTGTACGCTGGGGTCGATGATGATGTTGACCTTCTCGCCCTCTTCGAATGTCTGAAGTCCTTTTGTAATGGGTGAAAGACCGCGTGCCCTTGCCCTCTTCTTGAGGAGGTTGCGGGTCTTCGTCCTTGTTCCTCTGGATGCCTGCATTGCTTATCCCTCACGGTTCATGATAGTTGATCGCCAACACGTCAAGGGTTTCGACCTTGCATTGCACCCCAAGCCTCTCTGAGAAGCTCGGAACGCTGCGGCCTTCATCTCCCGACACGAATTCCTTGACATACGTTCCCGAATCGGTCTCGAGTTCGAGATCGAAGGAGGTGTCGGTTATCGCGTCTGCCCTGACCCAATGGATCCTTCTCTTCCTCACCAAATCGGCACGTCTGTGCTCGACACGGCGTGGAGTCCTCTGATCAATATTGGCGTCCTTGAACGATAGGGCTGCGTTAACTACTCCTTCTTTATTAACTTTACCATCTGTTATCACGTGTACGCGATAAACCTTGTCCGAGGCGGCTTCCTTGTATCTCTCCACCGCCTCGCGTTTCACGAAGTGCAGGGAGTTGTATCCCGCCCTGTCGTCGAGGTTGGCGCGCTCCTCCAGTTCCTGGAGGTCGATGAATCTGAACCTGGGGTTGCTGATTTCGAGTACGAAGGGCCTTCCGTCACCGAGCATGCATGCGTCGATGTACTCGCGCCCCATGCCGTGGAAGAAGTGTTCGTCGCCCCCGGTCATCTCCAAGGCTATGTCCCCGATGATCTCCTGG
>JAFVZY010000092.1 GCA_017507885.1 Candidatus Methanomethylophilaceae archaeon | reverse complement strand
GTCGATCTCGAGGATGGTGACATCGAATGTTCCTCCTCCAAGGTCGTAGACAAGGACCCTCTTCATCCCCTCGCCCCTGTTTCCGTATCCGAAGGCGATGGCGGCGGCGGTGGGTTCGTTGAGGAGGTCGACCTTTTCGAGACCGGCGATGCTTCCGGCGATCTTGGTGCAGTCCCTCTCGTTCTGTCCGAAGTAGGCGGGAACGGTGATGACCGCGCTCTTGATGTCGCATCCGTGGTTGTCGTTGAAGTCGTTGATCATCTTTCTGAGGATGACCGCGGACAGCATCATGGGGTTGTAGGACTCCCCGTCGATCTCGACGGTGTAGTCTGATCCCATCTGCCTCTTGATTGCGGTGATGGTTCTTCCGGGCTCGTACATCACGGACATGTCCTTTGCGGGTGAACCCACGATGATCTCGCCCTTCTCATCGAAGAGGATGACTGACGGCGTTGTCTCTTCCTGCTCGAAGTTCTTCTCAACGACCGGATCCCCATCCTCGTCGATATAGGCCAGGCACGAGTAGGTCGTACCCAGGTCGATACCGATGCATTTCTCTGTCATTCTTCTTCCTCCTTGGTGGTTTCTTCGTTTTCTTCTTCGGTTGAAACGGTTTCGGTGACGGCAAGGGCTTCGGAGAACTTGTAGATCTTGACCTTCTCCTTGAGAAGGACACGGTCTCCGTACTTGTAACCGTTGGTTTCCCTTTCGGCAACGGTGCCGTCTTTCTCCCTGTCACCCGTCGGTACGACGCCGGTGATGCGTTGATGGAGCGTGTTCAGTTTCTCATATGGGAATGCACCGATGTAGACGCCTCCGTCGATCAGGATGTTCTCCATGTCGACACCATACGTCTGGAAGGATGAGAACACCTCCTCGGCGCTCATCGTATCCAGTTGCTCGGACATTGCCATGCAGAGTCTCGTGTAATCCTCCCTCATGACGGCGATCTGTTCCATCGCTCTGAGGAGATATTGGTTGGAAAGTTCCGCATTCCTCTCGTTCATGACCTCCTTGATGCGTTTGAGGAGTTCCTTGGAGGTGACATACTGGGTCATGTCGGGGGCTTTCCTGTTGTGTGCCTGTATCGCTTCCAGCCTGGCCTCTATCTCGGCCAACTGTTCCTGGATCTCGTCGATGCGGGGGTCCTCCGCCACAAGGACGGTCTCCTCCGTCACGGCATCCTCCATGCAGGCCAGGGGTTCCTCAGGGACCTCCTCGACGTGTATCTCCTCGATGTCCTCGGGCAGGATGACGATCCCCTCGCAGGAATCGGCCCTGTTCTCGTTTGCCTGGAAGCCGTTCATGAGGAAGTTTCTGATCTTGTTCTCAGTGTTCATTCGTTTCCTCCATGTGAAGGAGCCACAGAAGCGGGTCCTCCACCCTTATCGGGGTGATTCCGCGGGTAAGTTCCAGTCCCGAGGGGTTGTTCCCAAGGGCGGAGACCGCGAAGAAGGCGTGTTTCTCGAATCCGTTTACAGCCTGTATGAATCCGTCCCCCACATGACGTCTGCAGTACTCCTCGAGTTCGATGTCGATCTGTTCGAAGTTCTCGGCATCGTATTCCCCACGCCTGCGTGGGATGCGTACGGCCGAGCACGGGGGCAGGGATATGGTTGCCTCGTCCTCGTTCACCGGGGGTTTCATCAGGACGTCGCACTTGGTGAGGGTCACAGCGATGGGGATGTCGACCTTCTCCCTGCTCCTGAGCTGTTTGTTGGTGCGTATGATCCTGCTGATGTTGTCCAGGATGGTCACCGCATCCCCGGTGACCTGGGGCAGGTTCTTCACGGACGTCTTGTTCCTTATCGCATCCATCTGCAACGGGTCCACGAGGTAGATTATACCGGCGGCCATCGAGATGTACGGCGACAGGTTGAGGTTGTTCATGCTGTCTATGGAACCCAGGTCCTCTCCGGCCGTGTCCATGAACACGATCGTGTACACCTTCCCCTGGTCGAACAGTCTGAAGTGGTACACCAGGGCCTCCCTGGAGGAGTCGCTGACGGATAGGGATTCCGTGGGCGGAAGGATCCTCTTCTTCTGGAAGAGGGTCTCATGATACTTGTCCCTGTAATTGAGGGATGTGGAGTCGTTGGCGGCGTTCAGGGTGGCGGAGAACTCCTTGGCGATCCTGTTCTTCAACTGGTTGATGAGGACGGCCATGTAGTGGCTCTTTCCGGAACCCTTGGGCCCCAGGATGATGAACGTGGTGTTCCCGTGCTCCTCCACCCCGGGAGGGATGTCGTTGTGACAGATGGGACATGCGCGATAGTAGGTTATCCTTCCGCACACGTCGCATATCTTGCTTTTGTTGCGTATGATGTGCCTTCTGGTTATGATCGCATCGGGACCGGCGGGGTCCTTCCCGTTCATGAGGCACTGCTCCAGGTCCACCTCGTTGCGACCGTCGCGACTGACGTATCTCATGTCCTCCTCGTTGCGGGTGGAGAACGCCCTTTCGGCGAATGTGCGTGCACAGTTGGCACCGGTGCACATCCAGTGCAGGGCATCCAGGTCGATCAGACGGAAGCAGTAGGGGCAGGTGTATTCACGCGGGGCATCTCTATTCTTCTTCTTCGCCATCTTACCTCCTCCTGAACACCGGGTGGATCAGTCCGAACAGGTTGTATTTCTCGTCGTCGACGAAGAACAGTCTGAACATCTCGGGTCTCTTGGGCATCTTGTGCATGATGGTCAGGTCCTTCTCCCCGTTCTTGAGGTCAAGTTGTATCTCGGAGTCCCATTCCACGGTTCCGTCCTTCCTGTTGAGGGGGATCCCGTCGGAGCCCGAGACCAGGACCATCCTGGGAAGGGATTCGATGGATGGATCGGTCTTCAGATCAATCCTGATGTTGCCCCTCTCCTTCGTCAGGGTGTAGCGGACCCTCGTGCAGTCCGTGGTGTATATGTGGACCTCGGACGGCGGCGATTCCACCATGTTGCCGCCCTGCACCCTGTACATGGCGAATATGTTCAACACCCTGTGCGGATGTTCCCCCAGAGGAATCCTGATGTTGTTCGTCCTCTCGTAGTCCTTCCTGTTGACCACGATCATCTCCGCGGTGTCGCAGTCCAGACCACGGGGTATGTCGTCGGATATCACTATCCTGGCCTCCACGGCCTTGTTGGGCCATTCCATGGTTATGGTGCAGTCCTCCGCACCCATCCTCTTCTCGATGTTGCGGAACGGTTTGCTGCCGACCACCCTGCATTCCTCCCCCACGACACCGATCTTGCCCATGGGTATGACGGGGTAGATGTGTTTGACCTCCCCTTCGTCCATGTGGAAGTGGGCCGCGCAGGACCCCTCTCTGAGGATGTTGACCTCGGACATGCTGGAACGCAGGGAATCCATGTTGACGATGTCCGAATCGAAGTTCTGCTCCAGGGTGGATGAGAACAGGATGACCTTCCTGTCCGATTCCCAACGGGCGGTGTAGACGTCGTTGGCGTTGTCCCAGTTGATCCTGAGGTTCCTCGGCGGTTCGGGTGCGTCCATGACCTCGACGACCACCTCGTAGGGATGGGAGCGTTTCATCCCCCTGCTTCCGGTGTATTCGGCCTCGAATCTGTAGTGGTACACCTTGCCCCTCTGCAGTCCGAGGTCCTCGTACACGGTCTGGGTTCCGATGGGGAGTTCCGCAAGCGTGTTCGCATCCGGGTCTCCGCGGGTGACGACCACACGGGATGCGGCACGGGGTTTTTCGAAGGTCAGTCTGAATCCGCCACGCATCTTCTCCACCTCCACGTTCCTCACGGGTTCATAGGTGGTGACGGGTCCGACCGTACCGGGGTTCCTGCACAGGACCC
>JAFVZY010000091.1 GCA_017507885.1 Candidatus Methanomethylophilaceae archaeon | reverse complement strand
TCGATGACGAGTCCGGTGGTGGTGAAGGGGTCGAGGAAGATCTTGGACAGGGGGAGCGAGTATGCGGAGGGCTCGGTCTTGTCTGCGATGAAGAACATCAGGGGCTCGGATCCCCTCTCCTCGAAGGTCATCTCGGCGGAACCGGGGCCGGCTCCCTTGATGTTTCCGGAGAAGGCGTCGGTGAGGATGTCCTGACCGGCGGCGTAGAGCTTCATGGACTTGGCGAGCTTGGCGGCCTTCTGGAAGCACTCCCAGGCGGCACCGTGGACGTCCTTGTTGTTCTCTCCCTTGTAGTGGGTCATGAAGAGATTGATGTCGTCTCCGACACGGGTGACGTAGAAGTCCTCGATGATTCCCTGTTTCTGGGCGTCCGCGAGGATCTCCTGGCTTGCCTCCATCATGGAGGGGTGCGGTCTGGAGTGTCCGACGACGGATCCGACGTCGGCCTTGATGACTGATACGGTTACTTTTTCCGCTGACATGTGTACACCTGTCTATTAAGCGGTTCTAACTTATGGCTATATGATAAATAAAGGCTTAGGTGACGCGTGCGCGTGATTATTGGAACAATACATCAATGGACGTCCGTGACATTCGGCATTCGTCGTAGTAGTCGCCCCCCGTTAACCGTCACCCCACACTTCCCTTTTAAAGTGGTCCCACATACCCGTGTCCATAAGGATGATCCCCATGGATGGAACGATGAAACTTGTCGTGATACGTCACGGAGAGAGCGAGTGGAACAAACTGAACCTTTTCACCGGATGGACCGATGTGACACTTTCCGAGACCGGCAAATCCGAGGCCGCCGCGGCCGGAAGGACCCTGTCCGCGGAGGGTTTCGATTTCGACGTCTGCTACACCTCCTATCTGAGGAGGGCCATCGACACCCTGGACATCGCACTGTCCGAGATGGACAGGCGCTGGCTTCCCGTCGTGAAGTCCTGGAAGCTCAACGAGCGCCACTACGGTGCACTCCAGGGTCTGAACAAGTCCGAGACCGCCGAGAAGTACGGCGAGGACCAGGTCAAGATCTGGAGGAGGTCCTTCGACGTCTGTCCCCCCGCGCTGGACCCCTCCGACGAGAGGAACCCCGCCGGACAGGAACCCTACAGGAACGTGGACCCCGCCCTCCTCCCCCTGACCGAGAGTCTGGCCACCACCATCGACAGGGTCGTGCCCTACTTCGACGAGGAGATCAAACCCAGGATGCTCGCCGGAGAGAGGGTTCTGATCGTCGCCCACGGCAACTCCCTCAGGGCCCTGGTGAAGGTGTTCGAGAACCTCGGCGACGACGAGATCGTGGGTGTCAACATCCCCACCGGCACCCCCCTCGTGTACGAGTTCGACGGCGATTTCAACGTTGTCTCCAAGAGGTACCTCGGCGACCAGGACGCCATCGACGCCAAGATGAACGCCGTGGCCAACCAGGGAAAGAGGAAGTGAGGGTCCCCTCCCTCCTTCCAAACCTTTTTTTTGCATCTTCTCTTCGGATTTACCCCTGTTTAATCATTCGGATTTCAGGTAGTTTTATCTATCCGAACGTTTCCGCCGACCCATGGAAAACTCGGAAATGTCGGCTTCGAAGAGGAAGCTGATCTTCATCAACATCGTCGTCGCATGCATCGCATCCTCGATGATGTCCACCGCACTCTCCACGGGCCTTCCCAGCATCATGTCCGACCTGGACATCAGCGCATCCCTGGCCCAGTGGCTGAGCAGCGGATACATGCTCTGCATGGCCATCATGATGCCGGCCACGGCGTTCTTGGTCAAACGTTTCAGGACGCGCGTCCTGTTCACCGGCGTGGTGGCCGTCTATCTCGCCGGTCTCGTGATCGACATCCTCGCCATGGACTTCTACACCCTGATGTTCGGAAGGATCCTCCAGGCGTGTTCCAACGGTGTCCTGATGGCGATGGGACAGATCATCCTCATGACCATCTACCCCGTCGCCAACCACGGTTCCGTCCTCGGATGGTACGGCCTGTCGCTCACCGTTGCACCCATCATCGCGCCCGCTGTCTCGGGCGTCATGATCGACGCGTTCACCTGGAGGGGCGTGTTCATCATCCCCCTGGTCTTCATGTCCCTGTCGCTCGTGGCGTCGGTGTTCACCATGCCCGACATCCTGGAGACCGCGAGATCCAGGTTCGACGTCCCCTCCTTCGCGTTGTGCGCACTCGGATTCGGGGGACTCACCCTCGGGGTCGGGAACATGGTCTCCATGGGATTCGTCTCGCCCGCCACCCTCGTGCCCCTCGTGCTGGGTGTCGTCGGTGCGGTGCTGTTCGTCAGGCGTCAGTCCTCCCTGGAGGCCCCGTTCCTCAACCTCGTGGTCTTCCGTCACGGCAGGTTCGTGCTTGCGGTGGTCGTCGGGATGCTGTTCTACGGTGTCATCCTCTCCCTGTCGGTCCTCATGCCCATGTACTTCCAGAACGGGATGGGCTATTCCGCGGCCATGTCCGGCGTGTTCCTGATATTCGGTTCCCTGCTGGTGGCCGTCACCTCCCCCATGGCCGGCAAATGGTACGACAGGAGGGGCATCAGATCCCTCGTCCTTCTTTCGGCGGGCGCCCTGGCCGTGGGATGCCTCGGATTGTCGTTCCTGACGGCGGAGATGGTCCTGGCCGCGGTGGTCCTCTACACCGTCGCCGCCCTCGGCGGATGCCAGATGATGCCCATGACCGCATGGGGCATCAACGCCGTACCCAACGAACTGAAGGCGGATGCCACCTCGTTGATCAACTCCCTCAGGACCCTCGGCGGCGCCCTGGGAATGGCGTTGTCCACCGGTCTCATGGAGGTCGTCTCCTCCGGAATCACGGGCACCCCCTCGGAATGCGTCATGGGCGGCATGTCCGTGACGTTCATGGTCCTGGCCGTCGTCTCGTCCCTGATCTTCGTCCTGGGATTCCTGTTGAGGGATGCGTCCAAGGCCTCCGGGACCCCCTGATCCCCTGAAAACCCCTTCCACCGGTTCCAGGGGACGCATCCCCGGGACCCCGGTAGGTTCTTTTTATACTGATTATACATCCCGTCGCACATGGCTATCAAAAGGAACTCCAGCGACATCTCCGTCGAGGACGGCTCCGTCGTCATCAGCGGATGGGTCCAGGATGTCAGGAACATGGGTGGAATCTCGTTCCTGACCCTTCGCGACCGTTTCGGCACCATCCAGGTGACCATGCCCAAGAAGAAGATCGACCCCGAGCTCTTCGGACTCCTCACCAAGCTCTCCAGGGAGACGGCCGTCTCCGTCACCGGCGATGTGAAGGAGAGCAACCAGACCGCATTGGGTCTCGAGGTCATCCCCACCGCCGCGGAGGTCCACTCCGAGGCCGCCGTCCCCCTCCCCCTCGGTGTCATCGACAAGGTCGAGGCGGGGATGGACACCCGTCTGAACAACAGGTTCCTCGACCTCAGGAAGCCCGAGGTAAAGGCCATCTTCGAGCTCAAGGCCCTCATGGTCGAGCTCATCGAGGAGGCCGTCAGGACGAACGGATTCACCCAGGTCTACACCCCCAAGATCGGTGCCGCCGGTGCCGAGGGCGGTGCCGAGCTGTTCAAGGTGGAATACTTCGACAGGCCCGCATACCTCGCCCAGTCGCCCCAGCTCTACAAGCAGATCCTGATGAGCTCCGGTCTCGACAGGATCTTCGAGCTCGGCCCCGCGTTCCGCGCGGAGCAGTCCAACACCAACCGTCACGTCACGGAGTTCATCTCCTTCGACTGCGAGATGGCATGGATCGAGAATGAGGAGCAGGTCATGGCGATGATCGAGGAGATCATCGACCACGTCCTCAACGGAATGAGGGAGAGGGGTGCGAAACAGTTGGAGGTCCTCGGAAAGGAGATCAACGTGCCCGCACGCCCATACCCCATCCTCACATACTCCGAGTGCCTCGAGATGGTCAACGCCAACGGACTCCCCCTGAAGGAGGGCGACGACCTCGGAACCGAGGGCGAGAAGATCATCGGCGACCTCATGGCCGAGAAGGGAATCGACCTCTACTTCATCGCCGAATACCCCGAGGAGGCCAAACCCTTCTACATCATGGAGAAGGACGGAACCCCCTACTCGTTCTCCTTCGACCTCGATTACAGGGGACAGGAGATCTCGTCCGGAGGACAGAGGGAGCACCGCTACGAGGTCCTCGTGGAGAGGATGAGGAAGAAGGGACTGGATCCTGAGGATTTCGGGTTCTACCTCGATGCATTCAGGTACGGGATGCCCCCGCACGGCGGATGGGGGATCGGTATCGAGAGGCTGCTCGTGAAGATGCTGGACCTGTCCAACATCAGGGAGGCCATCCTCTTCCCCAGGGACCCCAGCAGACTCGCACCCTGAAACCGGTGGGCGGGGAGACCCGTCCGCCATATTTTTTTATTCGTTCCGAAAAATTAGAAGTGTCCATCTGGACCCATGCAATCCGGATGGTGAGATTGAGGGAATCCACGGCGTAGCACCGTGGTAACCGGTTTCGTTCCAGATTTCCTTTCCACTTTTCTCCTGTGCCTCCGTTCAACGTGTTTGCAGGTTCCCTCGGTTCCCCGATGGGACCTTAAACTCTTTGAAAGCGGTTTTGCTGAGGTTTCCGTAGTGTTCAGGTGAAGGTTGGTGCTTAAACCGCATCCATCCATATAAAAAACTATCTGAAGTAGGAGCCATTCATACCTGAAACGTCAATTTGTTCGGAATCTCGTATGGGAGCCTTTGTTCCAATCGTGAGTGGATGGGAGAAGAGTGCTTCATGGGGGTCTAAATCGTTTGTATGCCTCAATTATTCATTCACAAGCCCCGGTCCCCATGAAGCCGGCCTTGCCGTAAACCCGGAGCCCATGGCTAGATTGGTTTTGGAATATAAGGCGGTTCGTATTGCATAACTCGCGGTTATATCGGATGGTCCAGATTCTGCGAAACCATAATACGGATTCCTTCGGATTCCCCGTACGATACGGATGTTCGTCGAAGTGAATGGAGTGGAATTGTACTACGAGAGGGTGGGAAGCGGTCCCGACCTTGTAATGCTGCATGGAAACGGGGAGGATCATACGATTTTCGAGCAGTCCGTGTTCCATCTGAAGAATCATTTCACGGTCCATCTGCTGGATTCGAGGGGACACGGTCGCAGCAGCCCCGTATCCGAATTCCATTATTCCGACATGGCGGACGACGTCGTCGCGTTCATGTCCGAGGTCGGTCTCGAAAGGCCCATGCTCTGCGGATTCAGCGACGGCGGCATAATCGGTCTGATGATCGCACATTCCCATCCGGACCTCCTCTCAAGGCTCTACGTGTGCGGAGCCAACACCGACCCCTCCACATTGAAGGGTTTCG
Organism: Candidatus Methanomethylophilaceae archaeon; assembly: GCA_017507885.1. Taxonomy (GTDB): domain Archaea; phylum Thermoplasmatota; class Thermoplasmata; order Methanomassiliicoccales; family Methanomethylophilaceae; genus Methanoprimaticola. The sequence continues at coordinate 4,918 of JAFVZY010000091.1, read as the reverse complement.
GGATGTTCCTCTGCAGGACACTCCCCAGATACAGGAACGATCCCAAGGTGAGGATGATGCTCACGGAACCGCACATCACACGGGAGGACCTCTCCTGCATAACCATACCTGTCATGGTCATCGCCGGAAGCAGGGATGCCGTCGATGGGAAGGACACGCGTTTCATAGCTGATTCCATTCGCGATTCGACGTTGTGCATCGTCAAAGGTGCCACCCATTCCAGTTACGTGGACGGGAGTCCCCAGCTGGCGCAACTGATCCTTTCGGACCTGGGTATAACGGGATTCGACCATCGAGGTCGGGTTTGAGAAGAAAGAATGCGGGGAAGTGCCGGTCCCGCACGGGACCGGCGTTTAACGTAATCACTCGATTGCAGCGGAGGGACACTCGTCGATGCATGCACCGCACTCGATGCATTTTCCTGCGTCGATGACGGCGATGTCATCGCAGGTGATTGCGCCCTCGGGGCAGACGTCGACACATGCTCCACATGCAACACACTCGGACTCTTTGACAGAAACCATATGATTTACCTTCTGAGTTGTTTAACTCTGATTCCGAATCTCACTTGACGGTATATAATGTTTCTGTTCAAACAATCTATATATTATTAGGATTACCTAAACAAATACATTGATATAAATTATAGTTATTGTATTGTAAAAAATGTATGAATGGGATGAAGGGGTCGGCCTTATGCGATGTCGTGACATTCTCATGTATTTCCCATTTTCTGATATTAAATGGTGTATGCCGTAAGGGTGCCGATGATCATCCATCCGCACTTTCGGTCACCCCCCGTCATCCTCTATATATGGGGACCACTTCGACCGTCAGGAGATAGCATGGCAGCCGCAGGTGATGTTTACGAAAGGGAGTTGAAGGCGCTTCTCTCCGGGGATTCCAAAGCCATAGCGAAGATGGTCAAGACCTGTAGCGCCATGGAGACCGCCTCTTACAACAGGATGCTTGCGGAACCGTTCCTCGTCATAAGGGCCGCAGGTTCCCTCGGTGTGGATCTGGTGGCGTTGAGATGGGACTTCTCGTTCCCGATAGAGGTGAAGAGTTCATCCGAGGAGGTGTTGCATTTCAGCAAAAGTCAACGTCTCTGCGATCAGGCGGACAAGATGCTGGATGAATGCTGTCGTTCCCATCTGGTTCCGATATACGCCTTCCGTCTCAAGGGTTTCAGAGGGGATCCGTGGAGGGTTTTCACCATCCCCACGGATCACGTGTTCAGGGGCCGTTCCGCCCTTCTGTATCGTCGCATACCGAAACTCGACATATCCAACAACGGGAACTACATCATGAGGTGGTCCGAAGGCATGAAGCTTTCAGACCTCATGATGTACACGGGCATGTCGGATTACGACAACCTCTGACATCTCTCCACACCGGTCCTGTACAGGGATACGTCCCTGTCATCGGGATCCAGTGCCTCCAGCATCCTGACCGCCCACAGGGGGTGTTTATGGGGCGATTCGATGCGCAGCAGGGAGATTCCCTCGCCGAAGAGGGGTTCCCCGTCGAACATTATCTCGGAGTCGATGGCGACGACGGTATCCCCGTCCTTCTTCTCGATCCAGCAGTCCCTCTTGAAGGATATCCTGAATCTTCTTATCAGTGGGCCCAGGTCCCCGAGAACTCTCTTCATGTCCCACTCCGCCCATGAATCGCATTCCATCAGGGGCAGTCCGGACAGCCATTTCTCCGCATCGCACTCCACCGTGACGGTCCTGGCATGCATGATCCCGTCGTATTCCTTGCGGAACTCCACGGTGTCCCCGTTCACCACCCTGAGTCTCATGGAATACTCGGGTCTGGACGATGTCAATCCGAAGAACCTGTCGTCCACCGTGTCGTAGTACACCTGGTCGATGGTCTCCGTCGGTCCGTCGGGGATCATGTTCAGTCTGATGCGTCTAATGGCCTCCTTCCTCTGTTCCGCATCCATGAGGACTCTCGTGTTCTCGGGTGCGACTATTCTCAAATTCATCCTATCAATCCGTTTTCAATCCTTTCGTTCACATGCAGTACATCCGGTAGCGACGCAACGGTCGCCGTGAACGCTCAGATCGATAGGATGAGCGGTTTGAGGGATGGTGCGGGTTGGACCGCCGGGGGAGAGGTACTGGTCGGGATGTCGAAGTACGCGAGCGGGACGTCCGATTCCTCGTCGCGATCCTCCAGGCTCATCTCCGGGAGCAGGGGATCCGAATCGCATTCGGATTCGCCGCTCCCGTCGTTCTTGTTTTTACGTGTACCGTTTCCGACAAGATCCATGGATGTCAGACTGTTCTCCTCGAGGACTATGCGTTCAAGGATCCTCAGGTTGTCCAATGCCTCGTCGGGTGCGTTCATCTTGTGCAGGAACCTTTCCAGCTGATCTATGCAGTCCTTCGGGATCTCCCGTCTCTCATCATGATCGAAATGCCGACCCTCATGGTGGGGGAGCATGTTGTACTCATGCATCTCGTCGACCTCCGCCAGCATCTCCAGGGATTCCAGGATGGAGTCGACTTCGTATCCGTGTTCGCATGAGACGCCTTGGTGTCTTTTTCCATCATGCGTCTCGTATCCGAAGAAATCGTGGATGTCGTCGGCGTCAGGTCCGTCCGGTATGTCGCCGGAGACGTCCAGTGGCATCCACGCTATCAATGCGGCCATGAATGCGACCACCGCGACGTATGACGTACGGGACCTCCCCATGATTGTGTGATGATGTGGTGTTTATTTATAAATCGCGCAGACCGGGGGAGAGGAACGGCCGTCAGAACTCATAGGGCTCATCATCGAGTCAGAAGCTAGGATAATCATCACCCGGCCCCGTTCCGTCACGGGAATCCGCCGGGTCGTAGATATGGTTTTGCAGGGGATGGCCCCCTGCGGTTCATTCGATGGTCGTTCACGGGCGGGGGATCAACAGCTGCGTGTCGTGGGAGTGGCCGCATTCCAGGAAGACGGTGAGGTCCAGTGTACGGTGTATGGCATGGACGATGTCCATCACGTCGTCCTCGTCCGCATCCACGAACCTGTAGATCAGGGTGGTCTTGTCGGTGAATTCGACGTCACCGACGAAGGATGCGCCGTTTCCGGTCCAGTGCGTGTATGCCAGCTCCTCGTCGGAGATCAGATTCGCTATGGTCATCTCGATGCCGGCGACTTCCGCGGGTATCCTGTCGCCCATACCCACGTAGATGGTGAAGGTGTCGCAACCCTCCTCGTCGGTGAACGTCATGAACAGGGCCGCGCAGGATGCAATCAGCGCCATCACGGCGACCACGCATCCGACCTTGCACAACATGTCGGGGTTCATGCACGAAACACTGTCCTACAAATATATATGATTAAGTCAGGGCCGTCATCAGCAGGTACGCGGCGCACAGCGCGAGGAGGATGTACATGAACCCGTCTATCTCGTTGCGGCGACCGGATGCGAACATGACCAGGCAGTACGTCACCACACCCATGCACATTCCCGTTGCGATGGAGTATGCGAGGATCGTGAACGCCACGGTCATCAGGACGGAGCAGGATGCTGCGGAGTCGTTCCACTCCACGCTCCTGAGTTCGGTCATCATGGCCACGCCCACCATCACCATGGCACCGACGGTGCAGCTGTAACCTATCATTCCGAAGAGGGGTCCGAGGAAGAGTGCGACGGCGAAGAGCAACGCGACGACAAGGGAGCTAAACCCGGTGCGTGCGCCGCATTCTATCCCGATCGTGGATTCCATGTAGGATCCGGTGGGGGTGCTGCCCATCAGTCCGCTGACGATGGACATGGCGGAATCCGCTATCATGGCCCTCTCGCACTCCTCGTCCGTCTTGCCCGCACGGAGCCCCACGCCCATGAGGGTGCCGGTGGTGTCGAAGAACTGCACCAGGGTGAGGGACATGGTCATCAGTATGAACTCGGTGTTCAGCAATCCCGCATCAAGGCCCTCCGCGAATCCGAGGAGATCGGGGGCCACGGGCATCGAGACCAGCTGTGCCGGGGGTTCCAGTATCCCGAAGACCAGTCCGATGACCACGGACACGGCCATTCCGATCAGCACCCCCATGTTCTTCCAGCGGGTGGTGAACACCAGGGTGGACAGGATGCAGAACATCGCCAGGAGGACGGGGGGATCGGACAGGTCGCCCAGGGCCACCAGCGTGTCGGACGCCACGATGAGCTGGGAGTTCTGGAGTCCCACGAACACTATGAACAGTCCCAGGGCGGTGACGATGCCCAGCCTCAGACCGGTGGGGATGGCGGTGATTAGTCTTCCGCGGAGTCCGCTGATGGAGATCAGGAAGAACGCCACCCCGGATATCAGAACGGCCACCAGGGCCTCGTGCCAGGTGTAGCCGCTGCCCAGAACCATGGAGTAGACGACGAACGCGTTCACACCCATCGTGGGTGCCATGGCCACGGGGAACCTGGCGTACAACGCCATCAGGGCGCAACCCAGGGAGGCCATGACCGTCGTCGTGGTCACGGCGACTTCCCTGTCCACGCCCGCATGGGACATCATCAGGGAGTTCACCGTTATGATGTAGATCATCGCCATGAAGACGACGATTCCGCCGCGTATCTCTGTGCTGAAACTCGATCCGGAAGCCGTTATTCCGAAGTATCTGTCGATGGCCTCACGGAACGCCATGGGCTCGAATCGCCCACGGGGTATATATCATTCGTCGCATCCGGCGGGCCGTGCGTAGGAGTTGACCCTCTTGTGGCCCATCTCCGAATCCACCTCCTCGAGGATCCTCACGACGGCCTCCCTGTTCCTGACCTCGCACGAGGAGAGGGTCCTCCTGAGGTCGCGGCAGTTCCAGCATCCGGATATGAAGCGGGGGACGATGCTCCTGAGCTTCGCCATGGCGCGCTCCTCCCCGAACTCCTCCAGGACCATGTCCATGAGTTGGATGC
>JAFVZY010000090.1 GCA_017507885.1 Candidatus Methanomethylophilaceae archaeon | reverse complement strand
GGTCCAGAGGACCCTCATGCAGCTCCTTGCCGAGCTCGACGGTTTCACCCCCATGAGCGACATCAAGATCATCGGCGCCACCAACAGGCCCGACATACTCGACGATGCGCTCCTGAGGCCCGGAAGATTCGACCGCATAATCGAGGTGGGACTCCCCAACGAGGAGGGAAGGGCCCCCATCTTCAAGATCCACCTGTCCAAGATGAACGTCGACCCTTCGGTCAGCCATGAGAAACTGGCGGCCGACACGGAGGGATTCTCCGGAGCGGAGATCAAGAACATCTGCACCGAGGCGGGGATGTTCGCCATCAGGGACGACATGGACGTCATCCTCCCCAGACACTTCGACGCCGCCAGAACCAAGGTCCTCGGAAACAGGCGTGGAAAGACCACCCCCCTTCCGGCGAACATGTTCGCTTGAAAAGGACGGACCCGGGATTCGTCTCCCGGGACGTCCCCTTTCCCCATTCTACAGGATCCGTGAAAAGAGATGCCTCCCGGCGGGGGAGGCGTTCGGGAGCGGATCACTCCCTCTGATTGTCCTCTCCGGCGAAGAACGCCAGCTGGGTCGCGGCATAGATCTCCTCCATGCCTATGAACTCCCGTGCGGAGACGGAACGGATGTCCCCGAACACGCCCGCATTCTCCATGGCCTTGAACAACTCCATTCCGATGACCGTCTCGGGGTTCGAATCTGCATCGAGAAGGTCGCCGTAAAGGACATCGGACACGGAATACCAGTCGAGGATCCTCTGCTCATCCTCCTCCTTGAGGGTGTCGCTCTTGGACAGGAGATTCAACATCGGGATCTGGAGTCTGAACTGCACGAGGGACCCCAGGGTCATTGCGGAGATGAAACCGTTGGGCGTTCTGCAGAGGGACGGGTCGGAAAGGTACACCAACATGGAATCGTCCCTTCCGAATGCGCGTACGGTGACATTCGAAGATTCCCTGAATGCGAACAACTCCAACTGACCGGGGGTGTCGATGAGCACATAGTCCGTCTTGAAGGAGGAGACGACCTCCATCATGCTGCGGATGTTGACCGCCATGAGGTCCGCGGCGACGACCTGGGCGCCGTTCGGCCCCAACTGATACTCCTCCATGACGTCCTGCAGACTGATCCACTCGCGGATGTCCACTTCGGGCTCGTAGGGCAGATCCTCCGCACCGGGGTCCATGTTGACCACGATGCTGTCCACGCCGTTGTCATCCAGCCATTCCCTGTATGCACCGACGAGCGTACTCTTTCCACTGCCGGCGGTACCAACGAAAAACACGTTTTTCATCTTACCAACACCTCCGCTTTTTAGCGGTCGAGGACTCTAGAAAGGAAAGTCATATAATAACCAAGATGGTTAGCCAGCCTCATGAGCGAAGAGAAAATCAACCTTGCTCCATTCGGAATCGCGGGAATGGTGGCAGTCTTCGTATTCGCGATCACCGTCGTCATCGCGATCTGCTCCGACCCCACCTGGGTGTTCGGGGAGAACACTTTTGGCGATATTGAATACTCCAACAGCGACAGCAGACTCGTCGCCGCGGTCGGATTCGTCATCTCCGCAGCCCTCATGCTGATCACCGGTACAGGCATCGCACTCAAGTCCAAAGGTGCCGGATTCTGGTGCGGCGTCTTCATCGTCCTCGGCATGATCTGCACCGTCGCCAACGTCTTCAAGATCCTCGACATGGGATCCCCCGAGCAGATCGCCCTTCACATCATCATCAACGTGTTCCTCCTTGCGGCAGTTATCGCAGGTGCAGTCGCAGACTACCAGAAGGGAAGGACCATCAACACCGCAGTCGCTGCATTCACCATCGGAGTTTCCCTGATTCTCCTTGGTGCATCCACCATCGAGACCGCGGATGTCGTCGGAAGGATCATGTTCGTCGTCTGGCTCGCATTCGAGTGCGTGACCATCGCCCTCATCCCTGAGAAAGTCTATAAGGACGAAGCGGAGTCCTGCTGAACATATCCAAGGTGAATCAAATGGCCAACATGCCTGGAAAAATGAAAATCGGAATGGGTCTCGGACTCGTCGGAGGAATCCTCGGAATCGCCACCAGCGCGATCGCCTGGGAGTCCACCATCGACTCCATGACCGCTGTCGGGCTGAACCTTCTCGTTGCCGTGATGTTCTTCGCATCCGCAGGATTCTTCCAGAAGAACGCCCCCGTCGCCGGAACCACCGGAGCAGTCCTTGCAGGAATCGCTACCGCTTCCGCATTCGTGTGCCTCGTCATGGGAATCATGGGAACCGGACTCGCAATCGTCGAGATCATCATCGGAATCCTTCTGATCCTCATCGCCGCCTGCCCCACCGTCAAGAGATACGTCGACGGTGTCAGGTCTGTCGAGTAAACGGGTCCTCCGGGACCCTTCACCAAACCCCTTCCACCTACTTCTTTTTTATATACATCTGAACGACGGACAACAGTTTCAACAACTATTTGCGTAACTATTTATGATTCACCACCATACGGTGAAACATGGATGAGAAGTACTCGTTCGCCCTCAGGAAGCTTGCACTTCTTGGTGCGATCGACGATTATATCGCCATATCCTCCAGGGAACTGGGCGATGCGTTGGAGATGAGTCAACAATCGGCATCGAAAAGGATCCTGGAACTACTCGATGAGAAGTACATCGTAAGGGATCTGGGTGCCAGAAGGCAACGCATAAGACTGACGCAGAAAGGCGTTGATGAACTGAAAAAAGAGTATAACGAATACAGGAGGATCTTCGAATTGACCGATCACGTCACCATACACGGAACCGTGGCCTCAGGAATGGGGGAGGGCGGATACTACATCTGCCAGGAGAAATACGTCAAACAGTTCAAGTCGAAACTCGGATTCGTCCCCTTCGAAGGAACCCTCAACGTCGTCGTGGATGACGAGGACGTGAGCAAGCTGGAGGTCATCCGCAGCATCGCCGGACACACCATAAACGGATTCAACTCCGACGGCAGGAGCTTCGGAAACGTCATCGCATACAACGCGAAGATCCGCAACATCGATTGCGCCATCGTCGTTCCCGAAAGATCCCACTACGTCAACATCATCGAGATAATCTGTCAATACCATCTCAGACGCACGCTGAGCCTCAACGACGGGGACCATGTGGACGTCAAGATAAACCTTTGATCGTTTTACAAAAACAACGGGTTGCGGGGGGATGAACCCCCCGGAAATCGTTTCCATTCTCAGAGTTTGGAGAGGTACTTCATCACCGACTCGAAGATGATCCTTCCATCCCCTTCCTCGGACTCGTATCCGCGGGTCCAGTCGGGGTGGGTGAAACGGGTCATCACACGTTCGGGATGGGGCATCATGCCCAGGACGTTTCCCGCAGGGTTGCAGATACCGGCGATGTCCGACGGGGAACCGTTGGGGTTCCAGGGATACACCGCATCCGAACCGTCGGGGCAGACGTACCTGAATGCTATCTGGTCGTTGTCCTCGAGCTTCTGAACGAAGTCCGGATCCATGCTCATCAGTTTTCCCTCGGCGTGTGCGGAGGGGATCGTGAGCAGGGCCTTCTCGGGAATCGCGGATGTGAAGATGCACTTTCCGCGGTTGTCGTTCCTGAGGACGGTGGGTCTGCACTCGAACCTTCCGGAGTCGTTGTTGTAGAGGGCGGCGGTGGGTTGCTCGGACATGACCTCGTCGATTGCGGGAAGGAGTCCCATCTCCACGAGGATCTGGAATCCGTTGCAGATTCCGATGACGGGTTTTCCGGCCTCGACGAACCTCTTGACGTCGGATCCTATGGCGGATTTTATCCTCGCTCCGAAGATGGCTCCGGCACGGACGTAGTCTCCGGCGGAGAATCCCCCGGGGAATGCGAGGACGTCGTAGTCCTCCAGGTTGCGGCGCATGTCCGCAGGGGCCTGACCGATCAGCTGCTTGAGGTGTACCTTCTCGGACTTGGCACCGACCATCTCGAATGCGGCGGCCATCTCGTCCTCGCAGTTGGTTCCCTCGATCCTTATGACGCATACGCGAACGTCCTCGGGTTTCATTGTTCGACACCTCCCATGATGTTCCAAACGGGTTCGTTCCAGGCTTTGACCATCTCCTCGAGGGGGACGACGGTTCCATTGTCCTTGATTTTCAGACAGTCGCCCTTGGTGATTCCGATGGGCACGGCATCGTCACCCATGATCTCCATGAACCTGGTGACATCCATTCCATCTACCTCGGCGATCCAACGGGTGTTGGACTCGGAGTACAGCTTCCTCTGAACGGTGGAGACGTCGATTGCGGTGAGATCCAGTTCGGCACCCACGCGACCGGAGATGCACATCTCGGCGACGGCCACGGCGAGTCCTCCGTCGGAACAGTCGTGACAGCTCAGGATGAGTCCCTCGTCCATGGCCTGGAGGATCTTGTCGGTCTTCCTCTTGAGTCCGTCGATGTCGACTCCGGGCACGGCTCCCTCCTTTCCGTCGAACTTGCGGAACAGCAGGGATCCACCCATCTCGTCCTTGGTGCGTCCGATGAGGAAAATCATGCTTCCGAGTTTCTTGAAATCGGCGGTGACGGCCTTCCTGACGTCCTCCACGATTCCGCATCCGAGGATCATCGGAGTGGGGAGGATGTGGTGTCCGCCGGGGGCCTCGTTGTAGAGACTGACGTTTCCGGAGGGTATGGGGATGTTGAGCTCCCTTGCGATCTCCCCGATTCCCCTGACGGCCTCCCTGAACTCCCCGAGCCTCTCGGGCTTCTCGGGGTTTCCGAAATTGAGACAGTCGGTGAAGGCATGGGGCCTGGCTCCCACGGCGACGAGGTTCCTGCAGGTCTCGTCGATGCAGGACATTCCACCGTTGTAGGGGTTCTCGGATGTAAACCAGGGGTTGCAACCGATGGCCGCGGCGAGTCCGCGGGTGCTTCCGGGAACCGGCAGGAGGACGGACGCGTCTCCGGGTCCGCCGGCGTTCATCTCACCGACGATGGGGTGGATGGCGGTTCCTGCACGGACCTCGTGGTCGTACTGCCTGATCGCCCACTCCTTGGAGGCGACGTTGAGATCGGACAGGAGGGCGAGGATGACGTCCTTGTCGGCGGGAAGCTGGGGGAAGACCTCGGCATCCTTGGTGGAGACCTTGGGCATGGTGTAGGGCCTGTTGTAGACGGGTCCTCCGGTGAGGAACTCCAGATCCATGTCAAAGATCAGTTCGCCGTCCCAGAAGAGGCGGGTGCGCTTGAGGTCGGTGGTCCTTGCCACGGGGATCGCGAGGACGTCCCACATCTCGAAGATGTCGAGGACGGCCTGGACGTTCTCGGGCTTGCAGGTGCACATCATGCGCTCCTGGGATTCGGACACCCAGATCTCCCAGGGTGCAAGACCGGGTTCCTTGAGGGGGACCTTCTCCAGATCGACGTCGGCTCCGCAGCCGCAGTCCAGCGCCATCTCACCGACGACGCAGCTCAGTCCGCCTCCACCCAGGTCCTTCATACCGGTGATGAGGTGTCTCGCGTTGACCTCGAAGCATGCGTGCATGACGGGCTCCTTGGTGATGGGGTCTCCGAGCTGGACGGCCCCGCGGGAGTCCTCGTCGGAGGTCGCGGTGAGGTCCGCGGATGCGAAGTTGACACCGTGTATTCCATCGCGTCCGGTGCGTCCGCCGATGAGGATCATGACCTCCCCGGGTCCGCCCGCGAAGTTGTTGGCGAGGTCGGCCCTCTTGACTATTCCGAGGCATGCGACGTTGACCAGACAGTTTCCGGTGTACTTCTCGTCGAAGAAGAATCCGCCGGTGATGGTGGGTATTCCGCAACGGTTTCCGTAATCCCTGATTCCGGAGACGACCCCGTTCACGAGGTAGCGGGGGTGTTTGATTCCGGGGGGAAGTTCGCCCTTCCTGTCGATGGGTCCGAAGCAGAGGGGGTCCGCGAGACCTATGGGCTGTGCACCCATGCACACCACGTCTCTGAGGATTCCACCGATTCCGGTGGCGGCCCCGCCATAGGGTTCGATGGCGGAGGGGTGGTTGTGGCTCTCGATCCTGAGGGCGTATCCGTACTCGTCGTCGAACACCATGACTCCTGCGTCACCCTTGGAGAGGACGTCGTCACGGTCGATTCCGAAGACGAACTCCTTGAGGATGGGCTTGGAACTCTTGTAACAGCAGTGCTCGCTCCATGCCTGTCCGAGGGACTGCAGTTCGACGTCGGTGGGGTTCCTGCCCTCCTTCGCGAAATAGTCCCTGATGACCTTCATCTCGTCCAGGGACAGGGAGAGGCTCATCTCCGAGGAGATCTCCTTCAACTGGTCGTCCGTGGCGGAGAGGATGTCCACGTCATAGAGCGAGAACGGGACATCGCGTTTCTTCATCAGATCTGCCATGGGATCACATCACGGCGACTTTGTAGTTCTGGATCACGGGGTTGGCAAGGAGCTTCCTGCACATCTCCTCGGCCATCTTGATGGCGTCCTCGGGGGTGGCGTCGATCTCGACCTCGAAGACCTTGACGGACTTCACATCGCCGATGCCCTGGAAGCCGAGGGACTCGAGGGTCTTCTTGGTGTTCTTTCCCTCGGGGTCCGCGACTCCCTTCTTCAGTTCGATTCTGATTTCAATCGATGTCATTGTTTCAACATAACGCGCGCGTATGATAAAAGGGATTGCATTTCGAAGCCCTTCGGAAACGGATGGGTGTTTCCCCCCGACGGACACCCCCATCATGGGATCGACGGGGTTCGGAAAGACTCCATCCATCCGTTCAGTGAAACAATCTACCTGGAATCCAGCAAAATCTGGTCATCAAAACATCTGGAATTTCTGTATTTTTCACTTTCAAAATATCTGGAAAATGGACAAATACTGTTTTGAAAATACATGGAAAATATGACTGGCGATTCTACGAAACAGAAGAGGGTGTTCGAACGCAAGGCATACGGCACGTTGAAGGAATGGAAGAAGAGATCCGGGGGCTCCACCGCCATCCTTGTGGAGGGTGCCAGACGTGTGGGGAAATCCACCCTTGTCGAGGAATTCGCCCGTAGGGAATACAGTGCATATGTGTTGATAGATTTCTCCGAGGAGAACCGGGACGTGAATGCGCTTTTCGAGGATCTCAGCGACATAGACCGTCTTCTGAGGGGCCTGCAACTACAAACAGGCGTGGAATTGAAGGAACGCGATGCCGTCATAATATTCGACGAGGTCCAGAGATTCCCACGCGCTAGGGAATCCATCAGGGCATTGGTGAAGGATGGGAGGTACGACTACATCGAAACCGGTTCCCTGATATCGATAAGGAAAAACGTGAAGAACATCAGGATTCCGAGCGAAGAGGAACGCATGAAACTCCACCCCTTGGATTTCGAGGAGTTCCTGTGGGCCAACGGGAACCACACCTTCAGACTATTGGAGCAGGACCTGGATTCCAGAAAACCATTGCCGGATTCGTTGCATCGCAGAATGATGATGCTGTACAACGAATACATGGCCGTCGGAGGGATGCCACAAGCCGTCGAGGCATTCGTGAACGGTGCGAGTTACCAGGAAATAGACAGAATCAAAAGGAACATCCTGGATCTGTACATGGAGGATTTCCACAAGATAGATTCCACCGGATCCCTCGGATTATACTTCTCATCGATCCCGTCGGAACTGTCCCGTCAGAGCAACAGGTTCAGAATCAAAGGGAAATCAATGAGAGGGGAGATGAAACGCATATCCGAAATGGTGGAGTCCCAGACGGTCCAAAGAAGCATGCACGCCAACGACCCGCGCATCGGGTTACCCATGACCCTGGAACCGGAAATGTTCAAGATGTTCCTCGAGGACACGGGACTCTTCATCACATTGTGTTTCCGCGACAGGGAGTTCTCGGACAATTCGATATACGCAGCACTCATCGGTGGGAAACTGCCTGCCAACCTCGGATACGTGTATGAGAACGCCATCGCACAGGGATTGACCGCGGCGGGATACGGGCTGTTCTACCACACGTTCCCCAAGGATTCCAAACACAACTACGAGATCGATTTCGTGATACCTTCAGGGAAGAGGGTATGCCCGATCGAAGTGAAATCATCCAGCATATCCTCCCACGTCTCCCTGGACGAATTCATGAGGAAACACAGGACGGACATAAAACGGGGGATCGTAATCTCCACCAAGAACCTGAAAGAGGAGAACGGAATCGTGTACCTTCCGATATACATGACGGGCCTGATAGGACGCATATGAACCGGGGACCGCCCCCAATATATCCTTGAAGTGCATCCATCGTACGATGACCGATTCACTAGTCCTCAAGGTCGCGATGGCCCAGAGACAATCCGAGGCGGGGTACGGTCGTGCCCGCATGGATTGCGACTCACGCATAGCGCTGGGGCTGGAGATCGGAGACACCGTGGAGATCGTCGGGAAGAGGTCCGTGGTCGCCAAGGTTTTCAAAAGCTCCCCGGAGGAATCCGGGAAGAGGCTGATCTGCATAGACGGACTCACGAGAACCAACGCCGGGGTCGGCGTGGGGGACAGCGTGACCGTCAGAAAATGCGATCCCCCCATGGCATCCGACATCGTTCTGGCACCCAACATCCCCGAGGGGAAGACCATGCGCTTCGAACCAGGCATCGAGGACGTGTTCCTCAGCGGGCTCATGGGCAGACCGCTCATAGCCGGCACGGACATCATCGTACCCAACATCGCCCTCATGGGCAACAGGACCACCTTCACCGTCTCCTCCACGGTTCCCTCGGGACCCGTCATCGTCGGAGGCTCCACCAGGATAACCGTCAGGGAGACCCCCTCCGCGGAGAAGAAGGAGGCCGTCAGGGTGTCCCGCAGGATAACCTACGACGACATCGGCGGTCTCGACGAGGAGTTGGGAAGGGTCAGGGAGGTCATCGAGCTCCCGTTGAAGCATCCGGAGCTCTTCGACCGTCTTGGCATCAGCCCTCCGAGGGGTGTCATGCTCTACGGACCCCCGGGAACGAGTAAGACCCTCATCGCCGAAGCCGTGGCCAACGAGACGGGCGCCAAGTTCTACTGCATCAGGGGACCCGAGATCATGGGTCAGTTCCATGGACAGAGCGAGGAGAGGCTCAGGAACATCTTCGCCGAAGCGGAAAGGAACTCGCCCAGCATAATCTTCCTGGACGAGATAGACTCCATCGCACCCCGCAGGGACTCCGTCTCGAACGAGGTGGAGCGCAGGGTGGTCGCACAGCTGCTGACCCTCATGGACGGCATGGACGGACCCGGAAACGTCATCGTCATAGGCGCCACCAACAGGGAGGATTCCATCGACCCGGCCCTCAGGAGACCCGGCAGGTTCGACAGGGAGGTGGAGATCGGCATACCGTCCCGCAAGGGCAGGAGGGAGATCCTCGACGTCCACATGAGGGACATGCCCCTGACCGCAGACGTGGACCCCGACAGACTCGCATCTCTCACGCAGGGATTCGTCGGTGCCGACCTGGAATCACTGTGCAGGGAGGCCGCCATGAGGTGCCTCGGTTCCAAGATACGCGACATGGACATGAACGCACCCGTCCCCAAGAAGGTCCTCGAGGGCATGAGGGTGAGCATGGACGACTTCCTCCATGCATTGGGCGATGTGGAACCGAGCGGCATGAGGGAGGTCTCCGTGGAGATTCCCAAGGTCACCTGGGACGACATAGGGGGATTGGACGACGTTCGCAGGAGGATCGACGAATTCCTGGACGCGGAGGACGGACCCCTTGCGGAGCTCGGCATAAGGCCTGGACGCGGAATCCTGCTCTACGGACCCCCGGGAACTGGAAAGACACTGGTCGCCAAGGCCGTGGCCAACCAGGCGGGGACCAACTTCATATCCGTCAGCGGACCCGAGATGGCCAGCAAATGGCTCGGGGAGAGCGAGAGGGCGGTGAGAAGGATCTTCAAGAGGGCCAAGCAGATGGCCCCGTGCATAATATTCTTCGACGAGATAGATTCCATAGCACCCGTACGCGGGGACGCCGACGGAAGTGCGTGGGAAAGGGTCGTCGCCCAGCTTCTGACGTCGATGGACGGGGTCGAGGGGATGAGGGGCGTGACCGTAATGGCTGCCACCAACCGTCCCGACATGATAGACCCTGCACTTCTGAGACCGGGCAGATTCGACAGCCTCGTCCTCGTTGGGAAACCCGACAGGTACTCCCGCAGGAAGATCCTTGGAATCCACACCAGGAAGATGCCACTGTATGATGTCGATCTCGATCAACTCTCCGAGATGACCGACGGATACGTCGGTGCGGATCTAGAGGCGCTGTGCAGGGAGGCGGGCCTCTGCGCCTACCGCGAAGGTGCAAGAAAGGTAAGTGCCAGACACTTCGAATCAGCATTGGAATCCATAGGCCCGTCTGTGGACGGGGACGTCTTCGAGATGTACGAGAAGATGGGGAAGAGGATGGGGCGCAGACGTCCGTCGTGGGACGACACGCCCCTTTACAGGTGATTCAGAACCTCTTCGCCATGTAGGGCAGCTCCTTGGAGAAGCCCAGGGACGCATAGTATCCGCGGACACCCACGCCGCTCGTGACGCGTATGCCCTCGCGACCGGATTCACGTGCGATCCTCTCGGCCTCGGCGACGAGGTTGCGGCCGAATCCCCTGTGCTGCCATTCCTCTCCGTCGTCACCGATGGAGACCATGCTTCCGAAGACCTTCAGTTCCCTTATGGTGGCCATGGGGTTGGAATCCAACCTGAGCCTGACATAACCGACGATCGAATCCTCGTAGACGTAGGAGATGAAGTGCTCCACACCGCCACAAAGGTCGTAGACCAACGAATCCATGACCATGGAATCGGGATCGTCCAGGGAGATGCCCCTGTGTCCGACCTCCCTGCAACGGATGCACCTGCAGGGCCTTCCGCGCCGGGCCATCTCGTCCTCCACCAGCTGCCTCAGGTTGCTCTTGGTGATTCCAGCCGCAATCTGGGGAACGGGGATGTCCCTCTGGATCCTCTGAATCCTGACGTATTCCGGTACGATCTCCTTCATGTCCGATATCAGATCGACGGCGGTGTCCACGTCGTACGGCTCATAACGACCATCCACCCACAGGTCGTGCAATCCGGTGCCGGCGATGACCAGGGTTGTGTAGAACTTCATCATGTCGGGACGGAAGTCGGGGTCGTCGAACAGCATGCGGAAGCACTCCATGTCCTTCTCGGGATTCGATCCGGGGAGACCGGGCATAATGTGGTAGCACACCTTCAACCCGTGGTCCCTGCATGCACGTGTGCATCTGCGGACCTCGGCGACACCGTGTCCCCTCTCCACACCCTTGAGGATGTCGTCGTCGAGGATCTGCACACCCAGTTCGACACGGGTGGCACCCAGGGACATCGCCCTTTCGATCTGGACGTCGTCGAACACGTCGGGACGGGTCTCGACGGTGAGTCCCACGCACCTGTGATCGGCCGTCTCGTTCATGGCATGGGCCTGCTCCAGACTCTCCGAATCCACACCGTTCATCGCATCGAAACAACGGCGGACGAACCACTCCTGATATTCGGGATCCCTGCTGGTGAAGGTCCCGCCCATGATGATCAGATCTATCTTGTCGGTCTTGTGTCCGATTTCGGACAACTGACGTATGCGGTCGGACACCTGGAGGTATGGATCGAAATTGTTCCTGTCCGCCCTTCTGGCGGCCGGCTCCTTTCCCGTATATGATTGGGGGGAACCGTTGCCCACGCCGCCGGGACAGTATGTGCATTTACCGTGGGGGCAGTCGAAGGGGGACGTCATCACGGCGACCACGGCCACACCGCTGATGGTACGGGTTGGCTTCTTGATGAGATACGGCGTGAGGAGCCTCCTGTCCTCCTCCCTGACCATGGCCAGGATGTCCGAATTCGGAGGGACCCCGGGGAGGCCGTACCTGCCGCAGAGCTTCAGTTTGAGATTCTGTACCCCGTCGCGGTCCGTGACCCTTCCGGTCTTGATGGCGTCTATCAACTCGTTCGCCAATTCCGGGATGCGGGGATCATCCATAGTAAACGCTTCCGAGGGTCTGCGTCTTGGGCTGTTCCCTCACGGGTGCTGGCTCGATGAGATCCATGTATAGGACGGTCGACGAATTTATGAAACGGGTGATGCCGTCACGTGTCTCGAAAACAAGCGCGGTGTCGTTCCCGAGCATGCAGATGCCCTTGAACACACCCTCGGTGACCAGTTCATCACCCTGGTCCACCTTGTAGACCGCACCCTTCTCCAGGAAGAGGTCGTCCGCCATGCTCAGGCCTCCCTGCAGAGTCTGGTGAAATGATCGACCGTCTTGCGATAGTTGTCCATGGCCATGTTGACGTTGGACTCGACGAAGCTCCATGCCTTGCCGAGGTCTCCGAACCTGATGCGGTAACCCCTGTGCATCTGCCCGTCGATCTCCACATCGAGGGGTTCGAGGATGTCCAGGGACTTGAGTTTGTTCACGTGGCGGTATATGGTGGGACGGGTGGTCGAAAGGAGCGCGGCGAGTTCGTCCACGGTCCATGCCCTTTCGGGATAGGCCATGAAATAATCCATGAAGAGTTTGTACGGGACGCTGTCCTTGATGGTGAGTGCCCCGTTCTTGGGGTCGTAGCCTTTGGGAAGATATCCGATCTGTATGAGGAACGTCTCGGCGACGACATGCACGTCATCGATGCCGTTCAAAGGGGTGTTGCTGACTACCTGCAATTCGAACAATAGTTCACCTAAACCCGTTGAAGTAAAGGTGGTATTTTAATATGTTTAACTAGAGTCGGGAACAATGCATGACGTTCCTGAAACAATATTATCGTTGCAGCACATTGTCGATACAGATGAATCCTTTTTCGAATGACGGCACGGACGCCATGTGCTCCGAACCCAGCATAATGTCCAACAACATCAGGCTGCGCTACAGCACAAGGGACTTCCTCACCAAACCCGTCCCCGACGAGGATCTCGAAGGGGTGCTCCATGCGGGAATACGTGCACCTTCATCCAAAAACCGCCAACCCTGGAACATTCACGTATTGAAGGGAGATGGTGTCAGAAAGCTCACAGACGGCATGGCGTCCAGGATTCAGGAGAAGATGGATTGGGACATCGACGATGACCAAGCCAAGGACTTTAAAATGGCCCTCAGGACCATGGAAATAATCAGAGACGTACCCGTCCTCCTGATCATCGGATATGTAGACCGTATCCCATATCACAACGCTGCCCCCACAGAGACGGGAGTCACCGACAGGAAACTGATGGACCTCGTATCCATAGGGGCATGCATCGAGAACATGATCCTGGAGGCCACAGAGAGGGGTTTAGGCTCCCTATGGGTTGGGGACTACCTCTATGCCTACGACATCGCCTCCGAAGCGATCGATTCCGACGAGGAAATCGTATCCATGGTCGCATTGGGATACGCCGCAGAAGAAAGGAGACCTCAATCCGGCAGATTCAGTGACAGGATCCACATGCTGTAATCAACGAATGATCTTCCTGGTGAGAATCACGGTGAAATGAAGCATCATGAACAATCCAATCATACCCTCCACCAGACAAATGAAATAACCCTCGGTACCGATTCCTTTGATGTCCAGGCTCCCGCCCAGAAACAGGGATGAAACAGACAGGTACAGGCTGTCGATGAACGTGTCACCAGTTATGTGGTGAGGGTTCTCCACCCCTGCGACCGTCATTACAAGCGCGAACAGGAACACCGTCACCAACAGCCATACGAAGGTGTACGATGGACGCATCCCGTTGCCACCGAGATAGTACGAGAACATGGTTGTCCAGCGTTGAACCGGCGTGAGGACAGCATCGGAGTCCCCCCTGCGAGACTCCTCGCACTCCTTCCTCTTCTGGTATATGTACGTGGTGTCCGCCGCAGAATACCTGCGATTGATTTCGAACACTTGACGGAGGGCCATCAGTCCCGACGAATTGCTGTTCTCGCTAAATGATCTGATGAACCTGTTCTCAAAGGCCTGACCGATAGGCATCACGAGGCTGACGTTCCCGTTTATACTTAAGTCGGTGAAATCCAAGATGCTCCCGAATTCGGGATCATGGATTTCAGGAAGTATAAACGTCTCCAGAACAATGGCCCTCCTGAGTGAGAGGGCCCCGGCCACTGTACCGTTCATATCGAAAAGCTTGACGAACCTGCAAGTGTCGAGTTTTAGTTTCCCAACCCTGGAACCGATGAAACGGGTGTAGTCAAGGTTGGATTCGGACATATCGACTACATCGAACACGGAATTGCTGAGATCTGTTATTCCGGTGAACTTGCTCTTCACCATCATCAGCGGATCATCAATCCTCGCGTGGATGGAAACAGAGTCGACTGCACAATTGACGACCTGGAATGGGGCACCTCTGTGACCCGGGGCATCGACATCCTCTTCGAGGACGATTTTCTTGATGTGGCAGTCGTCCAGGGCCACATGTCCCCTGAATCCGTCGAACCTCAATGTCCCGAGGGTCGAATCACAAATGGTGATCTCATGATCAATGCATTCCAAAAGACCAAAATCGATGTCACCTCCAGCAGACTCTATCCTGAATGTTCCCCTCAAAGGCACAGTGGCGGAACAAAGGGTCTCGAAAGACAGTGGTTCGAGCATGGGGCGACAATCCGAATACGACTATTTGGACTGCTTGATGGGTTCGATAGGCAGTGATCAGAATAAACAGACCTTAGATGAAATCCTTCAACCTGTCTATGGCGAGCTTCACACTGCTGGTGGGGATGACACGGGACACTGGTATGGCCAGGATCTTCTCGATGGTGGGTGCGACTATTGGCGCACAGACCACGCCCAGCGCACCGTCCCTCTCGGCACGCACCGATGCTATGATGGCATCCTCCACCGTCGACACGGGATACTCGCGGACGTTGACGACCAACCCGTCCAGATCTATGGTGCGGGGAAGGTTCTCCACCACATTGGTGCTGGCGATGACGGCGATGAAATGGGAATCGTCCGCCTCCATCATGACCTTGAGGGATTTCACGACCTGTCTGACCGTCCTGAGATTCGGCTCCCTGTTGTCCTCCATGATCTTGTACATGGTGCTCTGGGACAGACCGGATGCTTGACAGAACTCGTTGAGGGTCATCCCCAACTCGTCCTCAAGGATGTTTCGAAGAGCCTTCTGGAAACCCCCGTCCTCCCTGAGCATACCGGCAATGAGGTCCGAGACGGTCATCTCAATCCCTTAACGAAATCGGCGGCGCTGGTACCCGCCACACACCCCTGCCCGACGGCACGTGCCATCTGCCAGGGTTTGCCGGTGACGTCACCGCAGGCATACACGCCGGGAACCCCCGTGAAACAACCCTGATCCACCTTTATGGAGTCGTCCATCTCCGGCATTACATCCACATCCATGGCCAGATCGGCCGCGGATTTGGCGCCGAGCTCTATGAACACACCGTCCGTGGGGATGACGGTTCCATCCTCCAGGGTTATCGACTCGACCTTGTCGGAACCATCTATGGACACGGGACGGGACCTGTGCATGGACACACCCGCATCCTTCGCCCTGGAAATCAGGGACGGGTCCGCCTCCTCCTCCCAGAACACCCATGAGGTCTCGGAGGCATAGGAGGTCATCATCTCCGCGGAGACGGCGGCCTCCGAATCGTTACCGACGATGACGGCCCTGCGACCCTTGTAGAAATTGCAATCGCAGACGGCGCAGTAGCTCACACCCTTTCCGAAGAGTTCCTTTTCACCCGGGACACCCAGTTTCCTGCGCGATATCCCTGTGGCGAAGACGACCGCCTTCGAGCGGACTGGTTCCCCGTCCTCGAGAACGGCCTCGAACACATCCCCGTCACGACGGATGGAGAGTATGTTCATTCCGGTGACGGTGGCCCCGGCCTCACGGGCCTGGGTTGCACCGGTGGAAAGCAGAAGGTCCCCGTCCGTGGCGGGGACCCCCATGTAGTTTTCGATGAGAGCACCCGAAAGGGCGCTTGCGGACTGCTTCCCCGCGACGACCACGGAGGCCTTCTTCCTGGAGGCGTGTATCGCCGCCTGGATGCCTGCGGGACCGCAGCCTATGACGAGGATGTCCGCGTCCATCTCACTCACTGAGCCTCTCGTAGACGTCCAGGAGGTTCTCCTTGGGCTGGAGACCGACCATCGTGTTGACGAGCTGTCCGTCCTTGAAAACAAGGATGGTGGGGATGGCATTGATGCGATACTTCATTGCGAGTCCCTGGTTCTCATCGGTGTTGAGCTTTGCGACGCCGGCCTTTCCTGTGAGGTCCTGGGAGAGTTCATCGATTATGGGGCCCATCCTCCTGCAGGGTCCGCACCAGGGTGCCCAGCAGTCGACGAATGCGATCTTGTTGGAAGCGATGAAGGCTTCGAAATCCGCTGTGTTGATTTCCATTGCCATTGTTATCGGAAGTGTGTATGTATCCTGAATGGATAAATTGATTGGGTCGAACATCCCAATTGTAGAAACTCCCGTCTCACGATGATGCGCGATCGGGGAATGGGGGATGGTATTCCCCCGTCCACAAAAGGCTTCGAAGGGATGCACAGGCATGGAGAAATCCGGAGAAGTCATACTGTTCATGGGCCCACTGTCGTTCATATCCTTCAATGAACTGGGGCTCTCGGAGGGGGAGAGGAACGCCCTCATGTACCTTTACCAGTTCGAGTCGAGGGCCGTCGTATACCTCGTCTACGGGGAACTGTACACATACATGGAACACCTGAACTCGGTCTGCAGGAGAAGTGGGCTGGACAGGGATTTTCTGATGAGATTGTTCAAAAAGGTTAGGGTACACGTGGCGGAATGGGACAGGGACATCCTGGATGAATACGGATACGACGTGTACGATTCGGAGGAACCCCCCACATGCGAGATTCCGGAAATCATCCAAAAGGTCCAACGGGCGCACCTGTCCATATCCGAAATCCAATTCGGATACGGGAGACGCCTGCTGGAGGGGGATGTGGACCCTGATTACGGAAGAAAACTGATCTGCGAATCGATGGATGGGGGAAACACGAACGCGATGGTGTATCTCGCCCGGGAACACCTCTCCCGGGGGGACGATTTCTATACGGAAATGGGGCTGGACCTCCTCAGGGAGGCCGCGGGGATGGGGTCCGTCAAAGCGCAATGCATTCTGGGCATGCACTACCTCGAGAACGGGGATCCGGATGACGCCCTCGGATGGTTGGGAATGGCCATGGACCATGTGGAACGGCACGGTCGGAAAAGATAAACGGGGCCGGAGCCCCTTCGTTTAATGGTTCATCCGTCGACAAGTCCGGCGACGCATTTGAGCTTGGGGTACTCCCCGATGAGCTCGGGGATTACATCGAGATCCCGCCCATAGAGATTGGAAAGCTCCATGTGAAGGAGTTCGATCCTCTCTGCACCCCTGAACGCGCCCTTGGAGACCAGTTTCGACACCGAATGCTCGTGCGTCACGACACGGTTGTCGCTGACCAGGTTATCGGCATGGGCGACGATCTTCTCCTCCAGGGTCCTCGGCATGTAGTCCCCGGCGGGAAGCCTGAGCTCCTCGACATCGGCCTCGTCCAGTCCGGCACCGGTGTGCTTCCTGACGATGTCCACAAGCTCCGGTGCGAGACCCAGGTCCTCGACTATCCTGGAGCCTATGTAGGCATGCATTATGGAGTGGTCCACCGACCTGCCGATGTCATGCAACAGGGCACCCGCTATCACAAGCTCCCTGTTTACGCCATCGATATGGTCCACCATCTCCTCCGCCACCGCCCTTACGGTGCAGCAGTGGATGATGACACGTCTCTTGCAGCCTTCGTCGATCAGATACTCCACGCATTCACGGTCACTGGGGATTCTCGACAACGGTCTTCCCCCGCTCGTTGGGAACGACGGTGATCTTTCCGTCGCGATCCGCGTAGAGTGCCTTGCCCTCTGTGAAACGGTCCAGGAATATCGCGAGTGCGGCAATCTCCGAATGGGGTTGATTGCCCACGGACACGTTGAAGTCGGCACGCTGGTAGACTTCTGCGGGAACCTTCTCCGCACCGACGATGATCATTATGTCCTCGTCCTTCGGAATCTTCGGAATGGCCTCGTCCACGGTCTGACCGTACATGGTCAGATGGACCACCTTTCCGTTGAAATCGCGCATGGCCTCCTTCCAGGTGACACCGGTCTTGATCGTGTAGTCCCCACCAAACCTATCGACGACGCTGGCGATGTTCTCTTCAAGCACATCATCGAATGTATCGACGTAGATGCCTTTGGCACCGAGTGCACGGGACGAGAGGGCCACATGGGTCGTCACCCTCTTGTCTCTCTGCGGACGGTGCCCAATCCTCATTATCCAGATGTCGGGCATTTTTTTACTCTTCGTGGATGAGCTCGATCCTGTGTCCACGGTAGTCCATCTTCACGGACCTGCGAACCAGGCTTTTGAGCATCGTCGAGGAGAGTCCAAGGGACTCGGCGACGTCTCCGGAGAACCTGCCGTCCTTGCCGACCTGTTCCAGAATCTTCGCCTCGATCTCGTTGAACTCCTCGGTGCCCATCATTGCAGCGGTCAATACATCGCTGATCTCGTACACGGGCCACTGCGCGTTGATGTTGAACGACGTGTAGTAGGTGTGGTACGATTTCTCGGGGTATCCACCGTTCTTGGAAAGCCAGCGGGTCTCCACCAGTTTCATCTTCTCGAAGAAGATGATGGCGTCCCTTCCCTCGGGACCGAACTTCTGTTCGATCTCATCGGCGGTCCTCCACTCGAGGGTGACTTCCTTGAGGACGTCTCTTTTGATCGGGGTGTCAACGGACCTCAACATCGGAACCAATTCCGACGGTTCGTTGATAACCTTTATTCTATTCATGAGCGGGTTTATACGGTTGTAACTATATATTTACAATGTCGAACGATTTGACCGCAACCCTCGGTTTGACGTCATTTCCAACGACGATTGGCGAACACCGTCGCAACATTCCCGGCCTTTGGAACGACACATCATCGAAGACGTTCGACCTCGGAGGAGGGGTTGCGACACCTATGCACGGGAACGGACCGTCATATTTATAAAAACGGAAAAGGAACGTGGTTGTGTCGGACCTCAAGGGAAGGTTTATTAAAGCATCTTTGATTTGGGTCACACAATGAAAGCCGCGAAACAACCCGAGCTGGTATGGAAGTGCCTCACCTGCTACAAGTCCTACAAAGGGGCTGACGGTGAGCAGAAGGCACTCGATTGCTGCGGTTCCATCGCCCAGGGCGTTTGGGTCAACTACAGCAAATGGGGATCCAGGCTCAAGTGGTACGGACGCTGATCCGTATCCCCTGTTGGACCCCTTCAACCTTTTTCCAAACTTCATTTCCATACCATTGTATAACGAGGTAACCGAATGGCAGGATCTAGGGACCCGGTGGGTTCCATCACGGAGGAATTGGAACTTCTGGAGCGTCACGTCTCCATTCTCAAGACCGTCCATGACAATCAGCCCATCGGATTGATCAGATTGTCCGAAATGACCGGAATCCCCAAACACAAGGTCAGATACTCGTTGAAACTCCTGGAGAAGGAAGGGACCATCCGTGCCACGTCGGAAGGGGCGGTCGTCACGGATTCGATGGATCCGTTCATGGATTCCCTCAAAGACCATCTGGACGACATAACATCCGAAGTCGAACGCATCAAAACTATGCTCTGACGCATATTATATTGCGTATGTTTAATTTTTTAAACAAATATTTTAATAGTAGTTCTTCAATCACTCCCTTAAGCCGCCGTAGCTCAGCAGGTAGAGCGTGGGACTGTTAATCCCAAGGTCCTCGGTTCAAATCCGTGTGGCGGCGCCATTTTTTTCTCATTACTTCGGTGTGTTTCCGGATTTCTGCTTCATTCTATGCGTCATTCGTCCCCTATGGGTCTCCGGCAGGCCGAAGGCATCGTGAATGACACGTCCGATTCACGATAGCTTTTTACATAATGTGAAGATACACGTCCCATCGGGCTCGTAGCTTAGTCAGGTGGAGCGATTGGCTCATAACCAATTGGTCGCTGGTTCGAATCCGGCCGGGCCCACTATTCTCACAATTCTTCCGAACCGTTGCGAACGAACGAGTACACGGCGGAGCGCGTGTTGCCGTCGACCTTTTCGATGACCCCGTCCCTGCGCAAACCCTGCAGGATGTTGGTCGCCCTGTTTGACAACTGACGTTGATCCATGCCTTTGGAATCCCTGGATGTGAGGACCGCCACGACATCCGCACGCGTCACCCTCCCGTTCATCTCCAAAAACGAGATGACCGCGTCCCGATCCGTTCCGGGGGAATGGAACACCATCCCTGATTGCGACACGATGGCCGGGACTCCGCCGACCACGTCCACGAGGCCCCTTCTGACCAGGGCGTCCAGGGTCTTCTCGGGGACGTATCTGCCGGAGGACAGCCTGTCCAGGGCCATTATGGTCTCAAGGTCCAGATCCCCGCGCGAATCCAACATCCTGACCAACGGGCCGGAACGCACCCCGGGGAACGTCATCGACACGGAATCATCCGTACAGGAATATCTGGGAAGGGGGAATCTGCGATAGATCTGCGAAAGATACATGTTCCTCACGCCCGAACCCGTTCCGGAGACGACCCCCATGGACGACATGGCATCCGCCAGGAACGGGTTCCTACGGACACCGGACGTGGGATGGGACGACACGTATGAATCGGGAGCGACCGGACCGAAACCCCCCATGTTCCTGACGGTGACCGATTCCCTCTCCCTCTCGACGACCTCCACGGTGCCCCCGAGGGAATAATCCTGGTGGGCGAGCGCATTGTACATCGCCTCCATCAGACTCATGGTACGGTATGTCCCCACGGTACGCGGCCTGGAACCCCCCGTATCCACGGAGACATTCCTTATCAGGGATGCGACCTGCCTCACGGAAAGGATTGCTGGACCGTCGAAGGTGCGCGAATCCTCCTCCCTCCCGTCTACGCCGAACAACCTCCACCGTATACACACGGTGTCCGGGACAAGATGCTCGTTCCTCTTCCCGAGAAGGATCGCGGCGGCATTCGTGACCCTGCCCCTTTTGAATACACCGACACGCGTGAGGAACTGGGTGTCGTCCCAGGTCCTGCACTCCTCCGCCTTTTCGGGATGACGTGCCTCGTACATGACACGGGCCACCCTCATGGCCTCGATGTCCAGGGACCTGACGGTGGCATCGGGGATGACGTTACCCGTCCAATCGTCATAGGTGCGTGCGGATTTCATATCATCATGGAATGACGGTGCAGACTATATAATCTCATTGAATCTCATTTTAATGAGAAAAAAATGAGATTTTGACCCTCCTTCCCATATAACCATTAAATAAAGAAACGGGCTTGGAAGCGACCATATGTCGGAAGGGGGAACCCTCCGGAGGAATGAAAATGAAAGCGAAGATTTCAGTCGAGCTTCCCAAAGTCAAGCTCAGCAAATTCAACCTGCCCCGCGTTCAGAAGGCCCTGACCCAGTGTCTCCAGTGCGGATACTGCATCGAGGTGTGCGAGGCACACAACCAAACCCCCTGGGAGTCCGTCACCCCCCGTGGAAAGATCTACTACATCAAGGCCATCGACACCAACGGAATGGACATTGTGGACACCGCCCTTGGAAGAAAGATCGAGCTCTCCGACGACTTCGTCGACGCCATGTACAAGTGTACCGGATGCGGAAACTGCGAAGTCGTCTGTCACGCACACATCAGCCTCGTCGACCTCTGGGAGGAGATGAGGGAGTGGATGTTCAAGAACGGAGCCGGACCCCTCCCCGCACACAAGGGAATCGCCGTCAACGTCAAGAACAAACACAACTCCTTCGGCGAGTCCCCCGCAAAGAGGGATGCCTGGTGGCCTGCTGACATCGAGAGGGCGGCCGTCCCCGACGCGATCTTCTTCGCGGGATGCACCGGATCCTACAGGATGCAGCACATCCCCACCGCGGGAGTCACCGTCCTGTCCCGTGCCGGAGTCAAGATGAACTGTCTCGGTGAGAAGGAGTACTGCTGCTCCTCCCCTCTCCTGAGGACCGGAAACTCCAACCTGTCCCTTGAGTGCGCAGAGGCGGTCGTCGAGAAGGCCGACGGAATGGGAGCGAAGGACATGGTCATGACCTGCTCCGGATGCTACAAGACCGTCTCCTCCGACTTCGGAAAATACTACGCCAAGGTCGGACAGAACGTCTACCACTTCTCCCAGTACGTCGAGAAACTCATCAACGAGAGGAAACTCCCCCTCAACAACGAGTTCAACGCAAAGGTCACCTACCACGACCCCTGTCACCTCGGAAGGCACTCCGGCGTCTACGACGCACCCAGGAACGTCCTCAAGAAGATCAAGGGAGTCGAGTTCGTCGAGATGGAGAAGTCCAGGGAGAACTCCAGGTGCTGCGGAGCCGGTGGAGGATACAAGTCCGCCTTCGGAGACCTCGCCACCAACATCGCGGCCGAGAGGATCAGGGATGCAGAGGCAACCGGTGCCGAGATTCTCGTCACCTGCTGTCCCTTCTGCGTGCTGAACCTGACCCAGGGAGCCAAGAAGGCCGGATCCAACATCAAGGTCATGGATCTGTCCCAGATCCTCCTTCAGGTCACCGCACCCAAGGAAGCCGCTTCCAAGGAGTGATTCCGCTAAAAACCATCAAGCCGGGGGTTCCCCCGGCATCATTCTTCTTTCGATCCCATGACTTTTCCCGGCTTATCCCCGGAACTCGTATCCGTCCTCCACGAAAGGGGCATAGACAACCCCACACCGCCGCAGGCGGATTCCATCCCGCGCATCCTGAACAAGGAGAACCTGTTGCTCGTGGCACCCACGGGGATAGGGAAGACCGAAGCGGCGATGCTTCCGATCCTGGACACGATATTCAGGACCAAGGGCAGCCGCCAGGGGTTCCGTTGCATATACGTCACCCCGCTCCGCGCATTGAACAGGGACATGCTCCGCAGGATGGAGGAATACGGAAGGGCGTTGAACGTCACCGTCGGCGTGAGACACGGGGACACCTCGCAGGCGGAGAGGAACAGTCAATCCCGCAATCCGCCGGAGATCCTCATCACCACGCCTGAGACCATACAGGTGCTGTTCACTGGAAAGAACCTGATAAAACATCTGAAGAACGTGGAATGGGTGGTGATCGACGAGATCCACGAACTCGCCAACACGGAGAGGGGTGCACAGCTCAGCGTCGCGTTGGAGAGGTTGGCGCATATCGCAGGAGAATATCAGAGGATCGGACTGTCCGCCACCGTGGGGAACATAGATTCCGTGTCGGGATTCCTCGCCGGGAGCAGGAGAAGGGTCGTCGTCAGGAAGCACGACACCCACAGGGATTTCGAAATAGCAGTGGAGAGTCCGGAACCGGCCGTGAACGAGAGCAAACTCCTGGACAAGCTCCAAAGCGATCCGGACATCCTGGCCGTGATGATCCGCGCCAGGGAGATCATAGAATCGGGGAATTCCACGCTGTTCTTCGTGAATACGAGGGAGACCGCCGAATGGCTCGCCGCCAGATACAGGCTGTGGGACGGGGACCTCCCCATCGAGGTCCACCATGGATCCCTTTCGAAGGAGGTCCGTATGGAGATGGAGGACCGTTTCAAACACGGCGGGATAAGATCGCTGATCTGCACATCATCCCTGGAATTGGGAATAGACGTGGGTTCCACGGACATGGTGATCCAATACAATTCGCCGCGTCAGGTCTCGCGCATGATCCAACGTGCGGGACGTGCGGGACACAGGATCGGGGAGAGGATCAGGGCGAAGATCATCGCGACCGCCCCCGACGAGGTGGCCGAAGCGATGGTCGTGGCCCGCAGATGCGATTCCAAGGAGCTGGAATACTTCGAGGGGAGACCCTGCCCCCTGACGGTGGTGGCCAATCAGCTCATAGCAATGACCATGTCCGGGGCCATGGACAGGGACACCGCACACAGGATATTCACCGGATCGTACGTTTTCAAGGACCTGTCCCGCGGGGAGATGGACGACGTCCTGGAGCAGTTGAAATCCATCAAGATGGTATTCGAGGACGGGGACACCTTCAAAAGGTCCCGCAAGGGCATGGACTACTTCTACAGCAACATATCGATGATCCCCGACGAGAGGACGTACATGGTCCGCGACATAGGCAGCCGTGCCATCATCGGAACCCTGGACGAGAGTTTCGTGTTGTCCTTCGCCGAGGAGCACGCCATGTTCATCGCCAAGGGACGCACATGGAGGGTGGTCGAGACGAGGGAGGACGAACTCCTGGTGGAAGAGGCCAGGGAGGTCGGTTCCGTCCCCAACTGGGTGGGTTCCGACATACCCGTGCCGTTCGAGATAGCGATGGAGGTCGGTCGCATGCGCAGACTCCGCGATTTCGGAAACTATCCCGGGGACGACGGATGCGTCAGGGTGTTGAGGAAGTACTTCTCCGAACAGGACGAAAGGTTCGTCATGCCCACCGACAGGACGGTCACGGTGGAGACGGGGGACAGGATGGCCATCGTGAACGCCTGTTTCGGGACACGCGTGAACGAGACCCTCGGAAAGATCTACTCCGCACTGCTCACCGCCCGTCTGGGGGAGAGCGTGGGGATGACCGCCGACCCGTACAGGATAATGCTGGAGCTTCCGAGGAATCTGAAAAGCGACGTCATCATGGACACCATAAGATCCGTGAAACCCGGCACCGTGGAGGCCATCACGAGGATGACCATCGGGAATTCCACATTCCTCAGGTGGAGGTTCGTATTCGTCGCCAAGAAGTTCGGAATCATCGACAAGGATGCGGATCATCGTTTCATGAACTTCAACAGACTGTTCGACATGCACAGGGACACCCCCGCGTTCAAGGAGGCGGTCAACAAGGTGCTCTGGGAGGACCTGGACATCGTGAACGCGGAGAAGGCCGTGTCGATGATGGAATCCGGGGAGATCGAGGTCGTCCCCGGCGGGTTGTCCACCATAGGTCTCGAAGGGATAACAAGGTCCAAGGAACTGATGCAACCGGTCCGCGCGGACCATGCCATCCTGATGGCCCTGAAGAAGAGATTGGAGGACGAGGTCATGTTCATGTCCTGTCTCAACTGCAGGGCCCAATGGAGGATGAGGGTCGGAGACACGCCCAAGAGGATTAGATGCATGCAATGCAACGGCGTGATGGTGGCCGCCCTCAAGGGATACGAAAGGGAGAACATCAAGCTCCTGAAACACGAGGAGCTGTCCGCACAGGAGAAGAAGGATGTTCAGAGGCTCTCACGCTGTGCGAACCTGGTCAACGAACACGGACACAGGGCGGTCGTCGTGTTGGCGGGAAGGGGGATAGGCCCCGATTCCGCCTCGAGAATCCTCAGGACGATGCACGTGGACGAGGACGAATTCTACAGGGCCATCATGTCGGCCGAGATCCTCTATGCGAAGAACAAGCAGTTCTGGGATTGAGACCTCACGGGGCCAGCGACGTTATCGGAACCACGTAGATCCCGTCGTTGCGACGATACGTGGTGGGTGTCAGACCGCATATTACGCACAGGAACTCCGGAGGACGAGAATGCGTACTGCGAATGAAATCATCGAACCTGTTCAATGACTCGGCCGCCTCCTCTATCTGTCCCGTACCGAGTTTGATTTCAAACGCACCCCAACGACCGTCATCGAGTTGGATTATCGCATCCACCTCGCGGCCCTGATGGTCACGATAATGGTACAGTCTTCCGCCGATGTGTGATGCGTAAATGTCCAGATCCCTCTCGCAAAGGGACTCGAACAGGAATCCGAACGTCTTCAGATCCTTTTTCATCAGAATGGAATTCAGCCCGAGTGCCGCTGCCGCCAACGAGGGGTCTGCGAGATGCCTCTTCGGCGTTTTACCGACACGTACGGGGGAGCGGGTCGTTATCGCGAACGCGGGTTGATCGTTCAAGAGATGGATTCTGTCGAAAAGGTCCAGATACACCCTGACCGTTTTGGTGGAAAGGATGGGATTTCCCGAGGAACGGTTTGGATGAGTACCCTCCCCGATGTCATCGTCATCATCCGGATTCTCGACAAGATCGTCTGCGATTTTGGAGATGGATGCGAGAGTCCCCTCGTTGCGTGCAAGCGACGCCATCAACATTCTGATTTTCTTGATGTTGTGCTTCCTACCGTCGACAAAAGCGACATCGTTGTAGATGGAATCGAGATAGAAATGCATCATGTTCAAAACGATCTCCTCGTCCTTCGAAATCATGGCAGGCCATCCGCCCCTCAGCACCAGGTATATCAGGGAATCCAAACTGGCTTTGTTGGGGCACTTCGTAGGAGGGCGATCCACCTTGTCGAACATGCTGCGGATTGTCATCGAACCGTCTGAATCCCCGGATTCGAACAATGACATGGTACGCATCATGATCGTCCCGATGCGACCCGCACCACTATGTTTGATCGCACCCTCGCGAGGGGTCGATGAACCGGTGAGGATGAATCTTCCCGGCTCCATGGAACGATCCACAAGGGACTTCAAAGCATCCCATATTTCGGGAACCTCCTGCCATTCATCGATCAGACGTGGCGAATCCCCGTTGAATGCATAGGACAGGTCCAATCTCACCATGTTGAGTTCATTCCAATTATCAGTAGAATCCCCCAACATGATCTGACTTGACGAATGGTTCAATCCTAAATCTGCGGTTTGTATGGTTACATCACCCCAGGGTCACTTTGCCTGAAACAGGGGGTTCCAGCCCGAAGACCTCGAAGATCTCACGGACGTTCTTCGATACCGCCGTGAGTCTCCAGTCGCCCGTGTTCCCCACGGCCGACACGGTCGAGAGGGACAACAGGATCTCGTCGACGGTCCTCCCGTTCACGGAATCCTTCTTCGCCTTCGTTTCCCGCACGACCCTGTCGTGCTCCCTCAGGACATTCTGGATGTGGATCCTGATGATCAGGGAGATGAACTTGATGAACAGCCTCCCCCTCGCCCTCTCCGGGTTGCCGGTTCTCGAACGACCTCCGTCGAGGT
>JAFVZY010000089.1 GCA_017507885.1 Candidatus Methanomethylophilaceae archaeon | reverse complement strand
CGGCCTCGATCCTTGCGACGAATGCGTTGGTGGACTCGTCGAGGTAGGACGAGTAGCACTTGAATCCGGACCTTCCTCCGAGCTCCTCGACCTTCTCGATGATGAGGGACTCCTCAGCGCCGATGACCTTGACGACGGCGGTGCTGCGGTCTGCGATGGTTCCGGCGATCTTGTCGGCGGGGACTGCGGAGACGAATGCGGCCAGGTTCCTGAGGGGGACGACCTGGGAGACGATGTCGCGGTTGACGCAGTCGCAGTTGTCGATGTTGGCCCACTTGTCGGCTCCGTCCATCTTGGCTCCCTCGAACTCAGAGGCGATGGCGTCCATCATCTCGATGTCGAGGTCGACGAAGTCCTCGTTACCCTGGAAGGCAATGACTGCGAGCGATCCGCAGAAGGAGATGTGCAGGGGCTTGACGGAAGGTGCCTGTGCGACCTTCTGCATGCATGCCTGGAGCTTCTCGACGGCGGGGAACTGGTAGGCTACGGCCTTGGTCACTCCGGCGGGGTTGATCTTGAGGGTGACGGCGGTGATGATTCCGACCCTTCCGTAGGATGCAACGTATGCCTGGGTGAGGTTGTATGCGGACATGTAGTATCCGATCTTGTCGTATCCGGTCTCGATGAGCTCTCCGTTGCAGTCGACGGCGTAGACGTTGTAGACGCTGTCCTTGACGGTTCCGTACTTGTAGGATCCGATTCCGGCCTCCTCGGTGTAGACCCACTGGTCGACGGTGGCGTCGGCTCCTGCGGGGCGGACACCGATGGTGAATCCCTT
Source organism: Candidatus Methanomethylophilaceae archaeon (assembly GCA_017507885.1). Taxonomy (GTDB): domain Archaea; phylum Thermoplasmatota; class Thermoplasmata; order Methanomassiliicoccales; family Methanomethylophilaceae; genus Methanoprimaticola. The sequence goes on along the minus strand of JAFVZY010000089.1, from coordinate 1,192 downwards.
CTCGTTGACGGCCTTCTCGACATCCATGAACTTCGCACCCGCCTGGACCTTGACGGTCATGGCGACGGTGTCGATCTCGATGATCTCGGCCATCTTGGAGAGGTCGACGAGGATGTCGTTGTGGTGCGCGTTCTTCCTGGAGACGGGGGCGATGTCCCTTCCACCCTCCAAGGCCTTTACGATGACCTTGGCGAGCTCGTCGTCGTTGGCGGGTTTGACAATCAGTGCCGCGCCGTCCTCGACGACGTTGTCCTTTCCGATGATTGCAACAATCTGCTCATTGACCTCTTCCGAAGCCTTCTGTACCCCTATAGATTTCATTTTTTTCTCAACCCCCATTCGTTGGAATGGATAGATATGGACGGCGGTAGCGCATGATTCTTAAAAAGGTTTTTCAGGGCCCGGACGTCGCGCGCGCGTAATAATAGGGGAAGCTATGGGGGTGCACCCGTTTCAAGGGGAAAACGTCCGACGGGGACGGGAAAAGGGGATGCCCCGGAACACCGGCCCGCGTGTCGGAACCGGTGCCCGGGACGATCGGGGCGCATGACACCCCGAGGGACGGTCATTGGCGTTTCGCGTCCTCGTATTCGACCCTGGAACGGGTCTTGATGCGGACCAGGACGCTGCTGTCGTCGATCTTGGAGGGGGAGATGTCGGCGACCTCTCCGAGCCTGCGTCCGTACACGACGACGTTCTCGAGATACTCCCTGTGCTCGGCATAGGGGATCTTGATCCTCAGGCCGTCCAGGTGCAGGACCATCGGGGCGGGTCTGAGACACATGTTTATCGGTTCGTAGCCTTCGAGGATCTGCTTGACCTCGGCGGGATGCACGAACAGGGGATCCTCCTCGAGACTCCTCCTCTTGTCGGTGAGGACGGTCTCCATCGCATCGGCGATCTCCACGAGCTTGTCCCTCTCCGGAGGGGTCCTCATCCTCATGGACTTCCTGCCCACACCGGGGATGATGGCCTCGCAGTACTCGTCCACGCCCTCGGGCATGGGTCCGGAGACCAGGACCGTGGGGACGTGGAGCTTCTCCAGGAGTTTCGCCTTCTCCTCGACGCAGCTCTTGAAGTTGCCCATGACCACGATGGCCGCATCGTATTCGTCGATGATGCCCTGCTCCATGGCGGAGAGCTGTGCCGTGGCCTTGCCCCTTCCACGGGCGAGTCCCATGACCACGGTGAT
>JAFVZY010000088.1 GCA_017507885.1 Candidatus Methanomethylophilaceae archaeon | reverse complement strand
TGTCCGGAGCCGGTAAATCCACACTTATTCGTACCATCAACAGGATGCACGATGTGACCAGTGGAAAACTCACCGTGGATGGTGTTGATGTCATGAGTCTGTCCGGCAAGACTCTCAGGAGATTCAGAAGAAAGATAGGAATGATATTCCAGAAACCCAACCCGTTCCCGATGTCCATAAGGGACAACATAACATACGGACCCCGCATCCAGGGCATCAGGGACAGGAAGGAGCTTAACACGATCGTGGAGGACTGCCTCTCCAAGGCCGCACTCTACGACGAGGTCGCCGACAGATTGGACAAATCCGCATTGGGATTGTCCGGAGGACAACAGCAGAGGCTGTGCATCGCCAGAACCCTGTCCGTGAACCCCGAGGTGATACTCATGGACGAACCCACATCGGCACTGGATCCGATCGCCACTTCGAAGATCGAGGATCTGGCCGTGGAACTCGGGAAGGATTACACCGTGGCGATAGTCACACACAGCATGCAACAGGCATCCCGCATCAGCGATTACACCGCGTTCATGTACATGGGCAGACTGATCGAGTTCAACGACACGGAGACCATGTTCAGCACTCCGCGGGAGGAGATGACTGAAAGATACCTCACGGGAAGGTTCGGGCGATATACATGGATAAATTCGTCAAGGAGATGGATTCGCTGATGTGCGATACCAACAGGATGTGCGATCTGGTGAACGAGATGATCGAGGATGCCGTGAAGGCCTTCGATACCGGCGACATCGGACTGGCGGAGAAGGCGATGGACCTCTTCGACCATGTCGACCGCTACGACATGGAGATAGAGAAGAGCGCATTCAGGATCCTCACGTTGTATCAACCGCTGGTTTCGGACATGAGGGCCATAGCCGCCACACTCAAATGCATCACATATCTCGAAAGGATAGCGAAATACAGCAGGAACATCGCGGAGGCCGCTGTATATCTGGATGAAAGGGAGCAGTACCCCGTGAAATCCCTGATCGCCCCCATGGGGGAAAGGGCCATCGAAATGGTTCGGACCTCCACATTCGCATTCATGAACAGAACCATGGACGGGTTGGACACCATAGTGGACCAGGACGATTTCCTCGACATGGCCATGAAGGAATCCCTGCATGAGATCGTCGCGTTCATGGGCACATGCCCTGAAAGCGCGGACGTGTGCACATACTACATCTCCGTCCTGAAGTATCTGGAAAGGGTGGGCGACCACGCCTGCAAGATAGCCGAGAAGGTGACCTTCATGGTCACGGGGATGAGGACCAGGATAAATTGAAACGGTTTCCCTCCGGATTCATCACCCGGAGGTTGCAATATTTTGGATTCAGGAGGAGAACAGACCCTTGTTCTTATAGATCCTGAAGGTGACATACAGTCCGAATGCCATGCAGATGATTCCCAGCAGGCTTCCGAAGGTGAAGAATGCAAGGACCGACGCTATGGCGCAAAGCACCATGGAGACCGTGTGGTTGGTGCGTCTCTTCATCAGGACATAGGAGCCCATGGCGCATAGTCCGCCCGCGAGGGTGATTCCGCCGGAGATCAGCATCATGGACTGTATGGTATCCTCGGTGATCCCCGGATACAACGTCTCGAAATCGGGGACGGTCTCGACTACCTGGGCCCACATGTCGGGGGTGATGGCGAAACCCACCATCAGAATCAACGCACCCATGAGTGATACGAAGATCCCATAGATCAGCGTGAACGTCGTGAACATCGTCAGTCCATCCTCCGCCCGGATGCGATTGTCACCTGGAGGAGTGTACTCCTTGAGTGCAGTCCCACACTCGTTGCAGTATGCGGCGTCGTGTGGGACGCGTGCCCCGCACCGGGGGCAGAACTCGAAATCGTCTTCCATGGAGATGGGATTTCCCTCACAGGTTATAATCGTTGATGTGGGAACATTCGAAGACATGGTATGGAACGACACGGGATCGGGGGATCGAACGGAAACAGCCATTATATACAAGAACCGCATCCACCCCAATCACGGAGATCAGGTTCCGCATCCGCGGGATTCTGCCGTGGAGGATTTTTCATCCTCAGGCCGTACGGGGGCGTGAGCCGAACGTGCGGGGTTGGATTTTCTTAACAGATATATTGCTACGAGCAATGCTTATATACTTCCTATCACATCCACCCCTTGTTAATGTCCCCTAAAGGGACATTGCGAGGTATTGAAATGGTAACCGTCTACGATGTTCCCGCCGAACAGCTCATACTCAAGACGGCCCAGAAACTCAAGGAGAACCCCAACATCGTTCCTCCTGAGTGGGCAGAGTTTGTCAAAACCGGCAGGCACACTGAGAAAGCTCCTTCCCAGGACGACTGGTGGTACACTAGGGCCGCCTCCATCCTGAGAAAACTGTACGTTAAAGGCCCCATGGGATCCTCCAAGCTCGCAGCCGAGTACGGTGGATACGCCGACAAGGGATCCATGCCCAACAGGGCAGTCAAGGGAAGCCGCAACATCGCCAGGAAGTGCATGATTCAGCTCGAGGCCGCTGGATACCTTGTCTCCAAGGGAACCGAGGGCCGTGGAATCAGCCCCGCGGGACAGTCCCTTCTGGACAACACCGCGAAAGAGGTCTACGACGAGATGAAGGCCTGAAGGAGGAATCAGCATGGGAGACCCCGAATTGGAAGCACTCAGACAGAAAAGGATGATGGAACTCCAGCAGCAGGCCCAGAACCAGGCCGCACAGGAGGAGCAGGCGAAACAGGTCGAAAACCAGAAGCAGGCGATTCTCAGACAGATCCTTACCCCCGAGGCCAGGGACAGGCTTGGAAACATCAGGCTTGCGAACCCCCAGATGGCAGATTCGGTCGAGATGCAGTTGATTCAGCTTGCCCAGTCCGGCAGGCTCAGGGGAATCGTCGATGACGCCATGCTGAAGAACATCCTTGCTCAGATCACCCCTCAGAAGAGGGAGATCAACATACAGAGGAGATAATCATGTCAAGCACTAAGGCCCCCGCAATGAAAGCCAGGCTGAACAAGAAGGTCAAACAGAACCGCCGCGTCCCCGCCTGGGTCATGATCAGAACGAACAGACAGTTCCTCCGCCACCCTAAGAGAAGGTCCTGGCGCATGAGCAAACTCAAGGAGTGATCCCAATGGCAGATGATGTTGAAAGGATCATGGTCGTCCCCCTCAGGAAGACCAAGCAGGCACCCCGCACCCGCAGGGCAAACCGCGCGATCAAGGAGATCAGGGAATTCGTCGCAAGGCACATGAAGACCGAGGAAGACAAGGTCTGGATCGATGCCTCCGTCAACGAGAGGATCTGGCAGAACGGAATCCGCAATCCCCCCTCCAGAATCACGGTCAAAGCCGTGAGATTCCAGGATGGCCTCGTCGAGGTCACCCTCTCCGAGTGATCGCCATGATGAGACTCTCGCGTTACGGTGGAAATCCCAACCTCGGTGTGTTCGCAGTCACGAACGAGAGTCTTTGCCTCGTGGCCGCGGACGCCTCCCCGGAGTTCGTCAGAACCCTGGAGGAGACCCTCGGTGTCGAAACCATACTGACGACGGTGGCCGGCTCGTTCGTGGTCGGCTCACTCGTCGCCCTCAATTCGAACGGTGCGGTGGTGTCCGGACTCTCCGAACCCCTGGAGATCCAGAGGATCGACGAACGCATACCCTGCACCGTACTCGACGACCCCCAGAACGCGGCGGGGAACAACATCCTCGTCAACGACAAAGGGGCCATCGTCAACCCCAACTACGGACCCGAGGTCGTGGCATCGATCTCCGATGCACTCGGCGTGGAGTGCGTGTCATCCTCCATCGCGGGATGCAACACCCCCGGATCCGTATGCAAGGCGACCAACAAGGGTTGCATCTGCCACCTCGACGCCTCCGATGACGAAGTGGCACTTATTTCCGATGTCCTCGGTGTGGAGGTTCAGAGGACCTCCGTCAACCATGGTTCCCGCGTCGTCGGCGCAGGCGTCGTGGCCAACTCCAAGGGAGCGGTCGTCGGGGACGACACCACCCCCATCGAGATGGGAAAAATCGAGGACGGACTCGGACTCTATTGAGGATCGGGGGGACTCCCCCTTTCCCCTTTTTATAATACCGTAGATTTACCATCCGACATACAGGATGTGTGATGTTTTGGACATAAGGAGAATTCAGGTCACAGGAGGCTCCTCCTACATGATCACCCTGCCCAAGGATTGGGTGGAATCCATGGGCATGGGGAAGAACGATGCCGTATCCCTGACCGTTCAACAGGACGGGACCCTGTGCATCAATCCGGGTTCCGTGGAATCCAAGACGCATTCCGAAAAGACGCTCGATATAGACCCCGGAATCGATGACGAGTTCCTGTACAGGCAACTGGTCGGTTCATACATCGCCGGACACGGGACGATCAACATCATCTGCAGGAACGGGATCCCCGGAACCAAAGCCAGAATCGCATCATCGTTCACTCAGACGGCCATCGGCCTGGAAATCATGGACGAGGACGAGAACAGGATAATCATAAAGGACCTCATGAACCCCAGCGGAATCCTTCCATGCAAATCCGTGGAAAGGATGAGGGTGCTGGTCCGCAACATGATAGGGGACGTCATCGGATGCATGGAATCCTGCGACAGGGATGTCCTGGAAACCATGTCCGACCGTGACAAGGAGGTCGATCGCCTGGACTGGTTGGTGTTCAGACAGGTCAACATGCATCAGATGGACCCGTCCCTCCCGAGGATCACCGGCACCGACATCCTGGAGACATCCCACTGCGCATACATCAGCAGGACCCTCGAAAGAATCGGGGACCACGCGGTCCAGATGTCCGAGAACCTCCGGAACATCAGGGACATGTCGGGATTCGGATTCGACATCGTGAACCTGGGAAGGAAGATTCTGTCACATTTCGTGAAATCGTCATCCACATGGTCCGAACACGATGTGGCCAGTGCGAACGACTGTATCATGGACGGGGAGAAGCTGGTGGCGGAGATCATGGAGACCACCAAGGGGATCCATTCCGATTCCGAAGAAGAGATCATCGCCATGGAGAGGGTGGTGGGGAACATGAAGAGGATCGTGGAATATTCCATAGACATCGCGGAAATCGCGATAAACGGGGCGATGAGATGAACAGAAGGTATGTCGTGGGAGTGAGCGGTGCGTCCGGTTCCGAATACGCGTTCCGCCTGATGCAGATGCTTCCGGGAGAAAGGAACCTGGTCATGTCGAAGACCGCCAAGGAGATCCTCGAGGCGGAAACGGACCACAGGGTGGAGGAGATGTACGCCCTTGCGGACAAGGTGTTCGAAGACGACTGCATGTTCGCCTCCATCGCATCGGGCAGCCATCGTTACGACTGCATGTTCATCGCACCCTGCAGCGAATCCACCGTAGCCAAGATCGCCAACGGGATCGCGGACACCCTGATCACCCGTGCGGCGTCGGTCTGCATAAAGGAGGGAAGGAAACTGATACTCCTAGTCAGGGAGACTCCCAAGAGCGCCATCATGCTGGAGAACGAGCTCAAGCTCGCAAGACTGGGGGTGGTCATCATGGATGCGAACCCCGGATTCTATCCCAGGCCGGAAACCGTTTCGGACATAGTGGACATCGTCGTCGGAAGATGTCTGGATCAGGCGGGGATCGATGCGGAACTATACAGAAGATGGGAATGAAAACCCTAAGGGAATCACCCATGTATGATCTCGCCACACGAAATTGCGAAAGAATCCATAATCGTTCCCGAAGTTTGTGTAAATTGATTGAATCATTTTCAAAAAGTATTAATTTTTTATATTGAATACAATTGTTAAATTTGATTATTTATAGAAAATAACAATAATTAGAATAATTTATAAAATATATAAAAATAAAATATTTTCAAAATATTGATAAAACTATGTAAGTTTATGTAAAAATATCGACATGTTAGGCACGATTCCCGTCAGGAAGCACATACACGGGCTTCCTGGTGGTTCCGGTATTGACTATGAGTCCTTTGTTTTTCATAACCCTCAGAATGTTCGTCACCCTGTTGTATTTTTGATTCTCGTCCAGATGAGGGGGCAATACACCTGCAAATAAATCACAAATAGCCGTCTTATCGGCAGAACCATGCTCGACAAGATGGGATATGATCAATTTTGTATAATCCTCATTGGTAAGAACTCCTTCTTTTCCATCCTTCGGTGCCCTTTCGTTCTCCAATGAATCCGACTTCACAGAAATCCTATAGTTCGGCCTCCTGCCTTCCAGAAATCCCCTCCCTCTCAATCTTTTGGCATCCGAATCCGATATCGACAATCCCTTCTGCACCTTGTCCAGAATCAACACATCCTCAAGATCCAATTCGGTATCGGCCATCAACACATCGGCAAAGGCGGAATCGATGACCCTGCCTGTGATTTTCACCTCGACGTGTTTATTTGACAGATCATACTCGGGCATGGGAAAGAATCTGTCCCTCTGATGTTCGAACATCCGGATTATACCACCACCGGCGACATCGACCATCCCCAGTCTCGCCATGGATTCGGCAAGCGTCCTGTTTCTGTAATACGATGCCGGCGCATTCCTGGCAAGGACATCCTCTATGGAACCGGGTATGAATTGACCAGCGTTCTTGAATATGAGGGAATCGCGCTCGTATTCCACGATCACAATGTGTTCATACATCCTGTAATCCTGATGGGCGATGCAATTATTGAGGATTTCACGAAGCATGGAGGGTTCATACGTATCCATGCGTTCCGGAAACAGGGTCCCGGGGCGGAAATACTCGTATTTCACGTTACGGATCTTCGAACACACGTCATCCATGGCCAGAATGAACGGTATCGTGAAAGACTCGGTGTCAAGGGTCATCCTCCTGTCATCGCGAAGAATCCACTTCATACTCAGGGCACTGCCAGGGATGCTGTATTGCATATCTGGGGACCCGAGCAGAACCACTGCAGCATAGGTGACCTTACCGTCGATGGTCAAACCCATCTTGTTGAGGAACGTGACGTCATCCCATGTGTCGCATTCATCGCTTTTGGATGGCCTGTATTTTTTGAAATAGTATCTCGCCTTCGATATGGCAGCGGAATCCAAATCCCTCACATCCGCACCATGAAGTATGTTCCTGCTCCAATCCGGAATCGAACTATGCATGATTCTCAGACGCTTCTCGTCGGAAAGGCCGAATACACTGTCACCCTGCCGCTCATAGGCGAATGTTTTGAAGGAAGTCGGGGTGCCATCTCTTGCAGGAGGTATCTGAAACAACAACACCCTCTTCCCATCGATCGAACGGGTATGTATGTCTATGTAGGACATCCTGCCGCTGGTGTGCTCGGATATGTATTTCTTCAGCCTGTTCTGACTTTCTACCGTATCCAGGAAATTGCTGTTGATGACCGTACCGTCATCGGTCATTCCGAATATCATCCAGGCGTATTCGACACCTTTGAGGAATGCCTCGTTCGAAAGAGCGGAGAAATACTCGCCCATCTCGTCCTTGTTCAGATTCTTACGGTCCTTGAACTCGATGACCTCGGATTCATGCGGGGAATCGATCACCGCATCGAGAATGGCGTCGACGATACTCCTCATCGAAAACCACAAAAGAAACAAAATATATTATGTATTCGGTAAAATAAGATGCATGCAGGGGTTTGCCGCCCATCGACATAGACGGGCGGCGTGGGAAGGTTGTTTCAACAGTTTCCGAATGCCACGATGGACAGGACCCTGAGACCGTCGTCCAATCCCGCGATGGAACGGACATTGTCCTCCGCGGGAACGTCGCCCTTGCACCTCAGACGGGTCTGGATCCAACAGGAACCGATTCCGAGGTCCTGCGCCTCCATCTGCATGAAGATAGTGGCGATAGACGCATCCTCGATCCACACATCGCAGACATCCTCGTCCGCGGCCACGACTACGGCGAATGTTGCCGTCCGGAGCGCATCGGCACCATGATCCTTGCATTCGGCCAGACGGCGGATCAGGGCGGTGTCCCTGATTGGAACCAGTCTGACGGGCCTGAGGTTGCGGGAGGAGGGGGCGCGGTCGCCCGCCTCCAGTATCAGAGACATCTGTTCCTCCGTCAGAGGCGTGTCCCTGAACACCCTCCTGGTCTTCCTTTCACGGACCAGGTCGATGAACATCCGTTTCACTCCAGATAGATCGCGGGCCTTCCGGGCGCGGCCTGCCTGGCCTTGTTCTGGGGGTCGTACAGACCCTCGGCATCGGCGGAGTACACCTCGACGGGGATTCCGGTCTCCTCGGTGAGGAATGCCGCGGCCGCGGAGAACATCGCGTTCTCATTGAGGTCCACGATGACCCTCTTCGCCTCGACGGTGGACCTTCCGAACTCCACGGCCACCTTCTTGGCCAACTCGGATGCAGCCTTTCCGTTCCTCTTGATGTGGTCCTGGGACATGCACCTCTTGGTGAGATCGGGCACGGTGAGTTTTCCGTCGGCCATCATCTCCAGGGCATAGGACATGACATCCCTCTTCCAGGACGAGGTGGTGTACAGGATCAGTCTGCTGGGCTCGATTCCGGCGATCTTCCTGATCTCGGTGATGTCGGACATCACGTTGCGCAGGAGGTCCTCCCCGTATTCGGCCACAGGGGACATTCCATCGGCATCCACCTCGGGAAGCTCGGTGGCGGAGACCAGCCCCTCAAATCCGGCGCACTCCCAGAGTTCCTCCGCGGTATGGGGGGTGATGGGCATCATGCACTGGATCCAGATTCTCAGAGCGGCGAGGACGGTCTCCCTGTTGTCCCCTCCACGGCGAAGGTACCACTTCATGTCATTGTACATGTCGAAATAGACGGTGGTGGCCATCTGCCTGAGGTCGCAGGACTCCATGACCTCCCTGATCTTGGAGAGATGGGAGTTGAAACGTGACAGCAGCCAGGCGTCGATCTCGCCCTTGGCACCGTCCAACGGGGACTGGACCATGTCCTGGATGGAGGTGGCGATCCTGTCCACCCTGAGGCGGTAGGTCATGACGGCGTCCTCGCTCCACTCCACATCCACGAACATGGATGCGACGTGCGCATAGTACAGCCTCATGGCGTCGACACCGAACTTGGCGGCGGCACCGGGGATGGGCTGCGCCCCACCCTTGGATTTGGAGATCTTGTCGCTGTTCTTTCCGGTGACGTACCAGTTGACGGTGATTCCCTGAGGCCACATCTCCTCGGGGACGATGGCCACATGGTTGAACAGGAAGCAGGGGAAGTGCACGGTCATGTGCTCCTTTCCACCGAGGTTCATGTCCAGGGGATACCAGTAGAGGACGTCCTTCCTGATGGTGTCGAGGAGCTCCTCCGTGATTCCGGTGGATGCGGAGACGTCCGCGACGGCGCCCTCCCCGAGGATGACGTAGTCGAAGAACTCCTCGGTCATCTGTCCGGGCGTGATCCTTCCGTCGTTGGCGTAAAGGGAGATGGTATAGTATATGGGATACAGGGTGGAGTCGGAGATGGCCTCGATGATCCACCTGTCGTCGAAGGGGAACCTGGTTCCAAGCCAGTTTCCAAGCCTCGCGCATGCCCTCTCCCTGAACCAGTCGAGGACCCCATGGACGTTGTCGGCGTATTCGGGAGGATTGATGGTCATGGTCCTGCAGTGGTCGGAGGTCCTCTTCGTAAGCTCCTCGTCCGCGTAGTTGATGAACCACTGGTCGTCGATCCTCTTGATGTGGACACGTGATCCGCACCTGCAGACGACCTCCTCGGTGAGATCGTAAAATATCTCGGCCTCGCCGGCGTCGATCATGGCCTGCTTCATCTTCTCCTTGGCCTCCTCCACGCGCATTCCGGCGAAGGGTCCGCAGACATCCTTCATGCGACCGGTGTGATGGCCGTCCTTATAGACCTGCTTCTTGGCATCCACGAGCTTGGGGTCGCCGGGCTGGGTGATCCCCATGCGGTCGATGATGTCCTTGGCGGGGAAGTCGCCGTATCCCTTCATCTCGATGATCGAGATCGGAACGGCGTTGTCGAGCATCTCCTGTGTAAGACCGTAGTCGGACAGCACGGAGGGGTCGTTCTTGACGGCCTCGAGTGATATCCAATCATCGGGTGCGTCCGAGGGAACGGATGTGACCAGTCCGGTTCCGACATCGGGGTTGCAGAAGGTTGCAGGGAACACGGGGATCTGCCTGTGGATCATGGGTGCCTCACACATCCATCCGATCATGTCCTTTCCATCAAGCTCCCCGACGACCTCGACACCGTCCTTCTGGAGCTGGAGCTTCTCCGCGGCCTGGGGCGACACGATCCAGGTCTCGCCGTCCTTCCTGACCTTGCAGTATTTGACCTCGGGATTCACCCAGAAACACACCTGTCCGTAGACTGTCTCGGGCCTGAGGGTGGCCGCGATGAGGTACTCGTCACCGTGTTTGAACTTGAGAAGTGTGTACTCCTGGGTCTCGGCCTTGCCTCCCTTGGAGATGTCGGTCTCGGATGCATCGACGGCGACCGGTCCGCACTTGGGACAGACGGATGCGTAATAGGGCTTCTGGATCAGGTACCCCTTCTGCCTGAGCTTTCTGAACTGCCAATCGATGAACCTCCCGTAATCCTCGTAAAGGGTGCAGGTGAATCTGCGCCAATCGGACAGGAACCCGAACTTCTTCCAGTAATCGTTGACATACACCTCGTTGAAGAACTGTATGACGGACATGGGACTGTCCAGGGATTCCAGCTGCTCCTGGGTGCAGCCGTTCCTGAGAAGGTAGTCCACGGTCTTCTCATCCCTGCGGGCGATCTTGTCATACAGACTTATTCCACCGTTTCCGGTGGCATGGGTTCCAACAGGGAACAGGACGTTGTAACCGGTCATACGCTTGTATCTGCCGATTGCATCCACATATGTGTATCCCCTGAGGTGTCCGACATGAAGGTATCCGGTCACTCCGGGATAGGCGAAGATGAGCATGAACTTCGGTTTCCCATCCACACGTTCGGACTTGTCCAAACCGGCGTCAGACCATCTCTGCTGCCATTTCTTTTCCATGGATCCGTAATCTTCTTCCATAAACGGTCACTTTATTTTTATTATAAGGCTCCGGATGGGAGAAATCTTATTATAATCTTCTACGCTAGGTGAATCCCTACGGCGATGCCGATGCACACCTGTTCTTGGGTGTGTGAGTTCTTCGGTGTCTTACGCTGTCAGACATATGTCGGACAGTTTAAATAGTAGTTAAACATTGACAATATTAGCAGTAGGAAGGGATGGGAACTCTACGAACTGCTATGGACGGATCCAAATGACGGATGACGGAACGAAGATCACGCTCAGGATGGGATACGATGAAATCCAAGCAATGGAAGCTTTCATCGAAGAGCATGACTTCGGGACGCGTTCCGATCTGATCCGTGCCGCCATCAAGGAATTCATCAGCCCCAAGGGTGCGGATGGTTCCCCGATGGAGGAAAGCGGAATCTTCATCCGCTTCAGCGAAGTGCAGCTCGAGGCGCTTGCCAACCTCGTGAAACTCGGAGTCTGCATAGACGAAGAGGAATTCGTGAGGAAGTGCGTCATGGATGTGCTGATATCCCCGGAGACCCTCAAGGAATCCGCGGAAAAGGCACTCAAGACGGCACAGATGTCTGCGGCTTTGAAATGAAGAAACTCTTGGACCCGATGGCGGACACAGCCCCCACGGACAGGTCAGGCCTGTGCGCTTAAGGGTCCAATAAACACTTCAAAAGGAACGAGGAATCGTCATGGATGGAATGGTCGTGAACGGAAACACAGGCGCGGACCCCCGCATCGCCCTCGTTGGCGTCGGAGGTGCAGGATGCAACGTCATAGACATGTTGCACAGGAACGCCTGTGCCGCCGACACCATCGCAATCAACACCGACAAGGAGTCGATGGGTCGCATCTCCGCCGGAAAGAAGCTCTACATATGCAAAGGGGTTCTGAAGGGACAGGGTGCACGCGGTGACGCCGATGTCGGACGCAACTGCGCGGATGCACACAGGGCCGAGATCGAGAAGGCACTCGAAGGATACGATTTCGTATTCGTATTAACAGGTCTCGGTGGAGGAACGGGTTCCGGAGCAACCCCGGTCGTCCTCAACTATGCCAAAGCCCTCGGTGCACACACATATACCATCGCCATCAATCCGTTCTTCTTCGAGGGACCGAGGAAGAAGGTCGCCTCGTCCGCATACCAGATGATCAAGGGAATGTGTCCCGACACCATGCTCATCGACAACGACCTGGTGTTGCGCAACATGCCCCACCTCACCGCCGACGAAGCGTACAAAGAGGTCAACAGGAGCATCGCAAGATACATCGACATCTGCATCTCCACCATACACGACAACATACGCGTCGAGATGGGCAAGATGGGCAGCACCTCCTACGACGGTTACGATGTGCCGGAGGAGTTCCCCCTCGCGAACATCATCAGCGCGTAAACATCACAATTATCTCCCCAGCGGGGAGGCGTCGCCTCCTCGCAACCTTTTTTTTTCTTTTGCAGAACCTGCGTATCCCGAACATGATTAGATCGTTTCGATTAAAACAGGGACACCGACTCCACGTTAATATGAGGTGTCTCTGTTCATCAGAGACATGGGAATGAATCGAATAGAGACGGTTGTTCAAAATGTCTCTGAAGAACAGAGACACGAGATAACAAGGGGGATGGAACCCCCTCAGGGTTTTACTGGGAAGCGACGGAATAACCCATGTCGAAGGCCTTGGCGTTGAGGTCCCTGAACTTGGGAGGGACCTGCTCGAGAAGGGTGTCCCTGAGGACCTCCACCGGAATGGGGAATCCCTTCACGGCGGCCATGGCACCGATCATGACCGCATTGGCGGCAACGGCTTTCCCAGCCTCTACCGCGATGCGCGTGGCATCGATGGTGACTAGACGATCGTTCTTGGATTTCACGAAATCCACAAGCAGAGGAACGTCCGGATACGTCTCGGCCCCGGTGACGACCATGGGGGGCAGAAGCGGATCAAGATTCATGACCACCGCCGTGGAAGGGTTTCCGAGATGAATGTTCCTGCAGGTCTCGACGGGTTCGAAACCGAGGATCATGTCCGCGGAACCGACCGGTTCCAACGGACTGACCACATCATCACCGAAACGAACGGTGGAAAGAACGCTTCCTCCCCTCTGGGCCATACCGTGGACCTCACTCATGGAAACCTGGAATCCCATGTTCTTGGCGGCGTTGCCGAGCACCATTGAGGCCAGAAGGACCCCCTGCCCGCCGACTCCGACGATTTGGACTGCATATTTCATTTCTTCACCTCGATTGCCTTCTTCGGACACACGTTGGCACACATCCCGCATCCTATGCACTGGGTGGGATCGATGACACAGAGGTCGTCCCTCTTACTGAGTGCAGGGCATGCGATGGTCTTGAGACAAATTCCGCATCCTATGCACTTCTCTGGATCCACCTCGCACATGGCGGGAACGAGAACCTTCCTCTTCTTCAATTCGAGAGGGCAGGGGCACTTCGAGATGACGACGGCCACACCGTCGTATTCGATGGCCTCCTTGAACGCCTCCGTGGAACCCTTGACGTCATAGGGATTCAGGGTCCTGACGAACTTGGCGCCGACACCGCGTACAAGGGATTCGATGTCCAACGCATCGGTGGTTATTCCGCCGTGGTCCCTCCCGGTACCGGGGTTGGGCTGATGTCCGGTCATGGCGGTGGTGCGGTTGTCCAGGATGACCATGATGATCCTGTGGTTGTTGAACAACGCATTGATCAACGGCGACACTCCGGAATGGAAGAACGTGGAATCACCCATGAAGGCTATCGGAAGCTGATCCGTGGCCTTGGAGAATCCCCCTGCCGCACCGGCACCTCCACCCATGCAGATGATGAAATCGGCGGCGTTGAACGGGGGTTGGACACCCAGGGTGTAGCATCCGATGTCGGAGCAGTAGACCACGTCCCTCTTTCCGACGGCCTTCTTGACGGCCGCGAACATTCCCCTGTGGGGACATCCGGCACAAAGGGTCGGAGGTCTGCTGGGGAGTCTTATGTCGCAACGGGGATTGGGATCCTGGAACGTCTTCACATCCAACAATCCCGAGAGTCCGGTGAGGGTGTCCGGGGAATACTCGCCTGCACGGGGAAGGTGTCCCGACCTCTTTCCGTACACTGGTACGGAGATACCGTACTGGGCACATATCCTGAGGACGGAATCCTCGAGATACGGATCGAGCTCCTCGACCACGACCACATGCTTCTTGGACTTCACGAACTCCGCGATCTTCTTTTCGGGAAGGGGACTGGTGAATCCGAGCTTGAGTATCTCCGCACCGGAGATGTACTCGCTGACATATGTGAAGGACACCCCGGATGTTATGACTCCGACCTCACCCTCGCCGACGGTGTAGTTGAGCGGAGACTCTTCGGAAAGGTCGAGGGCCCTCTTGTTCTTCTCCAGGAGGACGTTCCTGTTCACCCTCGCATAGGCGGGGATGTTGACGAACCTGACGACATCCTTCTCGAAATGACCTTTTGTCACGGGTGTCTGACGGTCCTTGAAGTCCACCACGCCGCGTGCGTGATTGACACGGGTGGTGGTCCTGAACAGGACGGGGAGCTGGAGTTCCTCGGATATCGCATAGGCCTCCGCGACCATATCCTTGGCCTCCGCGGGAGTGGAGGGCTCCACCATGGGCAGGAGTCCGAGTGACGCATAATATCTGTTGTCCTGCTCGTTCTGGGAACTGTGGGCCGATGGATCGTCCGCGGTGAGGACCAGCATTCCCCCGTTGACACCCGAGTATGCGAGCGTCATGAGGGGATCCGCGGCCACGTTGAGTCCGACGTGCTTCATGAAGGCGAAGGACCTGACACCCGAAACCGCGGCTGCGGCGGAGACCTCCAGAGCCACCTTCTCGTTGTTGGAGAATTCGAAATACATTCCGGCATCGGAGGATATCACCTCAAGGATGTTGCCTATCTCGGACGAGGGGGTTCCGGGATACGTGGAGGCGAACCCCACCCCTGCCTATATGCAGATCGATATGACAACACAGGA
>JAFVZY010000087.1 GCA_017507885.1 Candidatus Methanomethylophilaceae archaeon | reverse complement strand
CTCGTCGTCGGTGAATCCGAACATCTCGTCGTATCTGGTACCGAACATGTTGTTGACCCTGAGGTTGTTCAATCCGGAGAAGATGCTCTCCTTGGCGATCTGCATGACGCCGGTGATCACACCGAACATGAGGGATTCGTTTCCCTTGAAAACGGATGTCATGATATCCCTCATGAATTGGACGATGTCCTTATGGAACTCCTTGGAATAGGCATTCAACATGGGATTATCGTACTCGTCGAACAGTACGATGACCTTCCTCCCATGATGCTCATGCAACATACGAGACAGAGTGGAGATGGATTTCCTCAATCCGAGGGGTTCGATGTTCCCTTTGAGGACATCCATGACATATTGTCTGTCCAGATCATCCAGGATGTCGGAATCCAGGAGGTACTTGTGTTGGCGGTACAGGTCGGAAATCTTCAATTTGAGGTCGACTTCGAACATCTCCCTGCTTGCAACACCCAATTCCTTGAAGTCGAAGTATATGACGGGATAGGAGTTCCTGTGTTCCAGACATTCCCCGCATTCCGACACCTTCAATCCGTCGAACCATCCGTTGTCCTTCGGATACTTCAGATTGAAGAACGCGTCCAGCATGCTGAGGTTCAGGGACTTGCCGAAGCGCCTCGGTCTCGTGAACAGATACGCATTCGTACCTTCGGACAGGATCTTCGATATCATGTCCGACTTGTCCACGTAAAGGAGATCCGAATCACGGATCTTCTTGAAATCCTGAACGCCTATCGGCAGAGCCCTGGCCATATCATTGTCCTATAAGACGTACTGCATAAATATCCTTATCACAAGACCGTCCTAACCATCGTCCCCCATCGGATGATAAAATTCTCATGGGGATGGCATGCATGGGTTCCACTCGTCTCCTTTTTCCGAACACATACGGCGTCGATTCTTTCAGAAGGTCCGCTATGAGCTCGCCCTCCATGTCCTTCCAGAATAGGTAGTCGCAGACCATCACGAGTCTCCTCTTCGCCCTGGAGACCGCGGTGTTGACGACCTTCCTTCCCATGTCCGTCTTGGAGGAGGTGAACCTGAACGGCACCTCCCTGGAAAGTATCCCGTTGTCGGCCACGCTCAGGATCACGGTGTCCCATTCCCTTCCCTGGGAACCGTGGACGGTGCCCACGCATTCCCTGTAGACCGGTTCCACCATGCGTTTCAGGAGCCTCACCTGTCCCGCATAGGGGGTCAGGACGGCGACATCCCCCACATTCGGCCTCTCCCTCCGAAGAAACTCGGAGATCATGCTGGCTTCCGTCAGATTCTCACGCTCCTTTCTCTTCGTGCACAAGGCGTCTATGTGGAGGATCTCCAGGTTCCCGTCCCCGCTTCCGGTCATGCCGTTGCGGTAGACGTGCTCGTCCAATACCGCCGCCAGGTTCCTTCCGAACCTGCGTGACTCCGTGAGGTCCTCCCTGGCCGTCTCCTCGAAGGCGGGGTCGCCGGACCGGAGGTAGAGATCCTCGACCGCTGGCCTGGACATCCGCACCAGGCTTTCGCAATACAGGGCCGACATGTTCCACAGGAAGGCCGATCTCATGGAGTTGCCCCTTTCCAATCCCCTTCTGAGCATGTCCTCATCCAGTTCACAGACGGGGGGAAGTTGTTGATGGTCGCCCAGGAAGGTCACGGGAACGTTGTTGGTGAACAGTGCGAGTGCACACGGCAGGTTGCAGTAACCCGCCTCGTCGAGGTAGATGTGGTCTACATCCAGTTCCAACCTTCCGTTCTCCTCCGACCCCTTCGGGCGGAACCTGGAGATGAACTGCAACGGGGTACCCGCGATGATGGATGCGGCCTGCATCCTCACGCCCACGGATTTGGCGGAAAGAACCTCCGCCTCCTCTTCGAGTTCGGTTATCCTGTCGGCCAGGTCCGCATCGGACCAGCCATGGTATTCCGTCACATGCTTTGCGGGACGCTCCCTGTCGAACAGGGACATCCCTATCAGAGACACTATCTCCAATGTGTCATCGGTGTCTCCGATTCTGGACAGCGCACCCTTGTCTCCCAATCTTTCCGCCAGATCGAGCATGGGTTTCAATTCAGAGGCTATTTCGGGGTGTTCCGACAATGGAACGGGTGAGTCGGAGGCATCCGACATCATGCACACCCTGGACCTGATATCCATGAGTCTGCCGTGAATGCCGTCGCAGGCCCTCTCCATCAGCACCTCCTCCAGGTTGTCGATGTCCCTGCGGCAATCCTCCAACCTCCTCTGGGCCTGCTTGTCCTCGCACATGCGGGGATGGTCCCTGAGGAACTCCCTGGACGGTACACCCAGTCTCAGGATGCCCCCTCCGAGCTCCTTCTCCGGAAACGCCTTCAATATGCCCTTCAACACCTGTTCGACGGCGTTGTTGGTGGGTGCGAACACCGCCACCCTCATGCCCCTATCGATCTCCGATTTCAGGCAGGTCGCCAGTACGAACTGTGTTTTCCCGGTGCCGGGTGCCCCCCATAT
>JAFVZY010000086.1 GCA_017507885.1 Candidatus Methanomethylophilaceae archaeon | reverse complement strand
TCAGACATGCAACCGACTGGATTGTACAGAATATAACCATATGCGTAAGGATTTTATGAAAAAAATAAGAAATGCCCACGGAATGCAGTAGAGATTAGTCCTTGTTTAAGGAAGTATAGTTCATTTCAAGGGAAACTTAAGCGAAATAGGAGAATTCAGGGTGGGATTCTATGTAATTATCGAACCATCTGTCATTGAAGTCATTGGTTTTCAAGGCATCCAATTCCTTCGAAACATCCTTCACATTCCGCATTCTCTCCCGGAGGAGTTTCACGTTTTTCGTGTTCGTGAGGAAATTCATCAACAAAAGGCCATATCCGTCCGGGTATCCGTCGGAATAGGTGTATGATGCGATGTGTGTCATTCCATCTTCTATGACATATGTGACCGCTCTGGTTCCCATTATATCACCATGTATGCATGAAATACACGATATTTAAATTTTAATTTTATTCGAATGTACGGTTGAACATCTCGATGTATTCGTTGTTCTCCACATCAAATTCCCCGGATGCGAAAAACTGGCCTGATTGTGATTCGATTCCCATGCGTACAAGGGATATGGTGGCTCTCGGCAGGGCCTCGAAACCTTCGTCGGAATTCATGCCATACTCCAAGGTGCATTCCATCTCCCTCCATCTCAGAATGGCGGAGGGGCATTGGGATACATGTAGAACCATTTTCGAATCCTCCACAAACCTGTGGAATTCCCTGTTCCAGTCGGCATCCTCCAGAGAATTGATTCCATTGATTACAATCAGAACCTCCGTCGCATCCGGGAACATCGTTGAACCGAACACGGACATCCATGTCTTGACGATGCCCATCGTCGGACCTGCAGTCAGTTTCCCATCGATACCTGGTGATGGGAGTTCTATGTACAATGTCGGAATGCCGTCCCTGGATGATGATTTCATTTTTCCGATGATGTGTGAAAATTGTCTTCCATCCGGATTGGCTTTCCTCTTCCCCTTCCTGAGGGAGAAACCCAGTTCTGAAAACAGGTTGCGGATCGAATCGTGACTGACGTCGAATCCCTTCTTCGAAAGCAGGGATGCGATCTCCTCTGTCGTGTGGAATGTCCATTCCGCACCATGATCGGGTCCACCCTCCATGATTTGGAACAGGTTTGGTACAAGTTCCGGGTATTTTTCCGACAGTTTCTTGCGTCCTCCGCCAGGGGATCTGGAACGATTCTCGTAAAGGTGTTGCTTCTTGGCGGTTGGATCCTTTTCCAACGCTTCTGCTTCCTTCCGACCTGCGGAGATGGTCTGTGCACTGACCCCTGTGATGTCCGACAGCAGTTTCCCTCCCCCGTGACCGATATATTTCGAGAGGGAACCGAGGAACAATCTGCGTTGTCTCTCGTCCAACAACGGCATCATCGTGCCTACGAAATCATCCAGGCCGTCCTGACGATCCATGGCCGGTGATGGGTTCCAGCATAGTTATAATTCTCGTACATGTCGCTCCATCGGTGAATCGATCCCGGACACCTTCGTTTTCGGTTTTCGAAATGCAATGAGACCGTCTACGCTATTAATCAGGTCGTGCATGGGCCCCCATGGATTTCACCAGGGAGGAGGAAGCCATCCTCAGAGGCGAGGAAGGCGAAGGAAAGCGCAAGGCCATGGAACTGGTCACCGCACTCGGTAAGATATACGGTGCCGAGGACCTCATAGACATCACATCCGCACATCTGTCCGGAGCATCCTACAAGACCATCGGCGACGGCGGTCTGAAGTATCTCGAGGACATGGTCGCGGGAGGTGCGATGGTTTCCGTACCGTCCACCCTGAACCCCGTGGGCATGGACCGCGGAAGATGGGCGGAGATGCACATATCCCCAGAGTTCGCCGAGAAGCAGCTCAGGATCATCGAGCTCTACGGCAGCATGGGGATCAAGACCACCTGCTCCTGCACCCCGTACACCGGTGCCAACGTCCCGACCCTCGGCGACCATGTGGCCTGGGCGGAGTCCTCCGCATTGTCCTTCGTGAACTCCTACATCGGTGCAAGGACCAACCGTGAAGGAGGTCCCGGCGCACTCGCGGCGGCGATTCTCGGTAAGACCGCGAACTACGGTCTCCATCTGGATGAGAACAGGAGACCCACGGTCGTCATCGACGCGGACATAGACGGTTCCGTGTTCTCCTATTCGCTTTTGGGACAGGCCGTCGGAATGGCCATCGGCGGGGGAGTCCCCTATTTCAAAGGCATCGACCCCTGCGTGGAGGAGGCCAAGACCCTTTCCGCGGCCATGGCCGCATCCGGCTCCGTCGCGCTCTGGCATGCCGAAGGCGTCACGCCCGAGGCCGGCAATCACGACATCTCCGGGCTGGAGGTCATCCACATAGGCAAGGACGAGCTCGAAGCCGCGTATTCGAAATTGAACACCGTCGACGACGTGCAACTCATCGCTCTGGGATGCCCCCATCTCACCGAGAAGGAGATGCACGACATCGCCACCTTCCTCAAGGGAAAGAGGAAGGTCCGCGACGATGTGGAGATCTGGTTCTGCACATCCGCCGAGGTCCGTGAGAGATGTCCCGACGACGTCAGGATCATGGAGGAGTTCGGACCCGTGTTGGCGGACACATGCATGGTCGTCGCCCCCATCGAGGGGACCTTCGAGAGGACCGGGACCAATTCGGCCAAGGCAGGAAACTATCTGCCCACCCTCTGCTCCCAGAAGGCCATGTGCAGGGATTTCGTCAAACTGATGGAGGTGGTCATGTGATTCTGAAAGGACGCACCATATCCGGTGGAAAGGCGAAGGGGGAGGTCGTGAAGATAGACGAGCCTCTGAGTTTCCTCGGAGGTGTCGACGGTGCCACCGGCGAGATCCGTGTCGGAAACGGCGGGAACGTCGCCGGAAGGATACTGGTATTCCCCAAGGGCAAGGGGAGCACCGTGGGCTCCTTCGTCATGTACGACCTGATGGTCCATGGGAAGGCCCCCGCGGCGGTGATCAACGAATCCGCGGAGACCATCGTGGCCACCGGCGCCGTCATCTCATCCATCCCCATGGTGGACAGGATCCCCACCATCGACATCTTCCGTGACGGGGATGTGGTCTCCGTCGATGCCGACGAGGGCGTCGTGGAGATCGAGGGTGTGGAGTTGAAGGAGGCGGTATCGTCCGCCATCATGATGAACGACAAGGTCCTGATGCTCAAACGTCCCGATTCCTGCAGGTCGTTCCCCGGACGTTGGTCCCTGGTCGCAGGGAAGATCGAGGCCGGTGAGACCCCGGTGGAGGCGGCCAGGAGGGAGATCTTCGAGGAGACGTCCATCGATGTCGGAACCCCGGACGCCGCACTCCGTCCCATCTATGTCAGGGAGGATGCCGTTCTTTGGAAGGTCCATCCGTTCCTGTACCGTACCAACATGGCGAAACCCGTCATCAACGACGAGAACGAGGGATTCCAATGGGCGTCCGTCGAGGATATCGGTGGGATGAACACCGTTCCGGAGACGGAATACGCCGTGAATGAGCTTCTCCGCAAATGATTTCCAAGAGGGTCGTCCCGTTCGGGGCGGCCCTTTCACATGCATCCGTACGGGTCGGAACCGGTCAATTCCGTTTCAGACGGATTCTTTGATGCCTGCTGCGCATCTTCTCCGGATGGGTGTATTCCAATATTCCCGATTCGACCATCCTACGTACTGTTCCGTAGACATTGCTTGCATTCCTCGAATATCCCAGTTCTTCCGTGAGTTCCCTCATCGAAAGGGAGTCGTGTCTTCCCATGAGGTTCAATATCGATTCATCGAGTCCCACACCGACATCATTGGGCACCAGTGGCATGGATTCATCATCGGATGGGACGAATCTGTCATGGATTTTTATCGTCACACGGAAGAATGTACGATCCGGATCCGTTTCGAAAACAGGTGGTTCCGACCCATTGGATTTCAACGATTTCAATATCGTCGGGATGCCCGTACCTCTTTTTTCGGCAAGGCCGCGGTGCTTCAACAGGTCCCCGATACGTGCATTCCTGTATCTTGTGCTGGACATGTTGAACGTCTCGATATCCTGGTCCGTAATGCTCTTGTCCGGGCCGGGGAGGCTGAGTACCGAGATCCTATCGCGGGTTACGATCACAGTCACCGGTTCGGGGATGGAGTAATCCTTGTGGTACACGGCGTTCGATAGGATTTCCTCTAGTGCGGCCAAAGGGTAGCTGGATATCCTGTCCGCTATGGGGGAATCGGGAGTTTTCAGGGTCATGGTACGGATCACATGGTTGCGCAGGTAGTCTATCGCCCCCTGTAGTTGCAAGTCCAGAGGTCCGTCAAAAACGGTTTCGATCATTCCCTCCCCCGTCGGATCTGGTTTTTCCACGATTTCTATACGGGCACCTTCGATGAATGCATCTGGTTTTTCGTTGAAGAACATCAAACCGGCATTGATGGGTCTGTCATCGTGTGGGGGGTTGCCGATGATCTTCAGATTCCTGTAGATGTTGCGTATGTCACGGGTCATGGCATTTTCGCGCTCATCAGAATCTATACGGGACAGATACTCGTAGATCAATATGGAGCGTATATCATCCAATTTCGCGTATGGATGTATTCTGCAATCAAAGGGTGTCCGGGAGGATACTTCGAAAAGGCGACGTTCATCATCCGGATTGGCTGCTATGGTGCTGGATAGTTTTCTGATGTAGTAGGATTTCCCAGTACGTTTCGATTTTTCCTTGGACAGGGAGTCCGGGCATTTGTAAGGACGATCGGATCCGACTATGACTTCTATCGCCAGAATGTCTTTTTCATCAACCACTACGTGTTCGGTGGATGGAATGTAACGCGGTTCGATGAGGTTGCACATCCCGATGATTTCCTTGTTGATCCTCAGATGAACGGTTTTCTAGCATTACATCCGTTCATCCGTGCCCGTAATGTGGGCGATTCCGCCTTATGCACCGGGCGAGGGTTGCCGGCCAACCCGACGGTGGAGCATGTTCCGGGCCGCGTTCACGTCGCGGTC
>JAFVZY010000085.1 GCA_017507885.1 Candidatus Methanomethylophilaceae archaeon | reverse complement strand
TCCTCCTCGAGGCTTTTGCCGATCCTGCAATAATCTTCTTTGCCATTGCAATCACTTCTTAACTTTCTTCTTAGGAGGCAGGAATCCTACCTTCTGACCGGGCGATGCGGTCCTCTTCTGACAGTTGGGTCCTCCGACGTGAGCGTGGCTTCCTCCACCGTGGGGGTGGTCGACGGGGTTCATCGCGACTCCCTTGGTCTTGAAGGGTGCGGTGGACCTGGACCTGAGGGTCAGGACGTTCTTTCCAGCCTTGGCAAGGGGCTTGTCTCCCCTTCCTCCGCCTGCGACGACACCGATTGCGGCGCGACAGTCGGGGCTGAACTCCTTGATGACACCGGAGGGCAGGAGAACGTTGACCTTGTCTCCCCTGGAGACGATGGTTCCGGAGGAACCTGCGGTCTTGACGAACTTTCCTCCGTCCCCGGGCCTGGCCTCGACGTTGTGGACGAGGGTTCCCTCGGGAATCATGGAGAGCTTGGTGATGTTTCCGGCGACGACTTCGGTGCCGCCGATGACGATGGTCTGGCCGACTTTGGTACCCTCGACTGCGAGCTGGTAGTCGGTCCTTCCATTGAGGTCGATGACTGCCAGGGGGCAGGTCCTTCCGGGTGCCTGGATCAGGTCCTTGATGACGGCGGTTCCCTCTGCGATGGCGGGGAGCCTGACATCGTCGACGTGCCTGTGGCTGGGGGAGCGGTACGTGGGGGTTCCGCGGCCCCTTCTCTGTGGAATCAATCTCTTTCCCATAATCACACACCTCAGAAGACTCCTACCCTCATGCCGACGTCCTCAGCGGAGTAACCCCCTGCGAGCTTGACGATGGCATGCTTTCCATCCTTCTGGATCCTGACCCAGATCTTCTCGACCTTAACCTCGAAACGCTCCTCGACCGCGATCTTGATGGCGGGCTTGTCGGCGTTCCTGTGGACGATGAACTCGATCTTGTTTCCGTCCTTGAATTTCTGAGTGGGGGTTCCGGACATGTGGTTCATGGACTTCTCTGTGACGTAAGGCCTGATGAGAATGTCGCTCTGTTTCATTGTGTCCATCCTCCTATTGCATCGATGGCGGATTTGGTGTAGACGGTGAGCCTTCCTGCGTCTCCTCCGGGAGCGAGGATGCTCGTGTTCAGGGTCTTGACCTCCTCAACGGTGACACCGGGGAGGTTGGAGGCGCTCTTGAAGATGGGTGCCTGCCTCTCATCGTCCTTGACGACGACGAGGACGGAAACGGGGGTGCGGTACTTCCTGTTTCTCATGGTTCCCCTTCCGGCACGGATCTTGCGTCCAGCCTTGGCGCGCTCGACGTCGTAGCCGATTCCGATCTTCTCGAACAGCTCTGCGACCTCGGAGGTTGCCTTCATGTCAAGGAGTGCATCCTCGACGACGATGGGGAAGGAGACGGAATCATCGAACTGGTGTCCGCGGGCCTTGACGCAGTCTGCGCAGCCGGTTGCTGCGAGTGCGGACTGGCGGGCGATCTTGAGCTCCTTCTTGTTGACTTTCTGCTCCCACTTCCTCTCGGGGCGCGGGGGGTGTGCCCTCCTACCGGAGACGTTGTTGGGAGACTCGGTTGCTTTCCTTCCGTCGTGAACCCTCTGGACACGGGCGGTTCCGCGTCCCTTACCCCAGGTGCTGACGGAGTGCCTCATTCCGGATCCCTCGGCGGGTCCGTAGGGCTGCCTCTTGTTGGCGGCTGCGGCAAGAACGGCCTTCTTGATGATGTCGGGCCTGTAGGGGGTTGCGAACGCTGCGGGGACCTCCACGGTTCCGGAGACTCCTCCGCTGACTGAATAGACGTTAGTGGTTGCCATTTACTCATGCCCCCTGCTTGGATTCAATGGAGACGTAGGTCACGTCGACAGCCTCGGTGTCTGCCTTCTTGGGGACACGGGTTGCATCTCTGAACCTGATGAGCCTCTTGGTGGGTCCGGGAACGGAACCGTGAACGAGGACGTAGGTGTTCCTGACCTCTCCGTAGTTGAGGAATCCTCCCTTGGGGGTGACTTCGGCACCCTCGGTTCCGACCTTGATGACTTTCTTGTTGAACTCGGTCCTCTGGTGGTATCCCATCTGACCGGATCCAGGAACGGTGGATCTGACGTATCCGGGTCTCTTGGGTCCGAGGTTACCGATTCCGCGGCGGTGTTTGCTGTTCCTGTGGGACAGGAGCTTGACACCCCAGCGCTTGGTGACACCCTGGAATCCCTTTCCTTTGGTGACCGCGATGACATCGATCAGTGCACCCTCGGCGGAGAAGTCGTTGAATCCGACCTCGGTACCGAGGATCTGTTTGGCGAAAGCGATCCTCTCGTCGATGGTTCCTCCACCGATCCTGAGCTCCATGAGGTCGGGGACCTTCTTGGGGACACCGGAAACCATCTTGGGCTGGGTGTATGCAAGAACACGGACATCCTCGATGTCCAGTCCGTCGTACCTCGCGAAGGAGGACTCGTCGTGGTTCTTGGGAACGCTGAGGCGCTTGTCGAGGAGGGGGTCCAGGTCTTTTGCCCAAACCTCTCCTGCAGTCTTGAGTCCGACGATGCTGCTCTCGTAGAACCTGACGGCCGCGACCTTCATGGGGGGGACTTCGACGACGGTGACGGGCACCTGGACCTCCATTCCGGAAGTGGTGCTCTTGACGCGCTTGTCCACGATGAAGGCGTGGGTCATGCCTGCCTTGTAACCGGCGAATCCCTGGATTTTAGGGGATCCGCTGATCTCGGGCCACGAGTCCAGCCTAGGCGTCTGGGACTGTGCTCTCTTCCTAGGGCCGAATGCCCTAGATCCTCTCTTGGGACGTCTTCTTTGTGGCATATTTGACACATACCAGCGAGGGTCTCTTCGCTAACCTCGCGATTTATCAGACGAACGTCTTAATGTTCTGACCGTGACGCCAATTTCGCCGTCAGAATTCCCGCAGGAAGACGGTCGCATATGGGTTGCATGAGCATTGCCCGGTGCGTCTGGTCAGACACTATTTTGTCCAATCCAAACGATGGTATAAGCACTTACTATTTAAAACTTCCCTCGCGCGCGCCCGCGACTATATTAATAAGGTAAGGGGTTTGATTGGGGTTTTCAGAGCTTGCCTTCCTTGGCCTTCTTCTGGGCCCTCTTCATGCGCGCCTTGGCATCGAACCCAGTAGCCTTCTCTGCGAACTCGTTGAGCTTCCTCTTGCTGCCGAGGATGTCATCGTCGGAGAACGTTCCCTCCGCATTGACGGTGACGATCTCCAACTGGGTCTTGCTGACGACCTTGACCTCTATGCGTCCGAGGACACCGTAGGATGAAACGAAGAGGTCGCCTTCCGCGGCAACATTGCCGAAGACCTCCTCCATCATCTGGGGAAGGAGGTCCCCCTCGATGTTCTTGAACCAGCCTTTCTTGATGTCGTAATCCATTGTAATCACTCCCTCAGTGTTAATTCGTTTTCGAAATCGCGATCCAGGTCGGCAGGGGAGCCCAGAAGGTTCTCGGACTCCATGTACGCATGCCACTTGGATATGCATCCGCATGATACATCCAACTCGCGGGGATCCTGGTTGAAACTGAAACGCTCGATGGCGTCGAGCAGATCCCTGTCGCATTTCCCGCAATTGTGGACACCTCTCATGGCGCCTCCCCCCGAAGGGGACGACATGAGTCTGGAATCCACAGTGCCAGACAATTGACGGAACACGTCCACGAGGGACCATATCCACGGGGATCTAAACTCCCCTCTCTTCCAGAGACGCTCGACGTACGTGGCTCTCTGCACATTCAGGGGGTTTATGGAGATCTCGTCCGAGAACTCGTCCGCGAACCTCGCGGATTGGACGGCATCCCTTATCGCCATGGCCTCCGTCATGAACGGGGGTTTGAGAAGAAGGTAGGTCCTCACACCGAGACCGTTCTCCTTGAGGAGAAGTCCCGCCCTGCGTATGTCGTCGGGGGTGAATCCCTTGTGTACCGATGTTTCGAGCACATCCGGGTTGGAACTCTCCAGGCCCAGGGCCACGGTTACGTTTTTCGGCAACCCTGCGACGCTTTCCGTTGTTATGAACTCGGGACGACTCTCGAAAAGGATGCGCTTGCATCCGGAGAACGCGTCGAGTATCCTTTCACGTACGGCGGGGGGGATCTCGTTATCATCCAGGAAACTGCCGGATGTGTATATCTTCACGAAGGGTTCGTCCTTGTATTTGGACAACGCCTGCTCCAGCTGTTTTCCGAGATCGTCCTCGGACACCTCGCGGAGGGATGCCTCCCTGTATCCGCACATGGTGCATCCGCCATGCTTGACCCAGCAACATCCGTTGGTGCGCATGATCACAACCATCGCACGGACCTTTTCGCCATCTACCATGTCGTCCTCTTTCCAGAGGGCTTCGAGCTGTGACGGTGACCTCTTGTCCTTCATTTGCCCTTTCTCCTGCCAACCCCTATCCCCAGAGGGGATATAACCCCTTTGACAACGATTTTCACACTATGTACTGCATAAAGTTGTTTTTTCAATGTGCCAGACAGAGTATAATCGCACCATTCGGCCATCGTCTCCGAGCTCCTTCTCGCGCGAAGATATTATTATGGATGCCTTGATAACCGAACGGGTAAGCCAAATGGCTAGGAATATAATCGTTATAGGTTCCGGTGCGGCGGGTATGACGGCTGCATCCACTGCAAAGGAAAAAGACCCCTCCGCGAACATAACCGTCTTCACGGAAGACGAGGACATAGCTTATTCGCCCTGTGCGATTCCGTGGGGAATCGAGGGGAAGAGTGCCTGGAATGACATCGTCATGCACACCCCGGAGTTCTACGAAAAGGAACGCGGAATCAGGGTTCACACCAGAACCCGTGTGGAATCAGTGGACGATTCTGCCAAAACAATCGTTGCCGGAGGAGAGACGTACCCCTACGACAGCCTCGTCATCGCCACCGGCGGCAGGGTCTTCGTCCCACCCATTGACGGTGCAGACCTCGGAAACGTCTTCATCGTCAGGACGGTCAGAAATGGAAAAGACATCCAAGCGGCCCTGAACGGTGCGGAGAAAGTCGTCATCGGAGGGGCAGGCGTCATCGGCCTCGAACTCGCGGTCTCCCTCAAAGAGATGGGAAAGGATGTAACGGTCGTGGAGATGATGGATCAGGTCATCCCACGCATAGCGGACAAGGACATGGCCGACGTCATTCAGGCTGACCTCGAGAAGCTGGGAATCAAATTCATCATGAAAGCACCGATCCAATCCGTCAACGGAGAGGGGAAGGTCTCATCCGTCACGGCTGCGGGCGTAGAGTATCCCTGCGACGTGATGATCTTCGCAACGGGCATCCGTGCAAACCTGGACATCCCCAAAGCATTGGGATTCGACATAGGGGTCCTCGGAGCCCTCGTGGTCTCCCCCACGCTCCAGCCCTACAAGAGGGGCCGCATGGTTCCAGACATCTATGTCGCAGGGGACCTTGTACAGTGCGAATCGGCCATCATGCCTGGCGCAACCATGAGTCAACTGGGATCCACAGCCGTGAAACAGGGCCGTGTGGCCGGAAACAACGCTGCGGGAGCGGAGAAGATGCTCTTCGGAGCCGTCGCAAGCCCCTGGGTCAGCGTCATCGCGAACAGACAGATCGCAGGTACCGGATTGTCCAGGGGATTGGCATCATGGTACGGAATCGACGTCGTCGAAGGCAAATCCAAGGGATCGACCCGTGCAAGATACTACCCCGGCGGAACGGAGATGGTGGTCAAGGTCCTTGCGGACAAAACCACCCACAGGATCATCGGCGCACAGATCATCGCAGGAGAGGAGGCCACGGGACGCATCGATTGGCTCACTGCGGCGGCCGTATCGGGGATGACCGCGGAGGACTTCCTGTTCCGTTCGGAGAACGCATACTGTCCCCCCACATCGATGGTCAGGGACCCCGTCATAGCAGCGGTGGAGAACCTCTGCATCAATTTGAAACAGTGATCAGATGAAATATTCGGAATACAAGGACCTCTATGACTCCCTGCGTTCCGTGAAGGACGTCAGGAGACTTTCGGACCAATACGACGAACGTCTCCTCGACTCCCTCTACACCCAGAAGACGAGCAGGGAGGTAAAGAAGAGATTCTACGTCGTCAAACAGAACTCGGCCCGCATGCTCAAGGAGTGGCAGAGGGGGAAGTCCATCATGGAACTCTCCCAGAAATACAAATTCCCGCCGATCCTCACGGCGATGTTCCTGTTCCTGGAGGACGGGGCTTCGAAGAAGGAATTCTGGGAATACATCCACGATCCCGAACTCCTTCCGGACCAGAGCGTTGCGGCGGAGATACGGGAAGCCGTGGAGAACGACATCGTGTACTCCCCCGAAGCCAGCCTCAGACAGAAAGAAAGGGGACTCTGGGGGGAGGACCTGTTGCATCAGTGGTTGGACGAACAGGGGATAAAATACCTGACGGAGAACGACCTCAGAGGAACCGAACACACCAAAACCCCGGATTGCCTGCTTGACAAACCGGTCATGTACAAGGGCCATGAGATCCATTGGATCGAGAGCAAGGCATCCTTCGGGGACAATACGGAATTCAGGTTCAACTCGAGGAAACAACTCGTACCCTACACCCAGCTTTTCGGACCCGGCCTCGTGGTCTACTGGGTCGGATGTCTCGACGACCTGGAATGTCCCGAAGACGTCTACGTGGACGACATATCCGTCCTCGATCTCGTTTTAGAAAAGACGGGAAACGGGGAGTGAACCCCCGTCGGAGGGGTCCGCACGTGCGGACCTCCCTTCACCTCCTTCTTACGAACGGTTTCACTGATTCTCCCCACGGAGCTCTCCGAGGAAACCCTCCCTCTCCGCAAAGGCGTTGTGTTTGTGGATGGATTCCTCCGACTCGCTCGCCACATCCACATAGACCTCGTCGGGGAGATCGGGGAAACGTGCAACCAGATTCTCCAATGCACTTCTGACCACATCCTCCACGAACTTGGGATTCCTGTGGGCGTTGATAATAACCTGGCCCTCATCGGGCCTCTTGAGGAGCTCGTAGGTGGAGGATGAGAATGACGCCTCCACGACATCGATGAGATCGTCCGCCTCGATGGATATGTCTTCGGGGAACTCCAGGGTGAGGGTGCACACGTTCCTCTGGTTGTGGGTCATTACTGTAAGACCCTCGGGGTATTCGAGCATCTCGGTCACGGTCTGCTGACCGCAGGGGCATGCGGTCATCCCCACGACCTCCACGCCGATCTTCTTCGTCAGGGCGCCGTCACGCTCGATGTGTCCTCCGGCCATCAGATTGTACATCTCGTAGGTATCCCTTCCAAGAGGCGTCCGACTGTTGCGGAAATACTCGGCGATGATGGTCACATCGGCGGTCTGTGCATACTCGTGGTGGACGAGAAGCCTCCTGCACATGTCTGCGGCCATGTCCTCCAAACCGGTGATGGGGTGTGACACGCTCTCCTCCACAACCTCGTTGAGAACCTCGACGTTGCGGGACATGTGTGAACCCTTCTGCTCGGCGGGAAGGTCCACGAAGATGTCTATGGAGCAATTAAGGATGTTGTTCAAGGTGTTGTTGATGCCCTGCCTCTGAACGAGGACGGGTTTGCGTACCCCCCTAACCCCTACGCGGGAGAGCTTGTATCCGGCGTTTCCCCTGCCGTATTGAAGGTCACATTTCAATGTCATTGGAGCCTCGTATGTTTCGAATAACTTAAACAATACGGGTCTACGTGTTTATTGTTGGATGGAACATAGATCCTCAGATGAACGGTTTTCTAGCATTACATCCGTTCATCCGTGCCCGTAATGTGGGCGATTCCGCCTTATGCACCGGGCGAGGGTTGCCGGCCAACCCGACGGTGGAGCATGTTCCGGGCCGCGTTCACGTCGCGGTC
>JAFVZY010000084.1 GCA_017507885.1 Candidatus Methanomethylophilaceae archaeon | reverse complement strand
TCTCCGACATCGCCGGACCAGAATACGGTGATTCGGGGGAGATCGTTCTTGAAAACGGATTCCACCACTGGTCGTGGGCGGTGCTCGCGGTCGTGGTGATCGCCAGTCTGATCTTCCTGGCGAGGTATTACTGAGGTGTTTCCCTTGGATGAAGACAACAAGATGAAAGGGTGGCTCAAGAAGGGCTACCATGGTCTGAGGGAGCAGATGGATGCCCCCATGGAAGAGGAGGAGAGTGAGATAGACCGCAAGAAGAGGCGTTTCGTCGTGATCGTCGTCTTCGGTGTGGTGATGTCGTTCATCGCGTTCCTCATATCCATCTCGGTGTCCTCCGGAGGGGTCATCCCCGTGAGCGAGGCCATCGGAGCATTGTTCTCGGCCATCGGGAAGGCCAACGCCACGCCCGAGCAGATAGCGTCCAACCCCGAACTGTATCAGATGACCACCGTGGAGTTGTACATCTACCAGTCCAGGCTCCCCCGCACCATCGCGGCCATCGCCGTCGGAGCGGGTCTCGCCATCGCCGGATGCATGTATCAGGCCCTGATACGCAACCCCCTGGTGGACCCCTACATCACCGGAGTCTCCTCCGGATCCGGAACGTTCGCCATCGCCATCGTCGCACTGGGCATCTCCCTGCCTTTCCTGCCCAACGGATCCCTCTACATGATCCCCCTCGCCGCCATCGTCGGAGGTCTCATCGCCTTCGCCGTCACCATGGGTGTGGCCGAGGGTTCGGGCGGTTCCGCGACCAACTACATCCTGGCGGGAACCATCGTAGGATTCGCATTCTCGTCCTTCCAGACGATATTCCTGTCCATGTCCCAGGACAACATCACCAACGCCATGTGGTGGTTGTTCGGATCCTTCGCCAACATCACGTGGGAGAACGCCTGGCTGGTGTTCATCCCCGCCATCGGCATATCTTTGATATCCATGGTCTGGGCGAGGGAGTTCAATCTGTTCATGATGGGGGAGGACCAGGCGAAGCAGCTGGGTCTGAACGTCGTCCGTTTCAAGAGGTCCATGATGATCATCGCATCGGTCCTCACCGCATTCTGCGTCGCATTCTGCGGTATCATCGGATTCGTGGGACTCATCATCCCCCATGCATGCCGTATGGCACTGGGGAGCGACCACAGGCTCATCATGCCCGCATCGATCGTCCTCGGTGCGATGCTCATGCTCTTCGCGGACCTGATCGCAAGGACCGTCATGTCCCCCATGGAGCTTCCCGTGGGTGCCATCACCGCCATGATCGGAACCCCGATCTTCGCCTACATACTGATGAGGAAGGGGCGTGAATACAATGGATGATTTCCTCACGGTCAGG
Organism: Candidatus Methanomethylophilaceae archaeon; assembly: GCA_017507885.1. GTDB lineage: Archaea > Thermoplasmatota > Thermoplasmata > Methanomassiliicoccales > Methanomethylophilaceae > Methanoprimaticola. Next base: position 6,560 of record JAFVZY010000084.1, on the reverse strand, counting down.
GACCTCCGCATGAGGTTCGACGACCACGAGGCCCTCAAGGGTGTGAGCTACACCATGGGGAAGGGTCTGCTCGTCGGTCTCATCGGTCCGAACGGTTGCGGGAAATCCACGATGATGAAATGCATCTCCAGGATCCACGACATGACCTCCGGATTCATCTCCGTGGACGGGAACGATGTCAGCACGATGAAACCCGCGGAGGTGGCCAAACTGGTCGCCAACGTACCCGCCGAGGCGGGACAGACCTTCGGCATGACGGTGATGGACATGGTCATGCTCGGAAGGTACCCCTTCGTCGACCGCATCTGGTGGGAGACCAAGGAGGACGAGAGGGTCGTCCGCGAGGCGCTCAGGACGTTCGGTCTGGATCACCTCAGGAGGAAACCCGTGTCCCTGCTGTCGTCCGGTGAGAGGCAGCGTGCGCTCATCGCCAAGGCCTATGTGCAGGAACCGAAGCTGATGCTGGTCGACGAACCCACTTCCCATCTGGACATGAAGTACAAGCTCAACGTCATGGAGTATCTGAGGAAGATGGCCCGTTCCGACATGACCGTCCTGGTCGCGGAACACGACATATCCCTCATGGCCCGTTACTGCGACGTGTGCATCATCATGAAGCAGGGCGAGATCGTCACCATCGGGGATCCGAAGGAGGTCATCACCGAGGACCTGATCCGTGACGTGTACGAGGTGGAGGCCCGTGTGGGCCTGGACGTCGACGGCGAGATATACGTCCTGCCCAAGCGTTACGCGGGCATGGAGTGAACGGCCGGAAACCTTTCAAAGGGTCGGAAGGGGATCTTCCGGAACGGGGGTGAAAACCGTTTACGGGTCGGACGGACGTTTTCCATCCGACCCTTTTCCGTGAAACGTCACACGATGGAATTCACATCAGTTTCTTCCCGTCACCGAAGGCCCTTCCGACGACCCCTCCGATGGAGCGGTAGGTGTGGGCCACGGGGTCGTAGACGACGGGTTTCAGCTTCTCGACGTCGATTTTCCCATCCGTGAGGACGGATTCGTCGGCCTTGATGTCGACGATGATCCCGGTGAGGGTCTCGTCCACATAGTCGACCACCTCGCACTCGAGGCACATGCACAGTTCGTCGATGACGGGGGCGTCGACCAGGTCGGAACGGGTCGCATGGAGTCCGGATCTGGCGAACTTGTCCGGGACGTCGTTTCCGGAGACGATTCCGAGATAGTCGCATGCGACGATGTTGGCCTCGTCGGCCATGGAGACCGTGAACGCACCGCGTTTCACGACGTTCTCAGCGGTCCTGTGGCCCTTGTCGATGCATATGGAGATCAGCTTGTCGTTCGCGATCCCTCCCCATGCCGCCGCCATGGCGTTGGGAGTTCCGTCGTCGTTGTAGGTGGCGACCATGAAAACGGGTTCGGGATAGACCGTGGATGCTGCTCCGGTTGATTTCTTCATGAGTGGTGCAACGGTGATTCCGCTTATATAGATTGGAACGGGGATCCGAGTTCCTCCACGAGTCCCTCCGGACTCACAAGGCGGATGGTCCGTTTGTCCTTCGAGAACTCGTCGATGAGCCTCGTCTTTCCGATTCTCCCTCTGATTTCGTACATAATTAAACATGAGTACTATAATCATTTATGTTTTTTCAATACCACGATTTTCAAAATGGTTTTCTGAAACCATAATCCTCGGTGATTCCTGTGTTCTTCCTTCCAATAAGACTTATTAAGAAGGTCTGCAAGTCGGCAGCGAAATCCCATGACTCAGGACAACCACGGAGACGGAAACGGCAACAGAAACGACGGCGGTTATCGCAAACCCTACAAGAAGCCATATGGCAAGGGTAACGGCGGATATGGTTCCAAAGGCCGTGGTTCCGGAGGCGGACCGCGTGACGGTGACAGGAAGGACTTCAAGCCCCGTGGCGACCGCAAGCCCTACAGGCCCCGTGAATACGGGGATTCCAAACCCCGCGAGGGTGGTTTCAAACCCCGTGGGGACAGGAAGGACTTCAAACCGCGTGACGGGGAGTACAAGCCCCGTGAAGGCGGGGACTTCAAGCCCCGTGACGGTGAATTCAGACCCCGTGGGGACCGCAAGCCCTACAGGCCCGGGGATGGCGACAGGAAGGACTTCAAACCCCGCGGAGACAGAAGGGATTTCAAACCCCGCGGAGACAGAAGGGATTTCAAACCCCGCGACGGTGACAGGAAGGACTTCAAGCAGCGTGACGGCGAGTTCAGACCTCGCGAGGAGGCCGTGCAGGAGGCCCCCGCGGTACAGGAGGAACAGAGGCTCACCATCCCCTCCACCCCCCAGAAGATCCTCTTCAAAGGTGTCGATTGCGAGGTCAACGGAAGGTCCGACCTCGCCATGGCCCTCTATCTGCACGGAATGCTCCAGATGAGCGGCGGATGCGAGAGCAACGCCCTCCGCATGCTCCGCGACGCGGGTTCCAAGGAGTTCAGGACCATCAGGGGAAGGATGGCGAAACTCTGTCCCGAGCAGGCGATGATCTCCTTCGATTACCTCTGCATGACCCTCGATCCCGGATACGACGGTTCCGCACTCAGGTCCGCGGCGGACGGGGGCGACCCCCTGGCCATATACTACAGGATCCGCATGGACGATGTCGAGGGCGACGACCCCTGCATAGACGTGTTCGCATCCAGGATCCCGGACGAGCTCCCGATGGTCGAGGAGGGACTCAGACTCCTGGCCAGGAGGAGGGACTCCCCCAAGGCGGAGGGTTACATCGAGCAGATCGAGAGTCGCAAGAGGCTCAAACAGTCCATCCGCGAGGTGTTCGTGAAGTCACGCAAGGGCGACAAGGATGCCCTGTGGAAGATGGACAAGCTCGCACAGGTGTTCCCCGAGGCGGAGTTCCTGCGCGGATACCTGTCCGTGGAGCCCGGTGAAGAGGAGGACTACCTCAGGGAGGGCATGTCCGAACACAGGGACGTCATCCTGTCCATGTGCACCGAGTTCGGGATCTCCAAGACCCCCTATGGAAGGTTCCTGGCAGCCAAGAGGCTCCAGGTCAACGACGGCGAATGGATCCATCCGATGATCGATGCCGTAAAGCTCGGTTCCGCCGATGCGATGGAGGAGCTGCGCCCGGTCCAGAACAGGAAGGATGTCAGGAGGTCCCTGGCATCCGTGTATCTGGCCAACGGCGACATCCAGAACCTGATCCTCAGTTGCGACAGGGACGACACCACATACCTCGACAAGTACTGCGACGGGGACGTCCAGAGAATCCTCGAAGTCGGAAGGGTCATGGGGGGTGTGAAGGAGATCGATTGGCTCAAGAAAGGCCATCTCGACGGTTATGAGGAGTGCAGGAAGGCCCTTGTGGACCTGGCATCCGTGGAGGGGCGTCAGTGCAAACAGCTCGTCTACACCCTTCATGATGTCGGAGAGGATGTGGAGGCCGCTAAACTCTACTTCGAGATGTACGGCGACCCCACCCTTCCCGCCATCAAGTGGCTCGCCAAGGTGTGCGAGAACGATGAGGCCAAGGAGTACGTACGCGGACAGTTCGAGCAGATGGGCGACCTCCAGACCTTCGATTCGATCTTCATCGACGACGGCTACAGGCACAAGCCGAAACCCAAGGGAAGGTCCGGCGGATTCAACAAGGGTCGCAGGTGAATCCTGCACCCCTTTTCAAACATCATCTTCTTTTTTCTCTGTTTTCCGTCCGTGTGTTTCACTTTGAGAAAGTGATGGGGCTCCTACAAATACCCCCTTAAAAAGTAGGAGAATTCCTACAAATACCCCCTTAAAAAGTAGGAGAATTCCTACAAATACCCCCTTAAAAAGTAGGAGAATTTCTACAAACATCTCATGAAAAAGTAGCGATGCGAGCGAACGATGTGGTTGCATGGAACGCAGGGTCTATTTTGATGAAGGGGTCGAATGGTTCCGAATTGGTTCGTAACTAGTTCCGAACTAGTTCCGAACCATTTAATATCGAGAGGATGATGTCCGCACGGTGTTCATATGACCAATATCGGCAGGGAAGATGAAATAACGGAATTCAAGGAGAGCATGTCTCAGTTGGATAAAGGTATCAAATCACTCACTGCCATGTTGAACAGACGCAATCATGGAACCGTTTACATTGGGGTCGATGATGATGGGGAGGTTTGTGGAGTGGATGTCGGTCCGTCCACCGTCGAATCTATAAGAAACAAGATACGCAGTTATGTCCAGCCCCAGATCATTGCGAACATAGGTGTCCATGTGTCCGATGATGATAGGGAGTACATCTCGATAAATGCAATCGGACACAACATCCCATATTCATTCGATGGAAGGTACTACATCAGGAACGTATCCTCCGATGAATCCGCAGGACCCGAGGTTGTGGTGCAGATGGTCATGTCACGTGGATTGGATCCCCTGAAGGGTCAACCATCCGATAAACAGGATTTGACGTTCGACTATTTGTTCAGTCTGATGTCTTCACGCAAGATGCATCCCCGTGACGAGGACGGGTTCTACAGGAGTCATGGGTTGTTGAATGAACAGGGAAGATTCAATCTAACGGCATATCTGGTGTCCGATCAGAACACGTTGACCATGCAGGTTGTGCGTTTCAATGGAAATGACCGGTCATCCATTTCCACAAGGAGTGATTTCGGAGGTCAGAGTCTTCTTGGATCCATGGATGCAGTGTTGAGGGAAGTGTCGACCTATCAAATGACCCGGGTCGATCTTTCCAAAGGCAAGAGGGTCGAGGGCAACCTGTTCGATTTCGAATCGTTCAGGGAAGCCTGGTTCAACGCCTGCGTTCACAATTCCTGGAGGATGATGATTCCTCCGTCGGTGATGGTGTTCGATGACAGGATCGAGGTTGTTTCGAACGGACCGATACCATTTCCCCTGTCCTTGGATATGTTCTACAGCGGTGACAGTCGTCCTGTGAACAGGTCTCTTTTCGAATTGTTCTCAATGTTCGGGTTCACCGAACAGAGTGGGCATGGTGTTCCGACCATCGTAAAGAATTACGGCAGGGAGGCATTCAACATCACGGACAATGGTGTAATAGTAACCATTCCCTTTGCATTCGAACCCGATTATGTGAAAAGGCGGAGGGAGACTGAAATACACATGTCCGAGTTGGATATCAATCATAGGAAGGTTCTCCTGTGCCTGGAATCCGAACCCGAAGCCAAATTGATGGATGTGGCCAATGAAACGGGGATGTCGTTGTCCATGGTCAAGAAGATAGTCTCGTCCTTGAAATCAGAGGGTTTGTTGAGGAATGACGGCACCAATAGAAACAGCAAATGGGTTGTGATGATGTGATGTGTGTATCCGGTGACCGACAGGTTCCTCTTTTCACTCGACCTCGAATCCGGATCTGTATGGGAGTAGGGATGACCGGAATCGGGAATCGTCGGCTCCTTTACCCTCGACCCGCGGGGTCATCCCCGGGTCGTGGAATTCGAAAGACTCCTGACGTCGAACTTCCCGGGACCCTTGCAGGTGCGGGAAACGAACCATCACGGGGAACATCGGAGATAGATTGCAAGATACGACGGGATGTATCTGATCTTCCCATCGATGCGTTGGTCCTTGGTATGGATGACGTAGGCGCGACCTATCCTGTTCCCGTATTTCTCCATCATCACATCCAGGGACCTGTGTTTGGATGAAATCCCTGATTTGACTTCGATGGGCGTTATTCCATTGATTCCGGGGATGAAGAAATCCACTTCGTATTTTCTTCCCCCTCCCGCTCTGTCCATTTCCACAAACCACAGGTCAAGACCATTAGCCGTGAGGATCTGAGCAACCACATTCTCGAAGAACATTCCCTCGTTGATGCTCAGATCACCCTCAAGAAGCAATTTGTACGTTTCACTCAGATGTTCGGCGTCGTTGCCGAATGCAAGACTTATCAGCAGTCCCGTGTCCAACAGGTAGCACTTGAACCTGTGGGCATTCTCATTGAGGCCGGCTGCCACACCCGGATCGGGGTTGCATCTGCACTTCCTGAATATGTGCGCCTCGCATAGCCACTTTATCGCATTGTCGTAATACCTTGTAGATCTTCCGCTTTCGATCAACCCCGGTTGGAAAACCTTGGTCGGAGACGACAACAACGCCGGAATCCTGTCGAAAAGGTCCAGTGTTCTTGGACCGATCAATCCCGGAATCCTCATGATGTCGTCACGATACAACGACAGTATGTCCCTTTTCACCGATTCCACGGACATGATGTTGTTGGTTTCGATGTATTCCTCCACCGCCTGGGGCATTCCGCCTATGACCATGTACCTGCGGAATTTCTCCATCATCATCGAATGGGTGCTTTCACCCAATGGTTCCCCAGATTCGAACAACTGTTTGAGCAACCCCAAGGTGGTTCCTTCCCCGGTGGCAAGAAGGAATTCCTCGAAATCCATCGGATGCAGGGTTATCCTATCCTCAGATGAACGGTTTTCTAGCATTACATCCGTTCATCCGTGCCCGTAATGGGGGCGATTCCGCCTTATGCACCGGGCGAGGGTTGCCGGCCAACCCGACGGTGGAGCATGTTCCGGGCCGCGTTCACGTCGCGGTC